>JAILFT010000024.1 GCA_024697425.1 Butyrivibrio sp. | reverse complement strand
GGGAAACTATGCATTCTGGCGAGACAGGGGCTACTGGGGTTATGGCCATGCTTCTCCCAATGATAATGGATTCCAGATTGAGAAGATATATCTTCCCAAAACTCTTAAGTCCATCGGCGAAGGTGCTTTTGGAAGTATGATTCTTACAGGCGATTGCAAGCTGGTGATTCCCAGCAGTATTACAGAGCTTCCAAAGAGAGCGGAAAGGCCTTTTTGACTGTTAAGTGGGAAGAGATCGAAAAAACCTTAACCTCAGGAAAAGCAGGCAATAACATAACCTACACCTGCAAAGACGGAGTCTTGAGATTCACCGGAACCGGCGCGATGTATGATTATCATTCCCAGCAGCTGCCTGAGTGGACATGTGCCAATTACAAAGAGCTCTATATAGACAGCAGAATTACCGCTATAGGAGACTACTGTTTCTTTGGAGTGACAACGGACAAGCTGAGCGGATTCCCCACATCACTCACAAGAGCCGGTAATCACTCTTTTGCAGAAGCGGTACTTAAGTGTAACGGTACCGATCTGGTGATCAATATCAAAACTATAGAAGATTATGCTTTTTATGAGGCCGGATTTGGCGGTTCAAACGGGAAGAGCGTTAGTATTAAAGGCGCAGAATATATCGGAGAATTTGCTCTTAAAGGCGGCAGATATTTTGGGGTCTCCAGTCTTAAGGTTGATCTTTCCAATGCTGTTTATATCGGTAAAGGCGCCTTTCAGTACTTCCATTTTGATGATACCTTTAGTGTTTTGGACAAGGTAGAATACATCGGTGATGAGGCCTTCTACTGTTCAAAGGGCTCCGTAGAAACAAAGCTTCATCTTCCGCCTACCCTTACCTATCTTGGAGAGAAAGCTTTCTACGAGTGCGAGTGGCTGGCATCTGATGCGTATATCGATGGCGATAATCTGACCTTCAATAACAATGTGTTTGCATATACATATGTCGATGACCTTACGTTTGGGCCGGGTGTTGTGGCTATCACTTCCGGTGGGCTTATGTATTCTCGGGTGAGAAGGAATGGCGACAGCAATGTGGTCACTGTTACATTCCTTGGAAATAAGCCTGAATTTATGCGTAATAGTGGCGCTAATTATTCCGGGAATAATCTTGTTTGCAACTATCCTGCCGATGACAAAACCTGGTATGGGATACGGGATAAAAACACAGATCCAAATGCATACAGCTATTCATCTATCGTGTTCGAGCCCTATGGCGAAGTGACGGTAAACTTTTTTGATGTAGCAGGAACCCTTGTGTATACAAAGGTTTTTGATCCGGGAAAAAAGATTTCAGAGCCTTCAGCTAATTTGGCAGGATTGGGTCAGGGCCAGACATTTACAGGCTGGTTCAAGGATAAGGATATTCATAACAGTGACAACAGGTGGGTTTTTGATAATCCTGTCTATTACAGTATGGATCTTTATGCAGGTGTTGACAAAGAGATGTGTACCGTAAGGTTCGTAACTAATTGCGACATAACTGTTGATGATGTGGTGCTGAAAAAGGGAGAATCTATCTCCGGTATTCTAGACGATATTGAAAAGAATCAATTGTATTTCCCTGATAAAGCAGTGGGTGGTTGGTATACCGACTCCGCATTAAGAAACTGGTTTTCAAAAGGTCAAGTAGTTACTGAAGATCTTACTCTTTATGTGAAATGGACCGGAGAAGGCTTATACCTGTATAGATACGATGGAATATACCCCATCCCCTGGAAAGAATTCTACGAATACGGGAGGTACATGGGTGGAGTATCAAGATCTGCACACTACTTCAGAGGCTACTATAGTAATCCCGACTTTGAAGGGGAACCCATCACATATATAGTTAAAGGCGAGATAGAACCTGAATCCTCTATATATGCGAAGTGGGAACCTGTGGAAGCTGCCAAGATCACTGTGACAGGATATGAGAGTTCGGTTTATTATACCGGTGCTGCAATTACTTTCCCTGATCTTGAAGTGTGCGACGGTGGGAAGAAACTGACTCCCGGTAAGGACTATACAGTAAAGTACAAAAACAACAGGAATGTCGGGAAAGCCGAGATGGTTTTCACCTTCAAGGGAACACAGTACAGCGGGTCCAAGACAGTTTCTTTTACCATCAAGCCCTTGAATATCGGAACCATGAAGGATAAAGATAAGACATTAACCCTGGACAGGGGCAGTGTATATCTTAATCCTAACGGAAAATACCAGAAACCCAAGTTTAAACTTACCGCTGTTGTCGGAAATAAAACGGTTGTACTCAAAGAGAAGACCGACTATAAAGTAATTTATGTGAATCTGGATCCGGAGAACAGAAGCTATAAGGCTGATGCATATAAAGCTGTGGGCGACTATACTGTCTGGATTGACGGCTGCGGTAATTTTACGGGCAGGATCCACATACCGGTTCATATCCAGGATAAAAAGCCTGTGGAGAAGCTGAAAGCCACGGTCAAAAATACTACACTGGACAGCGAGGGCAAACTGGTTGAGCCTGTAGTTACGGTATATGACGGAAGGACACTTCTTGTAAGAGGCGTGGATTATGAAGTCTCTTTTGACAATCCTCCGGTTATCGGCACTAACAGAGTAACAATCTCTGCAGCTCCGGGCAGTGAGAAGTACGTGGGAGAGAGGTATGTCAGCTTTAAAGTTACAGCTGTTCCCATGAGCAAAGCTTCGATCGTGGGCTTTGCAAAGGTGATGCCCTATGAAGGCGGAGATCCTGTTGAGCAGACACTGGAATTGTATAAAGACAGCAAATCCGCAAAGAACAGGGTGGCAGAGAATAAACTTGTTTATGGCACTGACTATACAATAAGGTACGAAAACAACACCTCTGCCGGTACGGCAACAATGTATATTGTCGGAATGGGCAGGCGCTACAGCGGTACTGTGAAAAAGACCTTCACCATACCCGGAACAAATATCAAGTCCGCCAAGACAGAGGGTATAGAGAACAGGAACTATTCCGGCAAAGCCCAGACCATGGATCTGAAACTGTTCTTCCAGAAGAATTCCAGGGCTGATAAGGAATACCTTATGAATTCCATGGAGGAGAGCAAGTTCAGGGATATGGACGATAGCTCCCGGAAGAGGGCTGTTCAGTGGACCTACAGGTACGTAAATAACGTCAATCCCGGAACCGCAAAAATAGTCATTACCGGTGTCAATGGCTATATTGGAAGCATAACCAGGACCTTCAGAATAAATGTAATGGATAAAAAGTATGCTGAAGACGCATTCTCCGTTAAGGTTGATAAGAAGGTGACCTACACCAAAGGCGGGGCCTGTCCTGAACCGGTGGTGAAATTTGGTGATGAGTTCCTTACAAAGGGCGTTGATTACACTGTTTCCTATAAGGACAATAAAAAGCAGGGAACAGCTAAGGTGACAGTTACTCTGAAAGGTAAATTTAAGGGCAGCTTTACGGATACTTTTGAGATTGTTCCCGCAGACTTCAGTAAATGTACTGTTGTAGCTGATGATGTAGCCTATGAATATAAAAAGGGAAATGCAAAGACATCAGTAGCTGTATATGACATCAATGGTGCAAAGCTGCAGCCCGGTGTAGACTATGACACGGATTTTGAATATCTTTGTGATGAAGCTGAGATAGAAGATATTGATTCTTACAACAGCGGATTGGGCGTAACGCTGGAAGTTGCTGTAACAGGAAAAGGCAATTATGCCGGGAAAGAAGCCAGAGGCAGTTACAGAATTGTCAATAAGAGCATTAAAGATGCCGTGGTAACACTCAGAGACGGGAAGACAACCCCCTACAAGGAATATACCGGAGAGCCACAAATCTTTTTCCAGAATGATATTTATGTGAAGCTGAAAGGAAAATCCTATTCCTCACTTTCAAACAATGATTATGAGATCCTTGGATTCAGAAACAATGTGGAAATGGGTACAGCTGTGATGATCATCAAGGGAAAGGAATATTATGGAGGAATCCTGGAAGTACCGTTTAAGATAGTTAAGAAGACAGTTAAGTAATAAAAAAGAGTCAATGTGAAACGCCATGGGCGCTCCGCATTGACTCTTATTTTTTATCCGTTTACGATCATGGTTCCGGCCTTGCCCTTAAGGGCATCTGCTACGGAAGTAAGTGATGTTATAAGCACCGATCCGTCAGGATTAGCTGAGAGGAACTCGATTGCTGCTTCAATCTTGGGAAGCATATCCACTTCACCGAACTCGCCATCCCGGATGTACTTTTGGGCTTCGGTAACGGTCATTCTGGCGATGGGGGTCTCCTCGGGAGTCTCGTAGTTGAGATATACGTAAGGCACTGAGGTCAGAATAATGAGCCTGTCTGCCTTAAGATCCGCTGCAAGCTTGCCTGCGATGGCATCCTTCTCTATAACCGCAGAAGCTCCTTTGAGTACGTGCCCCTGTTCTATAACCGGGATTCCGCCTCCGCCGCAGGCGATGACTTCCTGACCTGCATCCACCAGTGCGCGTATCGCATCAATCTCCACGATGTCGATGGGCTTGGGCGCGGCAATTATCCTTCTGTAGCCGTTGCCGGGCTCCTCCCTTACGAAGTTGCCTTTTTTCACCTCTGTGTCAGCGTCCTCCTTGGACATGTTGCGTCCGATGGCCTTGGTGGGTGCATAGAAAGCCTCGTCATAGGGATCTACCGTAACCTGTGTGAGAATTGTGCTGACAGGAGTTGAGATCCCGCGGCTTGTGAGCTCTGTCTTTAAGGAGTTTTGAATATCAAATCCCACATAGCCCTGGCTCATGGCGTTGCATACGCACATGGGAGCCGGTGTGTAATCAATGTATATCCTGTGGAGCTCTGTCATGGCCTTGTGGATCATGCTGACCTGCGGGCCGTTGCTGTGTGTGATCACCAGCTGGTAGCCGGCTTCGATTAGGTCTGCCAGAGCCTTTGCTGTAACCTTTGTGGCATTTTTCTGTTCGTTGGTGGTAACGCCGAGAGCCTCATGTCCCAGAGAAACCACAGCTTTTTTATTGTCCATCTTTTCCCCGTTTCTGCGCCCTGCGGCTCCCCAAAAGCCCGCCGGCGCCATTAAGATAAAGTTATTATACACGATATTTGTGAAATATGCTCTTGTTATGCGGATATTTCCGCAGGTATTTTTGGCGAAATTGTGCTTGATTATTATTGATATTGTAGTAGACTTACATTTTGTCTGTTACTGTAACGTATGTTTATTTTCGTTCGCTAAAGCGACAGTTAGGATATTTATGCAAAAGAAATCAATAGTAAGGGATCTGACAGTTGGCAATCCCATGAAACTGATCATTGGATTTGCACTCTCCCTGTTTTGGGGCATGCTCTTCCAGCAGCTTTATAACATCATTGATACCGCCATTGTTTCCTGGTTTTTGGGAAAAGAGGCATATACGGGAGTGGGCACCACCGGCGCCGTGAACTTCCTGATCATGGGATTCTGCATGGGCGTATGTAACGGCTTTGCCATTCCTGTTGCCCAGAGATTCGGAGCCAAGGACTTTAAGAGCATGAGGAAGTTCGTATCCCACGCCATCATTCTCTGTTCGATCTTTGCGGTTGTGATGACATTTTTTGTCAGCGTGTTCTGCAGACAGATCCTTATAGCCATGCGCACTCCCGCAGATGTTATCGATTACGCCTACGGCTACATCATCGTGATCTTCCTGGGAATCCCGGTTACCTATATGTACAACCTGCTCTCCGGCGTCATCAGAGCTCTTGGGGACAGCAAGCATCCGGTACAGTTCCTTATCATTGCCTCCATCATCAATATTTTCCTGGACCTTCTGTTTATCGTGCCCTTTCACATGGGGATCACGGGAGCAGCCCTTGCGACAGTGCTGTCACAGGGAATCTCCGGCATCATGTGCCTGGTGTTCATAATCCGCAGGATGGACATTCTCCACCTGCAGAAAGAGGATTGGGAGCTTGACCGGTCACATTTCCTTATCCTACTGAACATGGGAGTCCCTATGGGACTGCAGTATTCCATCACTGCCATAGGAAGTGTTATCCTTCAGATGGCCATCAACGGCCTGGGAACAGATGCTGCGGCTGCGGTTACAACAGCGGCCAAAGTAGGCATGTTCTTCTGCATTCCTTTTGACGCCCTCGGTTCCACTATGGCTACCTACGGCGGTCAGAACGTCGGGGCAAAAAAGCTGGAGCATCTTCAGCAGGGGCTTGTGGCAGCAGTGAAGCTTGGCTGCGGCTACTCGATCCTGGCATTTTTAGTGCTTTACTTCTTTGGAAGAAACTTTGCCATGATCTTTTTGGAGGCCTCAGATGTGGCCTGCCTTGATAACGCACATTTATACCTTATCATCAACAGCGCCTTCTACATTCCCCTGGCCCTTGTTAACATAGTCAGATTCCTGATCCAGGGCATGGGCTTTTCAATGTTTGCGGTTTTGGCGGGAGTTATGGAGATGATAGGCCGAACCCTGGTGGCAGTGGTGCTGGTTCCGATATTTGGCTTCCCGGCAATCTGCTTCGCCAGCCCCATCGCATGGATACTGGCGGATGCCTTCCTGATACCGGCCTATATTTCCGTAAAGAACAAGCTTAAGAAAATCTTCAACGGTCAGGTTGAAGTTTACTGATAAAGTTACTGATTGTTGATGCCGGAGGTCATGTTGGGATCAAGATCCGGATTGATCTTGGTAATGCGCCTGTCATAGGTGATAAGGCCGTTTACCTCTTCCTCGACATCACTAAGCTGTGTATATACCACTCCGGAAAGACCCTTGGCGATAAGGGGCTTCATGGAGCCGTTCACAAGATTGTAGTATGCGACACCCAGTTCATCCAGGGTGTCGTATTTTTTGTATCCGTAGACCCTGTCCACGCTGCTGTGACCGTCGATATGGCAGGCGAGTCCGCCGTACTCCGATATCACAAAGGCGCGGTTCTCGTTGTTTACTTCAACGGACAGAGGTCTGAAATAGTTGTGGACACTTCTGAAACTTCCGCTGCCCTCATCAAACCAGCCGCTGGCCTGGTCGATTGGACGGGTAGGATCCAGGTCTTTTGCCATGGTGGTGGCACCTGCGGCATTGAACTGCCCCCAGCCCTCGTTGAACAGAACCCAGGTTGCGATACTGGGCACGTTATAAAGGTGCTTGATCGTGGCGAGCATCTCCTGAAGCCACTCGGAGCGGCCCTGGGAATCCCCTCTGGAGAAGGTCTTGTAATGGGAAGGGCCATCGTTCATCCTTCCGAACACCTTCGGGAAAAGAGTCGGCAGATAGGAGACCACGGGCTTGGCATAGGAGGAACCTCCGCTCACCATGTCCTGCCAGACAATCATTCCAAGGCGGTCGCAGTGGTAATAGTATCTTGCGGCCTCAACCTTGATGTGCTTGCGGAGCATGTTGTAGTGGAGCCTCTTCATCTCCTTGATGTCAAAGATCAGCGCCTCGTCGGAGGGGGCGGTATAAAGCCCGTCGGGCCAGTAACCCTGGTCCAGAACTCCCATAAGGAAGTAGGGCTTCTTGTTCAGGAAAAACCTGTAGATGCCCTCGCTGTCGGGCTCTACGGTAAAACTTCTCATTGCAAAATAGGACCTTACGTTGTCGCTTCCTGCCTCGATCACAAGAGGATACAGGAAAGGATCCTCGGGAGACCAAAGATGGGGCTCCTCAATCCTGAATTCAAAATCATAGTGTCCGGCCCCGGAATTGGCCTGAACTCCCAGGTTGCAGGGACAGGTGTCCGAGGAAGCGGACTCTTCCGAAGCATTCCTGTCGTGACTTCCTGTGCTCTCGGGAGAGCGCACCATTTCATGTCCCGGTATCTTAACAGTCACCTTACAGGGGCTGCTGGTGGAAACCCGGATGGATACGGTCTGAAGATCCTGGCCGGGAGTGATCTTTATCCTGCTTACGTAAGTTTCGGGAACCTCCTCAATCCAGACAGTCTGCCAGATTCCGCTCTGGCAGGTGTAGTACATGCCGCCGCGCTTTAAGGTCTGCTTGCCTCTGCTGTGATAGGAGGAATCGCTGGTATCCCTTACTCTGACGCACAGCTCGTTATCTTCAAGGGTCTTAGTTCCGTCCTCGGAAAACTTCAGATATTCTGTTATATCAAGGGTAAAGGGAAGATATCCGCCGCTGTGGGAACCCACAAAGGAGGAATTCACATATACGTCCGCGAACTGGTCCACTGCGCCGAAGTGCAGAAGGAACCTGGAGCTTTCGTGATCTCTTTTTAAAACCGGAAGTGTCCTTTTATACCAGAGGTACTGGTCCGGCAGAAGCTTCTTTTCCACTCCCGAGAGCATGGCCTCCGGTGAAAAAGGAACCAGGATCCTGCCATCCATGTGGCTTGGGATCTGCTGTGCAAAGGCCTTGTTGAGGCTCTTGTTGTCAAATTCGGAAGGCTGTGGCACGATGGAATACTCCCAGTAGCCGTTTAAGTTAATGTAGCTGTCCCTGACAAACTGTGGTCTCGGGTATTCGGCAAGAACGTTATCAGGGTCAAGCTTCTCACCCCAGGGGGTAAAGAGCCTGCTAAGAACGTCGTCTTCGTGGGGTTTGTCGATAGCTTTAAGTGCATCAATTAAATCCATATGTGTCCATCCTTAATGATGATATTTGAGTAAAAAACTTAGTTCTCTCCGGAAGCAGCGCTGGCCATAAGGTCCTGATAGAATGCGCAGGTGGAAGCGTATCTGTAGACGCTGACCCACAGAAGAGGTACGAACAGGGAAATGCATCCCAGAAGATAGAGCGGAACAAAGGAAACGTTCAGGCTAAAGAGTCGCAGCTTGTTGCCCCTCATAAGCCTTCGGCTGGTGGCCAGCAGCTCTTTTGCCGACCTTCCCGGAAAATCGTGGAGAAGGAAAAATGCCTGGGAGTAGGTGAGGGAAACAAGGATATTCACCACAAGACCCAGGAAAAGAGCCGTAAGCAGAGCGGTAAACAGCTGCTGATTCTGGTTCTGCTGATAGAATACAAGCAGGATCTGGCTCGGTATGCTCACAAGGAAATCCACCAGCACAAACACCGACTGGATTATGACCGCCTTCTGCGGAGACTGCCTAAGACCAAAGAAAATGTCCGAGGTGGCCACGGTCTGAGAATACAAAAGATTCATATAAAGATAAGCCTTGCCGGACACAAGAAGGCCCAGAAGGATATTCACTATCAGAGTTATGATGTTGTTGATGATAATGATGGCGATATTGCCTGAAGCAGCCACTGTTGTGAAGCCGGTGGCCAGGATCTGAATGGCAAAGATTATAATGTTGGCACCTATGAGGGTACCGTATTTACCCAGTGATTTCTCTTTGGCAATTCCCTTAAGTTCTGCAGATGATTTCATACTGCTCATGAAAAAGCGCTCCCCACCTTATCCGGCGAGGTCAACGTTTGCCCCCAGCAAGCCCTGCTTGTTCATGTTCTTTCTCGCCTGTATATAAGGATTTTCTTCGTTAGAATATGCTATCTTGGTGCAGGTCTCACCGCCTGCCACATAGGTTCGTCCGCACTCCGGACATACTGCTGTCTTGATTGATACCGATGCCTGAAGGACCTTGCCGTTATTCATGGCCGCATCCTTGTAGGCGTTGCTCACGTGCTCTGCCTCATGGCCGCGAACTCTTGAGGCTGCCGCCTGAGGGGAAATGTGCTGGGCACTCTTGAAGGAAACCATCTCGTCGGAACCGTCCTGATACTTGCGGTTCTTGCAGGTCTCACACTCTGCCGGAGACACTCTCTTGCCGGGCTTGGCCTCTGTGGACTGCCCCGGATTCAGTATCGCCTTGCCTGCTTCCTCAGCCTTGCCTGCGCCGCCTGCCGCATATCCGCCGCCGGCTGCCGCCATAGACATCTGGCTTGCATAAGCACCATATCCACTTCCGATAGCACCGATCATACTCATAGGCACCTCATTTCATATGCCCCGGAAAAGAATCAGTTACCGTCGAGGGAAACTCCGATTTCCTTGAGCATATCGTCAAAGCTGACACCGTTCATCTGCTGTGACATCTGGTTTAACTGCTCATGGTACTGAGGATCGGTCAGTACCTTGTGCACGTCATAGATCATTACGCTGTATCCCAGGACTATTCCCAGGATTCCGAATATGACTGCCCGCCTGGCCTGTGGCAGGAATTTCTCCATAGTTCCCTTGGACAAAAGAGCCATCACTATGGCGATACCACCGATGACAACTCCTATGTTAAGAAAGAAACATAAGGGTATGGAAGCAAGCCCTAAAATAAGGGCCGTGCCTGCCATGGCTACGTGCGGATCCAGCTCGTTATGAGCTTTGTTGTAGTCATAGTTATTGTAATAGTAATTGTTGTCCCCGTTTTCTCCCATCAATACTTCCTCAAATACTTATACTTACTATAGATTCTACAATAAAGCAGCGTCTTTTTCAATGTTTGCGGGGTCTTGCCGAGTCTTGAAAACTGACTGAAAGGCTTGGTATAATAAGGAAGTGTGTTCTGTTTACGAAAGTTTTATCGAAATTTCCCACAGGGTTTATCCGCAGCAGAACGTATTTTGGTTTTTGGAGAGGTTTTTTATGGACATTGTATTAAAGATCAAAGAAGAACTTGGCGTAGAAAAGTGGCAGGTAGAGGCGGCTGTTAAGCTGATCGATGAGGGCAACACCATTCCCTTCATTTCCCGATACAGGAAGGAAGTGACAGGATCCCTTAACGATGAGCAGCTTCGTAACCTGGACGAGAGGCTTAAGTATTTGAGAAGCCTTGAGGAGAGAAGAGAGCAGGTGCTTGCTTCCATAGAGGAGCAGGGCAAGATGACAGATGAGCTTCGGGAGAAGATCATTGCTGCAGAGACCATGGTAGCCATCGAGGATCTCTATCTTCCCTACAGACCCAAGAGAAAGACAAGGGCCAGTGTTGCCAGAGAGAAGGGCCTTGAGCCTCTGGCAGAGATTCTTCTTTTGCAGGAGACCACAAAGCCTCTTCAGGAGGAGGCTGCGGCCTTTATAGATGAGGAAAAGGGCGTTAATGATGCGGCAGAAGCTCTTCAGGGAGCAATGGACATCATCGCCGAGGATGTTTCGGACAATGCGGATTTCCGTACCTATATCCGTGAAGCAACCATGGAGGAAGGCGTACTGACCAGTAAGGCCAAGGATGAGAAGGCTCAGTCCGTATACGAGATGTACTACGACTACTCGGAGCCTGTTAAGAAGGTTCTGGGTCACAGAGTTCTGGCTCTCAACAGAGGAGAGGCTGAGAAATTCCTTGTGGTTAAGATTGAGGCCCCTGAGGAGAAAATCCTTCAGTTCCTCAACAAGAAAATGCTTAAAAATGACAACCCCATCACCACTCCCGTTATTGAGGAGATCAATCAGGATGCCTATGAGAGACTTATAGCGCCTGCTATTGAGCGTGATATCAGAAATGAACTTACAGAGAAGGCTGAGGACGGCGCCATTTCAGTATTCGGCAAGAACCTAACCCAGCTTCTCATGGCACCTCCCATTGCCGGCAAGACGGTTCTTGGATGGGACCCCGCTTTCAGAACAGGATGTAAGCTGGCCATCGTTGATGCCACCGGCAAGGTTCTGGATACCAAGGTCATTTATCCCACCGCTCCCCAGAATAAGGTTGAGGAGTCCAAGGCAGAGCTCAGGAAGCTCATTGACAAATATAATGTAGACCTTATCTCCGTAGGAAACGGCACCGCTTCAAGAGAATCCGAGCAGGTTATCGTTGAACTGATAAAGGAACTGCAGCGCCCTCTTCAGTACGTTATCGTAAATGAGGCCGGTGCATCCGTTTACTCTGCAAGTAAGCTGGCAACAGAGGAGTTCCCTCAGTTTGATGTGGGACAGAGAAGTGCCGCATCCATCGCAAGAAGACTTCAGGATCCTCTGGCAGAGCTGGTTAAGATCGATCCCAAGTCCATCGGTGTAGGCCAGTATCAGCATGACATGAACCAGAAGAAACTTGGCGAGACCCTTGAGGGTGTAGTCGAGGACTGTGTTAACAAGGTGGGTGTTGATCTCAATACTGCATCAGCACCGCTTCTTCAGTATATTTCAGGTATAAGCAAGACCATTGCCAAAAACATCGTTGATTACAGAGAAGAGAACGGTAAGTTCAAGGCAAGAGAAGAGCTTCTGAATGTTCC
>JAILFT010000015.1 GCA_024697425.1 Butyrivibrio sp. | reverse complement strand
AACGTCAAGTATCCGGCAGGTGAGATCCCTACAGGCTTTACCATCAAGAACTCCCAGGTGAATCCGCTGATGGTTCAGGAGCCGACTCTTTTCACCTTCAGGACCATAGACGGAAACGAAGACAACGCCACCACCACTAAGATCAAGGAAGCTTTTACAAAAGAGACATATGTGCTCAATCCCAACGTGACCACCAAGAACAGCTTCATTACCTATTACAACAGCCTGGTTTCACAGGTGGCTAACTCCGGTGATGTTTATAAGAGCATAAAGGAGGCACAGGAACAGACAGTTTCCTCCGTTGAATCTGCAAGAGAGCAGATTGTCGGAGTATCCAGCGACGAAGAACTTGAATTCATGATCATGTTCCAGAATGCTTACAACGCCTCCAGCCGATATATAAATGTAGTAAGCGAAATGCTTGAACACCTTGTATCTACTCTGGGAGCATAACATAGCTCCGGGGGCATAAGGAGAAAAGATATGGTATCACAATTCTTTGGACTGAATATCGCAGCATCGGGACTGAGAGCAGCAAATGCAGCTCTCAACACCACAGCCAATAACATATCCAATGCCAACACCGATGGATACAGCAGGCAGCAGGTGAAGCAGGAAGCGACAGATGCCCTCAGGGTCTTTGCCACCTACGGCTGCGCCGGTGCAGGCGTTGACACTCTTGCGATTGAGAGAGTAAGGGACAGCTTCTACGATGTGAAGTTCAGGAATAACGAAACTCTTCTTGGAGAGGTTTCCCAGAAGAATTACTATAACGGACTCATAGAGGATTATCTCGAGGACGACGGAACTACCGGATTCTCATCTCTTTTCAATAAAATGCAGGCTACAATGCAGTCGGTTATGACTGCAGCAGGCACAACCGAGAGCAAGTCAGCATTCATGTCCAGCCTCAAGAGTGTCACAGAGTATTTCAATAACGTATACAACAGCGTTCAGGGCCTTCAGGCCGACATCAACTCTGAGGTTAAGCTCTGTGCAGACAGAGTGACCTCAATGGCAAGAGAGATCGCTTCAATAAACAAACAGATCAATATAATCGAGATGACAGGCACTACCGCAAACGAACTCAGGGACAAAAGAGATATGCTGGTGGACGACCTGTCTAAGATCGTTTCAGTAGAGACCAAGGAATCCCCTATCATCGATGAGACCCAGCCCGACAGAGACACAGGCGCCACAAGGTTCCAGGTGTGGGTTGCAGGCGGATACGAGCTGGTTGATACCTACGAGTTCAAGCAGATGATCTGCGTTTCCAGAGCAGAGGGCGCGCCCACCAATCAGAACGATATCAACGGACTTTTCGATATCAAGTGGGCAGGCAGCAACTACAGGGACGGAGACAACGTAGCAGAGCTGGCAAACTTCTCCCTGGATTCAAAGCTCATCGGCGGAGAGCTTCAGGGACTTCTTGCCATCAGAGACGGAAACAACAATCAGTATTTCCATGGCAAATGCCCCGCAGGCGGCGTTGAGCAGAAGACTGACGGAACAGTGGTAGTTACCGTAAACGTTACGGATTCCTATCTCAAGGATATGGCAAAGTGTACACTTCCTCCTGAAGGCTCCATCAAGATCGGTGCCAAGTACTATAAGTACGACAGCTGGGGATACAACGGAGATTCAACCTACGAATTCAGATTAAATCCTGAGAACATATCAAGTATTCCCGATCCCGGAACCAACGTGTCCATCGGCTATGCAAACAGCTACCAGGGAATTCCCTATTATATGGAGCAGATGAACGAGTGGATCAGGCACTTCTCAGAGGAAGTGAACAAGATCATGGTAACGGGCTATACATCAGATTCCCTCCAGGGTGTGAATCTTCTGACCGGAGCAATGGACACAAACTCAGCAGCAGAGTACAGCTACGAGCAGCTGACTTCCCTTTCCGAGTACAAGGGCTACTACTTCTTGAAGGGTGGCAACTTCACTGTAAACTCGGTTGTGCTGGATAATTCCAACAGACTGGCCACCAAGGCAGACCTCACCGAGGGCGAATCGGAGTTTGGAAACTTAAAGACCCTTAAGGAGATGCTGGATACTCAGAAGATTTTCAGAGGTGCTTCTTCCGGCGAGTTCCTGACCAAGGTTCTGGCGGATGTGGCACTGAACAAGAGCAATTCCAACACTCTTGAAGATACCTATTCTTCCCTGGAGAAGACCATCAAGAATCAGAGACTGTCGGATGCCGGCGTCGATGAGGACGAAGAAGCTTCAAACCTGGTTAAATATCAGAATGCATATACACTTTCATCAAAGATGATCCAGACACTTACAGAAATTTATGACAGATTGATACTTGAGACCGGAGTATAAACTGCCGATATTATATGTGTAAATCTAATAATCTGCATGGATGCGCTTGTTTTGGGACAATGGACTGTCCTTTTCCGAAACTGAGATAGATAATCTCTGATTTTCGTGATCGAAGTTTGTTCCGGCGAGCAAAGCGAGAGCGGAACTACCTTGTGAAAGGAGCTTTAAATGCGCATCACCAACAAGATCATGCAGAATAATTCACTGTACAACATAAATAGCAACAAGGTTTCGGAGGACCAGCTCAACACCATGATGGCCACGGGAAAAAAGATAACGAGGCCCTCCGATGATCCTGTTATTGCCATAAGAGCCCTGAGGCTTCGCAGCAACGTTACACAGCTGTCCCAATATTACGAGAAGAACGCCAAGGACGCTCAGAGCTGGCTGGAAGTAACTGCGGATGCGCTCTCAACCGTGACCTCAGTTCTTACTGACTGCGTAAAGCAGGCAACCAAAGGTGCCAACAAGGATCTGACCCTTGACGACCTTGCCACCATCGTTTCACAGATGGATGCTCTTTCAGATGAGTATTACGCCACTGGTAATGTGGATTATGCAGGCCGATATATCTTTACCGGATACAGAACTGATACTGCACTGACCTTCGATAAGGCTTCCACCGCAGATTACAGGGATATCAACGACGAGTTCAGAGCAGGGGCTGTCAGCACCTCCAGCAGGATCATTGGCAAGCACCTTCTGGATTCTTCCACTATATTAAATGCCGATTCCTCAGCTACACTGGAGAGTCAGATTGTTGAGACAACCGTCGGAAGGATCCGCCTCTCCTATGACAATTTAAATTACAGATACGGCGAGGGCAGCGAAGTTGAGCTCAAGTTCAGACAGGACATGAAGCAGCCCGCCACCAGCAGCGTTTCCACAACAAAGCCCACCATCGACCTGACTTTCAAGGACGAGGACGGCGTCACAAGATATGTGGCACTACCCATTAATTCACCGGCAACCGACTTCCAGGTTACCAGCGAGGGAATCACCTACAAGGCCCTTAAGAACGGCGATGGCACCTACAATATCACCGGAATCGACGCAGTAAACGGAAAGACTTACGAATTCTACCTCACATCGGAAGGTCTTTTTGATGACAACAAGAGAACAAAGAGCCCTTCAGTTATCCAGTCGGCTAACACTGAGATCGTTAACAGACAGGTTTCAACCGTTACCTACACCACAGAAGACGGACAGATCCCGCCTCTGGAGGTACCGCTTCTTCCCGCCATCGGACAGAGCTATTCCATGAGCCTTAGCCGTGAGGGATATTTTGCCACAGTTAACAGTGACGGAACCTTTACGGTTAAGAACAACATCGCCACAGACAACGGCGACGGAACCTACAGCAATCAGGTGGTTCAGCTGACAGGAAACGGAAGTGTTCATTCTTCCTATATAGAGACAACACTGGTGATGGATGAGGAGCACATTCTTTACACCACCAGCACAGAGCAGCAGATCGACGACGCTTACGAGGATCTCTACAATAATCCCAATGGTATGCGGGCATACCTTAATGCAGCAACCGGCGAGGTGCTCCTTAACGAGAACCTCAGAAACAAGCTCTCCACCCTTCCCGATATCATCAATGCCAACAGCATCGACGTGGTTTACGACAAGAAGGAGTGGATAAAGGGTGACATCAGACCCGAGAACCTGTTCTCAACCAATTATATAGATGAGAACGGAAAAGAGATCCTGTACAACAAGGGAACAGCGAACCACGATATAGCCTACGATGTGGGCTTCGCGCAGTCGGTAGTGGTAAACACAACGGCAGACGCAGTTTTCACCACCAATGTGAAAAGAGATGTGGATGACCTCTCAAAGATGCTGGGCGAGCTTCAGCAGCTGGCCACAATCATAAAGACCCTGAAGGACAAACAGGAATCAGCTGTTGGAGAAGACCAAAAAATCAAAGTCAGCCAGGAACTTGCCTCAGCACAAAAGTCATACGATTACCTCAGGGAAGAGCTCCAGCAGGAATTTGAGCACAAGATCACTTCCATGCAGAAGTCACTGGATGTGGCCAATATTGCGGTTACAGACAATGGAACAAGAGCAAAGAGACTCGATCTTATCAATTCCCGCCTCATGGACCAGACCACAACCTTTAAGACACTGCAGTCCGACAACGAAGATATTGACCTTGCGGAGGCTGCAACACAGCTTACAACAGCCCAGATAACCTACGAGGCCAGCCTCATGGCTACAGGCAAGATCAGCCAGACTTCGCTGATGAACTACATCTAAAAGGTGAACCAAGTCACCGGCAGCGTGATTTTAAAAAATATAAATTGTGTATTCAATTTAACGATATTGCGATATAATTAATACGTAGCATAAATCCACAACAATGGAGGTTACAAAATGAAGCTTATTACAAGAATATTTGGCGAAGTAAACGTTGACGATAGCAAGATAATCGATTTTCCTCATGGAATTATCGGATTTCCCGATCTTAAGAGATTCACACTGCTTTTTGATAACGATGACGATGTTAATACCATTAAATGGCTTCAGTCCATTGATGAACCCGACTTCGCAATGCCTGTAATGGACCCGCTTATTGTCTGCCCTGGCTATAACCCGGACATTGATAAGGCTAAGATTGAGGATATTGGCGAACTAACCGATGAGGAGATACTGGTTCTTGTAACAGTTACAGTTCCCCATGACCTCCAGAAGATGACAGTAAACCTGATGGGACCTTTCATCATCAATGTAAAAGATATGAAAGCTGCTCAGTGTATCGTTGAGAACGATGACTATCCTGTTAAGTTCCCCATTTACGAGATACTGCAGAAAAATAAGGAAGCTAAGGAGGGCTGATTATGTTAGCATTATCAAGAAAAAAGAACGAGGCGATCGTTATCAACAACAACATAGAGATCACCGTTCTGGACATCAGGGGAGATCAGATCAAGCTCGGTATCTCGGCTCCGAAGGATATTCCCATCTACAGAAAAGAAGTTTATATCCAGATCCAGAATGAGAACAAGGAAGCTACAGATGTGGCAGGACTTGAGGCATTGAAGAAAATGCTTTGATAAGGACTTGCCGGCTTTAGTGTGATTCTTTAAGCGCTCTGCACGTTGTGTGGGGCGCTTTTTGGATAATGGCCCGGAGCAAGGGGAAAGTAATGCGAATACTGTATTTCGACTGGGATGAATTTAACGGCAGGGATTGCCGGGATGCCATGGCAAGGCTGGGATATCATGTGGATACGATGAAGAGCAGATACAGGAATGAAGATCTGAGTCCCATAAAGTCGGCTGATTTGAAAGGTATGCTACTTAGGCAGGATGAGGCGGGTAAGGCTTTTTATGACTGTGTATTCAGCTTTGACTACTTTCCTGAGGTGTCTGATATATGCCGAAAGTATGAAATGCCATATGTATCCTGGGTCTTTGACTGCCCCCATTATCCCTTATATTCGGACACCATTAATAATAAAGTAAATCACATTCATATTTTTGACAGGGCTTTATGCGAGGAACTGCAGTCTGCAGGGGTAAAGACAGTGCATCATACTCCTCTGGCTGTCAATTCGGAGCGTCTAGGAAGGCTTTACTTAGAGGATGACCGGGGTAAAAGAGAATGCGGTTCCGCGGCAAACTACCTTCACGATGTTACCTTTCTTGGTAATCTTTACGACAACGAGTTTAATTTTTATGATAAGGCTCCTATCAGCGCTGCACTTGGGGAGTATCTGGACGATGTGTTTTTTTCTCAGCAGCAGATATACGGCCGGGATATAATAGGGGACAAAAGAGTCATAGATGACGCTGTAATGGATGAACTCAGGCAGAATCTGACTTTTGAGGATACAGGGAAATTCAGGATTGATTATGACAGAGTAATCCGTGACATATTGAGGAAGAAAGTTACCGTGCTTGAAAGGCGCAGTATACTTGAGGAGTTTGGAAGGCGTTTTGATACAGTCATGTATACCACGCCGGATGCAAAGCCTGTTCCCGGGGTTACCAACATGGGGATTGCGGATTATTACGATCAGATGCCTCTGATATTCAGGCGCAGCAAGGTCAACATCAATATGACATTCAGATGCATATCAACAGGTGTGCCGCTTCGAGTCATGGATGTTCTGGGAGCAGGTGGTTTTCTTATAACTACCTGGCAACAGGAGATAGAAGAGTGTTTTGAAGACGGAAAAGAACTGGTGATGGCAAGGACGCCCGGGGAACTGCTCGAGAAAGTGGCATATTACATTGACCATGAAAACGAGCGCAGATTTATTGCTGAGAAGGGCCGAAAAAAAGTTTTTGAGAAATATTCATATGACGTAGTATTGCCTGAAATTCTAAAATTTATATAAATTTTTTGTTTTTGGGATAAAAAAGCATAAAGAAATAACCTTCATATCCGATATAGAGGATAGGAAATCGTGTATAAACTGCGCTCATATTGTGCAGATAAATATGCACATGTTGACTCTGCCGTGTATTTACATGGAGGTATAGGATTATGGGAATTGATGCAATTAATGGCTTTAGTCCGCTTATTCAGCAGTCTATGCCACAGGTTAAGACGCAGATAACTGAACAGAATCAGTCTCAGTCTGAAATTGCAAATCAAGAAGCAGCAGCTCCTGCTATTGAGCTCAAAGTTGAGGCGGCAGACAACTCTTCAAGCTCAGGTGATAGTCAGAGCGGCGCTCAGAATTTTGCGCAGTCGCAGACAGATCTTGAGGCTACGGAAGAGCAGATTCAGGAAGATAACGCCAGGATCAAAAAGGCAATATCTGAGATGACCAAAAACGCCAAGTCCAGTGCTGAGGCGGTGTTTGGCATACACGAGAAAACCAATCGTGTAACCATCAAAATGGTTGATAAAGAAACCAAGAAGGTCATCAAGGAATTCCCGCCGGAAGAAACACTGGATATGATTGCAAAGGTTTGGGAAATTGCCGGCATAATGGTAGACGAGAAACGATAACCCTTGAGTGGAAAAGGATTTCCATGAAACAGTCTCACGGATTGAGAAAGGAGAAAAATTATGCCTATACGAATTACGGGAATGAATTCAGGCCTTGATACCGAGAGTATCATAACTGCGTTGACTCAGAGACATCAGGACAGGCTTGATACAGCCAAGAATGATCAGAAGAAACTTACCTGGAAACAAGATAAGTGGAAAGATCTCAATAAGAAAGTAGTATCTTTTTATAATGGTGCTCTTAGCAGCATGAGGTTTTCTACTGCATATTCCAAGAAAATCACCACAGCATCCAATTCAAATGCTGTTTCAGTTGTTACCGGCGACGCAGCAATGGATTCGACGCAGACCCTTGATATTACAAGACTTGCCAAGTCTGCATATCTGACAGGTCAGGAGGTAAAAGCAGGGGCAGAAAAAGCCAAAGCCTCAAATACTATGGCTGACCTTGGCCTTGAAAACGGCGGAACACTTAAGTTTTCAATCGGCGGCGACAGCGAAGATGTTATAGAAGTCAATGTGGGTGCTGATGAGAACATCAGCTCAGTATTATCAAAACTGAAAGGTGCAAAATCCTCAAAGACAGACACAAGCCTTAACTTCAATTTTGAT
Source organism: Butyrivibrio sp. (assembly GCA_024697425.1). Taxonomy (GTDB): domain Bacteria; phylum Bacillota; class Clostridia; order Lachnospirales; family Lachnospiraceae; genus Butyrivibrio. The sequence continues at coordinate 2,299 of JAILFT010000015.1, read as the reverse complement.
GAGAATAACGGAAGATTCTTTGTGTCATCAAAGACAGCAGGTGCTGCGGCGTCATTTGACCTGGTTGAGACCGAAGCGATGAATGCTCTGGGATTTGCTAAGAATACGGAAGGTTCAAACTATATTGCCGGATCCAGTGCCATGATCAAGCTCAATGGTGTAGAATATGAATCAGAGAGCAATACGTTTAATATCAACGGACTTACCATAACAGCCAATGAGGTAGCATCCGGTATCACTCTTACGACCAAGCAGGATGCCAGTGGTATCTATGATAACATCAAGAAGCTTGTAAAAGAGTACAGCGACCTGATGAAAGAGTTTTCTACTCTTTATAATGCGGATAGCGCAAGAAAATATAACATGCTCACAGATGATCAGAAAGAAGCCATGAAAGATGACGAGGTCGAAGAGTGGGAGAAAAAGATCAAAGATGGGCTTCTTAGTAAAGACGAGACTATCGGATCGCTAAGGGATGCCCTGAAGAGTGTTGCTCTTAAAGGATTTGAGGTTACGCTGGCTGATGGTACTAAAAAGTCACTGACACTGGCCAGTTTCGGTATTTCTACCGGTAGCTATTTTAATACCAGTAAAGATGAAAGAGACATGCTTCATATTGATGGAGATCCGGACGATTCAGCAACAAGCGGCAATACCGATTTACTGAAGCCTTTTATTTCTTCGGATCCTAACGCGGTGACTGAATTCTTTACTCAGTTGTCCAAGGAGATGTATACTTCTTTGACAAATCTTATGAAGGGCAGCGAGTTCAGTTCTGCATATACTGTCTATGAAGATAAACTGATGGCTTCACAGTACAGCTCTTATAATACAAAGATCGCTAATGCCCAGAAAGCCCTGGAGGCAGCTCAGGATAAGTATTACAAGAAATTCAGTGTTATGGAATCTACACTTTCCAAGATAAACAGTAACAGTAGTTCGTTCTCTTCATTCTTTGGGGGATGATAAAAAGCATTGATGCTTAAGGAGGATCTATGCCAGCATACACATTACAACAGAAGGCATATGCACAGTACAAGAATAATAAAGTAATGAATGCATCAGGACCGGAGCTTACGCTTATGCTCTATGATGGCGCAATCAAGTTTCTGAATATTGCGGATTATGCCATTGAAAAGAATGATGTCCAAAAGGCACATGTGAATATTATCAAGGTGGAGAGAATAATAGACTATCTGCGAAGCACGCTTGACATGAGATATCCTGTAGCCAAGGACTTTGAGAATATGTATTCCTATATCGCCATGAGACTGGTGGAGGCCAATATCTCCAAGGACAGGGATATCATAGTTGAGATGAATGAGCATATGCATGCCATAAGAGACAACTGGGTCGAAGTCATGAAGGCCAATAATATAATAGTTAAAGATGCATAAGGAGAGCTAAATGTTATCTGCAAGTCTGGACATGCTGGAGGAAAGCCTTAAAAAAAAGATTGAAGTAATGACTCAGATTGAGGAGGAAAACCAGAGGCAGAAAGAACTGCTGCTCAATCCGGAAGAAGTTGAACTGGCAGCATTCGATGAGACGGTTGATCGGAAAGGCGAACTTATCGATAAACTGCTGGCACTGGATGATGGATTTCAGACTCTTTTCGAAGAGGTAAAGAAAGAACTTGGTGAAAACAGATCCCTGTATGCTGATCAGATAAAAAGGATGCAGGATCTGATTAGGGAAATTACAGCCAAAAGCGCTTCTATTGAGGCAATGGAACACAGAAACAAGAAGCTTGCTGAAAACTACTTTGAGGTATCCAGAAATAAGATGGCTGCAGGCAGGCAATCTTCAGCAGCAGCATATAATTATTATGTTACGATGAATAACTATAAAGATGTGCCACCGCAATTCCTTGACAACAAACAATAATTGTAAGGGACTTCCGCCTATAAAGCAGGAAGTCTCTTTTTTGTTGCACAAGACCGGAAAGCGAATGGATGCTTGCATACAAATTCAGTTGCTATATATCGGACGCAGGTATACAAAACTTTAGGGGCGGGATATAAATTTGCAGAAAAATTTCATTTTTTTCAAAAAATACGAAAAAATTATTTCAATAGGGTTAAGTCGTGCAAAAGGCTGCCGATAATAATAGTGTAAAACAAATCATAAGCAGCCATGGAAAGGACTCCGTAGCAGCTGCAAAATAAAATTAAACGGAAGGCAGCAGGGAAGCGGAGCCCGTTCATGGAGGATTTCTTATGGTAGTACAACACAACGTCACAGCGATGAATGCAAACAGACAGCTCGGCATAACAACCAATGTCCAGGCTAAGTCAAG
>JAILFT010000190.1 GCA_024697425.1 Butyrivibrio sp. | reverse complement strand
TGGCGATAAGGTTAAGTTCGCATTCGACGTTGAGAAGATCCACATCTTCGATAAAGAGACTGAGAAGGCTATCACCAACTAATAAGATTTTTCAAGGAGCTGCGCATTTTGGCGCAGCTCTTTTTCGATTATAGCTATTGTCTTGTGTTATACTAATAGAAAGGTATTATCGGAAAGGGGAACCCAGATGATTTCAAATCAGACCATAAGAACAAGCATAGAAGAACTGGCAGCCATCACAAAGGTTGATCTTTGCGTGATGGATCTGGCGGGAGAGGTGGTAGTATCTACTACAGAAAAGGACTTTCTGGATCCTTCCATAATAAACAGTTTTTCCAATTCTCCTGTGGATTCACAGGTTATAGGAGATGTTCATCTGTTCAAGATCCTTGATGACGGAATGCCGGCATATGTACTTTTGGCAAGAGGAGACAGTGAGCACGCCTACATGGTGGGCAAGATCGGTGTAAGCCAGCTTCAGAGCCTGATTGTGGCTTACAAGGAAAGGTTTGACCGCAACAACTTTTTCCAGAATCTTCTTTTGGACAATATGCTTCTTATTGACGTATACAACAGGGCGCGCAAGCTCAAGATCGAAGTAAATGCCCAGAGAGTCATCATTCTTGTTGAGACCAGAAATGCTCAGGACAATACAGCCCAGGAACTTCTTGGCAGCATGTTTGCAGCTCCCTCCGGTGACTTCGTTACAGCAGTAGATGAAAACAGCGTGATCCTTATTAAGACCCTTGGAAAGGGCCAGGGCTATGCGGATGTGGACAAGATCGCCACAACCATCGTTGATATGATGAATACTGAGGCAATGCTGAATGTTCGTGTATCCTACGGAACAATTGTTGAGGAGCTGAAAGATCTCAGCAAATCCTTTAAAGAAGCGAAGATGGCTCTTGAAGTCGGAAGGATATTCTACGCAGAAAAGAGAGTAAACGCCTACAACACACTGGGCATCGGAAGACTGATCTATCAGCTTCCCGAGAGCCTTTGCAGGATATTTATCGATGAGATATTCGGAGATAAGGAGATTCCGGACGATCTTGATGAAGAGACTCTTAATACGATAAACAAGTTCTTTGACAACAATCTGAATGTTTCCGAGACTTCGAGACAGCTCTTTGTACACAGAAATACCCTTGTTTACAGGATTGAAAAGCTGGAAAAGAGCTCCGGACTGGATGTCAGAAAATTTGATGACGCCCTTACCTTCAAGATAGCCCTGATGGTAATAAGCTACATGAAATACCTTGAAAAGGACAAATAAAAACGGTCCTGTAAAGGATGCATGTACGTTTACTCCCGACAAGACCAGGCACCCTTACAACACATGAAAGGTTCTACTTAGTGCTGCTTCGTTCCCGACCTGACACGGTTCGCAGATTTCCATTGCATAAGACCCGAGGTTGCACATGGAGGACTGCTACATACACCCTTTACAAAACCGCTATATAAATATACTTATTTTTAAAGATAATGTCAATTGATGAGAAAAGATAAACAGTTACTTACAGAAGAAGAGAAAAAAGATATTAAATACATGCGAGCAGCTCTGGCTCAGGCAAGAAAGGCCTATGAGCTGGGTGAGGTGCCCATAGGATGCGTTATAGTCTATGAAGACAAGATCATCGGAAGAGGCTATAATCGCAGAAATACAGACAAGACACCTCTTGCACATGCCGAGCTAACCGCCATAAAAAAGGCGGGGAAGTTCATGAAGGACTGGAGGCTTGAAGGCTGTACCTTGTATGTTACTCTTGAACCTTGTCAGATGTGCTCCGGAGCAATAGTGCAGGCCAGAATACCCAGAGTTGTCATGGCTGCGGAAAACCCCAAGGCGGGGTGCGCCGGATCGGTAATGGATATTTTGAATAATCCTGAGTTTAATCATCAGGTGGATGTTACAAAAGGTGTTTTAAAAGACGAGTGCGGAATACTTCTTAAAAAGTTTTTTGTAGAACTGAGAGCCAGAAACAAAGCAGAAAAAGAGCAGAGAGGTAAAGCGGATGAGTAAAAGAGTGCCGGCGCTTGTGCTGGCTTTTTCATTGTTGGTAGGTATGGGAGCCTGTGGCGATCATGTGGCCGATAAAGACACTCCTTTGGCTTACAAAGAGATTGATTACACCTCTGAGCCCGTCAAAATAACCTATATGACTATAGGAGATAAGCCTACAAACGGACAGACTGAGGCGGCTATCGATGAACTCAATAAGATCCTGAAAAAGAAAGTCAACGCAAAACTTGATATTTACTACGTTGGCTGGAAGGATTATGTTGCCAATTACAACAAGTGCCTTGAAACAGAGGATCTTGGGGTTGATCTGGTGTGCACCGGAGCCGACTGGCTTGATACATGGCCCAACGCCATGAATGGGCGTTTTTACCCGCTCAGCGAGGATATGCTTAAAAGATACTGCCCCCGCACTTATGAAAATGTAAATGCCGGATTGTGGAAGGACTGCAGTCTTGACGGTACCATATATTTTATTCCCGAAAACGAGTATTCCCAGTGGACCAATCACGGATTTGTGTACAGAAAAGATCTGGCCAGAGAGGCCGGGCTTCAGGAGGTGGATTCCTGGGAAGATCTTACAACATATTTTGAGGGTGTCAGAAAAAATCATCCCGAAATGATTCCCTGGGATGTGGACCACGGAAGCCGCATTTTGAGCCTTGGCTACCTTATGTCCAAGAGGAAGTATGTTCCGATCTATGAACTTACAACCTACGGGCTTTGGGGCGCTTACGCCGAAAACATGAACAAGATAGTCTGTCCTTTTTATGAGGGCAAAGAGTTCGTCAATTACGCAAGACTCATGAAAAAGTGGAATGAAATAGGAGTCTGGCGTTCGGACGTTTCCCTGGCAGGAGACAATGATGATGAATTCTACAATGGCTATGTGTCGGTGGTTCAGCACCACACCCAGAATTATTACACCATAATCAAACCCAAGGTAAAGATTGCCATGCCTGATACGGATGTTGATTTTTACTGGTTCGGAAAAGAAAGCGGCAATTTGATGCGCGTCAGCTATCTCCATGGAGCAATGGCTGTATCCGCTTATTCTCAAAATCCCGAGAGAGCGCTTATGGTCTATGACCTTTTGAGAAACGACCCTGAGTGCTATAGGCTCATAAGATACGGTATAGAAGGCGTTCAGTACGAACTTAATTCCGAAGGCATGATGGAAAAACCCAGCGGCTATAATGAAGCCCAGGATGGCATCGTGACCAACTTCTGGTGGGGCAGAAGAGATGAGCTTGAGATCCAGGATTCAACAGCAGCCTGGGATGATTATTATGATCTTGTGAACAGCTATGAACATGTGGCAATAGATTATCCCTGGGATGAAGTGGCATTTTCCACTCCACAGATAAATTCACAGCTTGCTCCCGTCGTGGAGGTGCTTGATGCCTATGTTCCCGTGATCTCAACAGGTCAGTACGAGGGAACTGCCGACGAAAAAGTTGAGGAAATGAGAGCTGAGCTTAAGAAGGCAGGAATAGAAAAGGTCACGAAAGAATTGCAGGAGATACGCGATTCAGATTAAAAAATGTCATACAAACCTGCAAAAATCTGTGATAAAATAGCGCCTATGAAAAAGGTTAGGAGGACAGATAATGGTAACTACATTGGATAAGGGCTGCTACCTGCTCAGAGGAAGCGAGATCGTACCTGCTGATCATGAGGCTGCGGCAGTTCTTGCATCAAAGGGTTTTGCTGATACAGATAGTGAAAGGGCAAGGGAAAACACCATTGCCTACGGAATACTTAAGGCTCACAACAAGTCCGGAAACATGGACAAGCTCTGCATTAAGTTTGACAAGCTTACTTCTCACGATATTACCTACGTGGGTATCATACAGACCGCAAGGGCGTCAGGACTTGAGAAATTCCCTATTCCCTATGTTCTTACCAACTGTCATAATTCTCTCTGCGCAGTAGGCGGAACCATAAATGAAGATGACCACATGTTTGGACTTACCGCAGCGCAGAAATACGGCGGAATCTACGTGCCTCCTCACCAGGCGGTAATTCACCAGTTCGCCAGAGAGATGCTTGCATCCTGCGGAAGCATGATCCTTGGTTCCGACTCACACACCAGATACGGAGCACTTGGAACAATGGCTATCGGCGAGGGAGGCCCTGAGCTTGTTAAACAGCTCCTTTCCCAGACCTATGATGTGGACAGGCCTGATGTGATAGCTATTTATCTGGAAGGCGCGCCCAAGAAGGGTGTAGGACCTCAGGACGTTGCTCTTGCCATTATCGGCAAGGTGTTTGGCGACGGTTATGTCAAGAACAAGGTAATGGAATTCGTTGGCCCCGGTGTAAAGAATCTCAGTGCTGATTTCAGGATCGGCGTTGATGTAATGACAACAGAGACAACCTGTCTTTCATCTATCTGGGAGACAGACGATACCATAAAAGAGTTTTACGAGATACACGGAAGAAGCGGCGAGTACAAAGAGTTAAAGCCCGGAGAGGTTGCTTATTATGACGGACTTGTCAGAGTGAACCTCGATGAGCTTAATCCTATGATCGCTATGCCCTTCCATCCCAGCAATGTTTACGAGATCGCAGAGGTAAACAGAAATGCCGCAGACATCCTTGCTGATGTTGAAAAGCGCGCAAGAGTAAGCTTTGGCGATAAGGTTGAGTTCTCTCTTCAGGACAAGGTAAAAAACGGCAAGTTCATGGTTGATCAGGGTATCATTGCAGGCTGTGCCGGCGGCGGATTTGAAAACATATGCGCTGCAGCTGATATCCTCAAGGGCCGCTTTATCGGCAATGACAGATTTACTCTCAGCGTATATCCTGCTTCCACACCTATATTCATGGAAGTTGTAAAGAACGGTGCGGCAGCAGCAATCCTTGAAAGCGGAGCAATATTAAAGACCGCATTCTGCGGACCTTGCTTTGGCGCCGGAGATACACCTGCCAACAACGCTTTCAGTATCAGACACTCCACTAGAAACTTCCCCAACAGAGAAGGTTCCAAGGTTCAGAACGGTCAGGTCGCTTCAGTTGCTCTTATGGATGCAAGATCCATTGCCGCAACAGCAGCAAATCAGGGCGTTCTCACACCTGCTACGGAGTTTGACGGAGAGTTCAACAAATACACTTATCACTTTGACAGCGAGATCTATAAAAACAGAGTATTTGATTCAAAGGGCGTCGCAGATCCAAGCGTTGAACTTCAGCTTGGCCCCAACATCAAGGACTGGCCCAAGATGTCAGCTCTTCCCGAGAATCTTGTTCTCAGAGTGGTTTCAGAGATCCATGATCCCGTTACCACAACCGATGAGCTGATCCCTTCCGGAGAGACTTCATCCTACAGATCCAATCCTCTGGGCCTTGCAGAGTTTACTCTTTCCAGAAAAGATCCTGCATATGTGGGACTTGCAAAAGAGGTAAGAGCTGCGCAGGATGCTCTTGTAAACGGAGAGGATCCCATGAAGGCATGGCCTGAGCTTACAGGAGTGATGGAGGTCATCAAAAAGAGCTTTGCTGATGTGGACAATTCAAACCTGGGCTTTGGCTCCACCATTTTTGCTGTTAAGCCCGGCGATGGATCTGCCAGAGAGCAGGCGGCTTCCTGTCAGAAGGTTCTGGGCGGATGGGCCAATATCGCCAATGAATATGCCACCAAGCGTTATCGTTCAAACCTCATTAACTGGGGAATGCTTCCTTTCATCATCAAAGAGGGCGAGCTTCCTTTCAGGAATAAAGACTATATCTTTGTTCCCGGTGTGAGGGCAGCGGTTCAGAACAAGGACGAAGTGATCAAAGCCTATGCTGTTTCCGGAGATTCCATGAAGGAGTTTGAGCTTAAACTCGGTAATCTTACGGACGATGAGAGACAGATCATTCTTGATGGTTGCCTCATAAACTTTAACCGCGTAAAATAAAACTATGTTCTTCGATATAAAAAGAGTAAAAAGAATAATTGGCGCAGGCCTTATGGTGCCTGTGGTTGGAAGCGTCGCTGCCTGCGGCGCTTCTTCTGATGAAACGGGACAGGATAATTTTGAGTTTTCAATAAGCGGCTTAAAATCCGAAGACGTTTCCTATGAAGTGCCTAAACAGACTCCCAATATACTGGTGGATCAAAAGGGCTTTAAAACTTCTTCCGAAAAGACTGTTGTATTCAGAGGAGAAGAGCTTGAGGGTACCTTTGGGATATATGACCTGGATTCGGGAAAACTCGTATATACAGGAGAGATATCCAAGCCTGTATTTAATGAAGAGCTTGGTGAGTATGACAGCTTCGGCAGGTTCAATGATTTTGATGCGGAAGGAAGCTATTTTATCCGCACAGGAGTTGTTGGAGAGTCATATTCCTTTGGTATATCCGGTGATTACTATGCGGAGATACTTGAGGATGCCTGCAAAAAATATTACATGAACCGCTGCGGAATCGCGGTTTCGGAAAACTATGGCGGAGGTGTCGCTCACAGTGCCTGTCATACCAAATCCGCAAGGCTTCAGGAGGACCCTGAGGTGCAGATAGATGTTACCGGCGGCTGGCATATGGATGAGCAGGCCGGACGTGACACAGGCCTTGGCTGCAGGATCGCTGACAATCTCCTTCTTGCTTATGAGATGAATATAGACGTATTTGGAGATGAAACGGGAATTCCCGAAAGCGGCAATAACATACCGGATATTCTTGATGAAGTAAGATATGAGGCCCAGTGGCTTTTAAAGATGCAGGATACCAGAACGGGAGGTATCTACGGAGCGGCTGTCACGGATACTTCCGGGGGAAGTGATATCTTTACCGCACCTGTGGTCGTTACCCCTGTTTCCATGGATGCCACCATCGGGTTTGCGTCCATGATGGCAAGATTCAGTTACTGTTATCAGCAATTTGATCCGGATTTTGCCACAACCTGCCTGAAGGCTGCGGACAGGGCCTGGACCTGCTTTCTTAACAATAAAAAGGCAATCGATGAGACGGCGGCTTATAAAGCTGCAGCTCAGCTCTACAGGGCAACAGGCTCGGATACGTACCATGAGGTCATAAAGAGCTTTTTTGCAAAAAGTGATTTCTTCGAGCTTTTTGAAAATGATGAGAATATATTCATGGGCAGCGTGAGCTACATGTCCACCAATCAGAGCGTTGACAGAGAAATGTGCGAAAGCCTTATGAAGGCTTTGATGAAAAAGGCTTCGGGGGTTGCGGAAAGAGCCGGTAAATCCCCTTATCTTGTATGTAGCGGGGCAGGGAAGAAAGATTTTGACGGTCTTTTAAGTGATATGCGATGCCTTACCATCACTGATCATATTATTTATAATCACGAATACACAACCATCATTGAAAATCATGTACATTACCTTATGGGTATGAACCCTGAGGCGGTCAATTATGTAACGGATGATACGGAGCGGACCTACGCCGACACCGGAGATATAGGTATTATGAATGATCCCGGCCGGGATGCTCTGTTTATCATTATGCTCAGCGTGCTGTGACCTAAATAGCATTATTTGCGCTGTCATTGGCACCTTAGGAATTTACAGGAGACTGCGTGAGGTGATAAGATGATACTGTTCACAGCGAGATTTTTACAACTCTGAGGAAACATCATGAACGTTAATATTGACGGATTAAACATCAATTATATCGAAGAGGGTTCGGGCCCTCTTCTTGTTATGCTCCACGGTTGGGGATCCAATGCGGATCTCTTTTCCGGAGTTATTTCTTTTGCAGCAAAAAAATATCACGTAGTGGCCATGGATATGCCGGGCTTTGGAAAAAGCGATGAGCCCAAAGAGCCCATGGATGTTGATGACTACGTGGTGTTTGTTATCAGCTTTATCAAGACACTTTTCCCAGGGGAAAAAGAGATCATGTTCCTCGGACACTCCATGGGAGGCAGGATCATCATAAAACTTGCGGCAGGAATGCGAGATGGAAGGATATTTACACCTTTTTCCATTCCCAGGATCATTCTTACGGATGCTGCAGGTATCAAGCCGGTCAGAACCAATGAACAGCAAAGACGTACTACAAGATATAAAAAAGGCAAGGCATTTCTTACAGCAACAGGTATAGCCAGGATGTTCCCCGGAACCATCGAGCGCCTTCAAAAGAAATATGGAAGCGCAGATTACGCAGCAGCTTCTCCTGTTATGAGACAGAGCCTTGTTAGGGTGGTCAATGAAGACCTTACTGAGTATATGCCTTCGGTGACGATGCCGGCGCTTTTAATCTGGGGAGATCAGGATACGGCAACGCCTCTGTCTGACGGCAAAAAGATGGAAGAGCTTATGCCTGAGGCAGGACTTGCGGTGATACAGGGGGCAGGCCACTACTCATTTTTGGATAATCCATACCTTTTCAACAGGATACTTGGAAGCTTTTTAAAGATTGAGGATTGAATCAAGGAGATGCGATGACTATTGTTCTTAATATGCTGCTCATAATCACATATATTGCGGCAACAGCGCTTGGAATAGGGCACTACACCCATATGTTCCAGCTTTCAAGCTATCAGTTTCAGGGATATTTCAGATTTTTAAAAACTGTACGAGACAGGATCTTTCTGCATCTGGCGGTGAACCTTACCATCGTTGTAACAGGCACTGCGTATGCGGGAGATATAACGGGCGGTACCTTCATCGTACTGTCGATAATCAGCATTGTGCTGCTTTGCGGCATGATGCATATGTATTGGCCACGACCTGCCAAAAAGAAATTTGTTGTTACCAACAGAGTAAAAAGACTTTTTATCACATATTGCCTTATCGCTCTTTTACTTATGGGCTTTACATATGCGGCTCTTCCTGTAAATAACGGAAGGCTGATCATCAGATGTATCTGGGGATTTCAGATAGGCTTTATGCCGATCGTGGTTGTCATTGCGGGACTCATCAATTTACCTATAGAAAAACGCATAAACAAGTATTATGTTGATGATGCCAAAAAGATGCTCCGTGACCACGGAAGACTCCGTGTTATCGGCGTTACCGGAAGCTACGGCAAGACCAGCGTAAAATACTATCTGACAACTCTTTTGTCCGAAGGCTTCAGAGTCCTTATGACACCTGAGAGCTACAACACTCCCATGGGTATCGTGAGAACCATCAGAGAGCATCTGCAGCCGACGCATGAGATCTTTGTCTGCGAGATGGGTGCAAGGCACCTTCATGATATAAAAGAGATCACGGATATCGTTCATCCCGATGACGGAATCCTTACATCCATAGGCTATCAGCACCTTGAGACCTTCCATTCTCTTGAGAACATTATCAGCACCAAGTACGAGCTTTTGGATGCGGTTGATGAAAAGATGAAGCAGGGCGGCGTTGCTGATGCTGAAAAGCACCTTAAATTCGTAAACGGCGACAACGAGATCATCAGAAACAACATGAAATACAGCGATGCCATTACCTACGGCCTTAGCGAAGGCTGCGATTTCAGGGCATCTGATATAAAGGTTACAAGCGCAGGAACAACATTTACCGTAACCGCTCCTTCGGGAGAAAAAACTGAGTTTAATACCAAGCTTGTAGGCGCGCACAATGTTGAAAACATAGTGGGAGCCATCGCTGTAGCCAACAGCTTTGGAATACCCATGGGTAAACTCAAGGCTGGAGTACGCCGCATACAGAGCGTTCCTCACAGACTTGAGCTTGTAAAGCACGGAAGAGTTACCATTTTGGATGATGCTTACAACTCCAATCCAAACGGCGCACAGGTGGCTGTTGAGACACTTGGTCTTTTCGAAGACAAGGTAAAGATTCTTGTAACCCCCGGAATGGTGGAACTTGGCGAAAAAGAAGATGAGTACAATACCATCTTCGGAAGTCAGGCTGCTAAGGTGTGCGACTATATCATCCTGGTTGGAGAAAAGAACAGCGAGTCCATCAAAAAGGGCGCTCTTGATGCAGGATTTGACCCTGAGAGGCTTTTTGTTAAACATACTCTTCAGGAAGCGACACAGCTTATGTACGAACTAGATGCAGGCAGGGAAAAGGTGATCCTCTTGGAGAATGACCTTCCCGATAACTATAAGTAAAAAGAAACGAAAGAAGGCATATTATGAAGTTAAAAGTTGCTGTATTATTTGGCGGAATGAGCACAGAGCATGAGATTTCCATCATATCCGCGATTCAGGCCATCGGCTATATCAATCGCGATAAATATGATGTTATCCCTGTATATATCACCAAGGATAATGATTATTATGTAGGTGACTGCGTTGGAACAATTGAGGAATACACCAATATCAAGGCTCTTCTTAACAAGAGTACAAGAGTTATCTGGGTTAAGGACGGAGACAGAGTAAGCCTTGTCAGATACCCCATGAAGAAGTTTGGTAATAACGTTATTACTCAGGTTGATGTGGCATTTCCCATTGTTCACGGAACAAACGTAGAGGACGGAACCCTTCAGGGATTTCTTGCCACTCTCGGACTTCCCGTGGTTGGATGTGATGTTCTTTCATCAGCAGTGGGCATGAACAAATATGTGATGAAGACTGTTCTTAAGGATAACGGAATCCCTGTGCTTGACTGTAAGTGCTACAGCTGGAAGGATTACGAGGATGTGAATGCACTTGTTTCAAAGATCGAAGATGCTTTTTCATATCCTGTCATCATCAAGCCTCTTAATCTTGGATCAAGTATCGGAATCAAGAAAGCTTCTGACAGAGAGCAGCTTCTTGAGGCTCTTGACCTTGGCTTTGAGTTCTCCAAAAAGATCCTGGTTGAGCGTGCTATTTCAGAACTTAAGGAGATCAACTGCTCGGTTCTTGGAGACTATGAGTCTGCACAGGCTTCAGAGTGCGAAGAGCCTATTAATTCAGATGAGATCCTTAGTTTTGAGGATAAATATATCGGCGGAGCTAAGGGCGGCGCCAAGGGGGGCAAGACCGGCGGAAGCAAGGGAATGGCATCTCTTAAGAGAAAGATCCCTGCAGACATCACTCCTGAAATGAGAGACCGCATCAGAAATATGGCAGTTGATGCCTTTACCTGCCTTGGATGCGCAGGTGTTTCCAGAATCGATTTCATGATCGATATGAGCACCAACGAGGTTTACCTTAATGAGATCAATACAATTCCGGGTTCACTTGCTTTCTATCTGTGGGAGCCTTTGGGAATGAAGTATGAAAAGCTTCTTGATAATATGATAGAGCTTGCACTGAAAGCAGACAGAGAAAACCACAAGGTGGTATATTCTTTCGAGACGAATGTGCTTGAGGGGGTTCACCTTGGAGGCGGAGCCAAGACAGCAAAATAAGAGGTTTAAGAATATTAAAAGGGAATCTTTGAATAAAGATTCCCCTTTTTATTACTGTTCATTTTTAATGTAGGTTTCTTCCATGATCTTTTTGACGTAGCCGTCGATGTTCTTTTGGTCTTCCTTGCTGAGCTCGCTCATGATGATGGGTTTGCAGTACTCAAGGGTTACGTGAGCAGGTTTAATGAAGGGTGAATGATTTTCAAAGATATCACGGGAGTGGTTGATGACTACGGGAATGATGGGACAGTCGGTCTTTTGAGCGATCTTAAAGCTTCCCTTGTGGAAGTCACCCATAGGAGCATCGGTTTTGTTTCTGGTGCCTTCGGGATAGATAAAGATCGAGATTCCGCTTTTTACCTTGTCTATGGCTGAGAGGATCATCTCAAGACCCTTTCTGATGTCTTTTCTGTCAAGGAAGAGACAGTCAAGGAAGATCATCCAGATATTTAAAAGAGGAACCTTCAGGACTTCTTTTTTGGATATAAAGCCTGTGGGACCGGGAACTCTGGGGTAAGCAACAACGATATCAAAGATGCTTCGGTGGTTGCCCACATAGAGAACTGCCTTGTCCTTGGGGACGTTTTCTTCGCCGATAACGGTCTTTTTGATCCCGCAGATAAATGAAACTACGTTAAAAGCCCAGCTTACGATTGCAAGAGAAGCTTTCTTTTTGGCAATTGGGTTGAACTTGCCGACAATGAGAAGGACCAGCTGGATCGGCAGGCTCAGGATCAAAAATAAAGCAACAAATAAAACTGCAAGTATTACTCTTATCATAAAGTTTATGCCTCTTTTCTTTTTTATCCTCACCTATTTTCTCATGTAAGAGTAAAAAATGGAACATCTTTTTACCAAAGGGCAATTGCATATATTCTGCCCTGCGATTATTATGGTAGAAGAAAAAACGGGAGAACGCCAATGCTGATAGTAAAAAACGGATATGTAACGGATCCTGCCACAGGTATGGCAGGGGAAAAAGACATTCTGATCGAGGATGGAAAGATCAGGACTATAGCGGAAGCAGGAACGGCAGAGACATCGGCGGAAGGGTGCGATGTGATCGATGCTGCGGGACTTTATGTTGCACCGGGACTTGTGGACTGCCATGTGCATTTCAGAGATCCGGGTTTTACCTATAAAGAGGACATAGACACAGGTGCAGCGGCAGCGGCAGCCGGCGGATTTACCACCGTCGTTATGATGGGCAACACTGATCCGCACCCTGACAGTGAAGCTACTGTAAAGGATATGCTTGACCGGGGCGCAAAGACCGGCATCAAGGTGCTTGTTTGCGGTAATGTCACAAAGGGCATGGCAGGAAAAGAGCTGACAGATATGGAGAGCCTTATAAACGCAGGCGCAGTTCTTTTTACAGATGACGGAAAGCCCATAACGGATGCGGGACTTATGGAGAAGGCCTGCGTGGAAGCAGCACGCCTTAATAAGGTCATCAGCCTTCACGAGGAAGATCCCGCATATATTACAGATAACGGAATAAATGCCGGAGAGGTGGCAGAAAAACTGGGCATCACAGGATCCCCCAGAGATGCTGAGATCTCAATGGTAAAAAGAGATATAGAGATTGCGGAAAGAACCGGCGCAAGCATAGTTGTGCAGCATATAAGCGCGGCTGAGTCGGTGGAGCTGATCAGAGAAGCAAGGAAGAGAGGAGTAAAGGTGCATGCAGAGGCTACGCCCCATCACTTTACCCTGACTCAGGAGGCGGTTTTAAAATACGGATCTCTTGCCAAGATGAATCCTCCTCTTCGCCTTGAAAGTGACAGAAAAGCCATAATAGAGGGGCTAAAAGACGGAACTATAGAGATGATCGCAACTGACCACGCGCCTCATTCAAGGGAGGAAAAGGCGGGGGACATCAAAGCTGCTCCAAGCGGTATCACGGGGCTTGAGACATCTCTTTTGCTGGGACTTAGGGAACTGGTAAATCCCGGATATATGACTCTTGAAGAGCTTATTTACAGGATGACAAAGGGACCTGCGATGGTTTACGGACTTGATGCAGGCAGCATCAAAGAAGGCGCGGATGCAGATCTTGTGATCTTTGATCCGAAAGGGGAATGGGATTTTGTAAGCAGCAGATCCAAATCCTCCAATACGCCGTTCCTTGGAGCAAGGCTTCCGGGCAGGATCTACGGTACGATCTGCAGGGGCAATATAGTTTACGATAACGGACTTAAGAAAAACTGATAAAACGGGGGTTTAACATGGCAGGAAAAGTAAAAGAGAACGCAAAGGTTCTGTCGAAAAGCCTTTTGGCAGATGGGATCTTTGATATTTGGCTGGAGACAGGTATCGCAAAAGATGCGCATCCCGGGCAGTTTGTGGGAGTGTATCCCGTGAACAAGGCGACTTTGCTTCCGCGTCCCATCAGTATCTGCGAGATCGACAGAGAGCGCAGCGCATTAAGGCTTGTTTACAGAGTTGTTGGCTCCGGGACTGCAGAGATGGCTCTTTATGAAGAGGGAGATTATATCGCTCTTATCGGGCCTCTCGGAAATGGATTTCCCCTTGATGCGGCAGCAGGCAAAAGAGCTGTTGTCATGGGCGGAGGAATCGGTGTTCCGCCTCTTTTACAGACGGCAAGAGAGCTTCATAAGGCAGCATCTGTTACTGCGGTAATGGGCTACAGAGATTCACAGACCTTCCTGTCTGAGGAGTTTGAAAAAGCTTCTAAGCTTGTGATCGCAACTGAGGATGGAAGCGCCGGAACAAAGGGAAATGTCATTGATGCCATGAGAGAGCAGAACATTTCCTGCGACGTTATTTTTGCCTGCGGTCCCATGCCAATGTTAAAAGCCATAAAGGATTATGCAAGTGCTCAGGGCATAAAAGCATACCTTTCACTTGAGGAGAGGATGGCCTGCGGAGTGGGCGCATGTCTTGGCTGCGTTTGCAAAACAAAAGAAAAGGACCATCATTCACATGTAAACAACGCAAGGATCTGCACCGACGGACCGGTATTTGATGCAGATACGCTGGATATGTAAGGGGGAGAGAGAATGAACACATCAGTTGAGATAGCAGGAGTAAAATTCAAAAACCCCGTGATGACAGCGTCGGGGACATTCGGCTCCGGAATGGAGTATTCGGATTTCGTGGATTTAAGCCGCCTTGGCGCAGTTGTTACCAAGGGCGTTGCCAATATCCCCTGGGAGGGCAATCCCACACCCAGAGTTGCGGAAGTTTACGGAGGCATGTTAAACGCCATCGGACTTCAGAATCCGGGAGTGGATGTCTTTATAGAAAGAGATCTTGAGTTTTTGAAAAAATATGACACGAAAGTCATAGTGAACGTTTGCGGAAAGACTGTAGAGGACTACGTGGAAGTGGTGGAAAAGCTGGCAGACAAGGCGGTTGATATGCTTGAGATAAACGTATCCTGTCCCAATGTAAAAGAGGGTGCCATCGCCTTCGGACAAAAAGCGGATGCTCTTTTTAACATCACCACCGAGATCAAAAAGCACGCAAAGCAGCCTGTTATCATGAAACTCAGCCCCAATGTCACAAGTATTTCAGAGATGGCGAAGGCAGCTGAGGCAGCAGGCGCTGATGCAATCTCGCTCATCAATACCATAACCGGTATGAAGATAGATATTCACAAGAGGAAATTTGCTCTTGCCAACAGGACCGGCGGACTTTCGGGACCTGCCATAAAGCCTGTGGCGGTGAGAATGGTTTATGAAGCATCACATGCCGTTTCAATTCCTGTTATCGGAATGGGAGGCATAGCAAATGCAGAAGATGCCATAGAGTTTATCATGGCGGGAGCCACAGCTGTTGCTGTTGGAGCCATGAACTTCCACGATCCCTATACTACCGTTAAAGTGGTGGAGGGCATCGAGGAATATATGAAGCAGTACGGCGTCAAAGATATAAACGAGCTTAGAGCTATCGTCTGAAAAGTCCATACAGACAAATAAAGAGGAAGGGTTTTATCCCTTCCTCTTTGATTACCAGCAACAGGGTCATTCTTGGGTCTTGCCCGTAAGCTCATCAAAGCCTTTCATAACTGCATCGAAAGTTTGCTTGGATATCTCAGGAAGCTCGCCTCCCCAGGTATCCTCGGCCATCTTGTAGCCCTTTTCGAATGCGGTTCTCATCTTTTCGAGCTTGGCGGGATCATCACCGGCAAGTGCCTTGGCAAAATCAAGGATTCTGCCGGAGGTCTGTTTAACACCCCAGTAACCGTCCTCTGAGATGTCCTCCTGTGCCTGTGCCTTGGTGGCCGCATCCACGGTGAAATCACCTTTTGCAAGGAATTTCCAGATAGAATCATCCTCATCGCTCTTGGCTATGCCATAAGTTTTGGCCTGTTTGCCCATCATCTTATGGACAATATCCAAAAGCTGCTGCTGACGAACTTCCGCATCGGCTTTCATCTGCGCTATGATCTTGGTTCTGTCTGTTTCTTTCGATGAGACGGACTGACTGGCTTTTTCGCTATCGTCCGATTTCTCATACACGGCTGCGGCTTCAGACCTGACCTTTACTTCCGGCTCTTTCTTTTTCTCCTCAGCGGGAGCGTTTACGGTGGAAGAATAGGTCGTTGCGATGTTGTTAGTAACCTCGGTAACTCCGTTTACGCCCATATTGAACTCCTTTTCCGCGACAGGTTTACTAAGTACCGCGCTGAAACGAAACAATAGTTATCCTAATCTTGCTATCGGCTGTTTTCTAAAAAACTTTAGAGTTAAAATGAAAATTTTTTATTTTTTTTTGACTTTTTTTCTTGTGTTTAAATCGGCTAAGTGGGAAGATGGTACAAAAGGCAGATATGGAGCGGTTTTGGGAGATGAAAATAGTCAAAAAAGCGTATGGAAAGCTGAATTTGGGACTGGATGTTACGGGAAAGCGTGATGACGGCTATCATCTGGTGCGCATGATAATGCAGACAGTTGATATATATGACGACCTTGTTTTTGAAGATAACGAAAGCGGACAGATCGAACTTTTTGCAAATTCACCACAGATACCTACGGATGAAAGAAATCTTATCTGGAAGGTGGCAGCTCTTTTAAAAGAAAAATATTCTCCTGACAGGGGCGTTAAGATCACTCTTACCAAGAGAATCCCTGTGGCTGCGGGCATGGCCGGAGGAAGTGCCGATGCGGCTGCTGCATTTCACGGGCTGAATGACCTGTGGAACCTGGGACTTACCAGGGCACAGATGTGCGAGATGGCGGTAAAGCTTGGGGCAGACATTCCATATTGCATCATGGGAGGAACGATGCTCTCCGAAGGCATTGGAGAGATCCTGACACCTTTAAAAGATATGCCGGAGTGCAGCATAGTTGTGGCAAAACCTGCAATAGGAGTATCCACAGCCTGGGTCTACAATGAGCTGGACAGCAGAGAAAGCGTTGAGCACCCTGATATCGACGGCGTTAAAGAGGCAATAGAAAATGGCGACCTTGGACGCATGTGCGCCCTTATAGGCAATGTTCTTGAAACTGTAACAAAAGAGAAACATTCCGTTATCGGAGATATTGAGAGAATACTTGAAGATGAAGGGGCTGTAAGAGCATTTATGACAGGCAGCGGGCCTACGGTTTTTGGAATATTCGATGATGACACAAAAGCCGCGAAGGCAGTGGAAGCCGTTAAAAAGAGCGGACTTGCTCCGGAACTCTTTTTGACAAAACCTGTTGATCCAAAGATGTAAGGCGTTTTATGAAAAAGAATGTAGCGGTAAATGTTACGGGCATTCATTCAAGGCTTGGCGAGCCTACGGAAAAAGTCGAGACCTTTTCCGAGGGCCTTTACGAGGTGCTTGAAGATGGCCGGCATATAATTGAATACGAGGAGCATCAGTCGCAGGGAGATGCTCCGGTGCGGACCAGGGTGACTATCGACCATGACACAAAGGGCATGGAGATCGCCAGAGAGGGCGCCGGAAGCAGTACTTTGAAATTCAGGGAAAACCTGGAATACAAGACGGAGTATGTGACTCCTTACGGATCGATGCTCATGAAAGTATGTACTGAGAAGTTTGATTTCAGCAAGAGAAATAACGAGGATATCCACATTATGGTGGAGTATTCCCTTGAACTGGAAGGTCAGGTATTATCCAGTTCGGCAATAATGATGGAGATAAAAAATGCGGAGGCAGGTTAACTGTCTCCGCTTTTTTATACATTTATTATTTTACCATCTTGGCGCCGGCTTTTTCCTGAGCTTTTGCTACGAGGTTCTTGAAGAAGCCCTTCTTTTCTTCCTGTACAGTAGCTTTTCCGTGAAGTCCGCTTACTCTAGTAACATAGATTCCGCTGACATCTGCCTTAACCTCTTTTTTTACAGGAACAGATTCGAAAATCTTTTCATCACAGATAAGGCTCATAACTCTGCTGCCCACTCTAACCTTAAGGATGGGAAGCTTGGATCTGCGAAGAAGCTTGGGAGTCTGATCGATAACAGCCTGTGGAAGGCCTGCCTCGTTAAGCTTCATTCTCTTCTTATCAATGATCAGCATTGTAACAGTCTGCTTCATAGCATCGAGCTGTACCTGCTGCTCTTCCTGCCTCTTCTGAGCTCTTTTTCCAAAGAAATAAAGTGCAATAATTGCAGCCACGAGAATAACTGCAATGACAATAGCGACAATAGCTCCTGTACTCAAAACTAAATCCTCCAATATCTAAACATCTTGTAACCCGGCCGAAATAATAGTTATTCTTCTCAGCCTACGCAGAACATATTGTAGCATTTCTTGTTACGTTAGGCAAATAAAATACTTTAATATAGAGAAAATCTGTGCTAGTATAAAAAATATTGTTTTTACTATGGAAACAGTATATATATTTTTAGTTTTCAAGGAGAAGTATTATGAAGAAAAAACTATCAGTGCTACTGGCGGGAGTAATGGTGTGCACTATGTTTACAGCTTGTGGCAAAGAGAATGCAAGTGAGAATGCTGATAATGCAGCATCAACTGAGAGCAGCGCAGATGCAGCTGCTACAGAGACATCTGTTGCGGAAGGTATGGCCCTTACAATTGATTTTGACAATCTTGAAACAGAGACACTTAATGATGTGACAGCATCAGATATTGTTACACTTGGTCAGTATAAGGAACTCACTTTTGAAGTTGCCAAGGACGAGGTTACAGACGCAGAAGTTGAGGACTACGTTGCAAACCTTTGGTCAACCAAGCCACTTATGTTAGATGTTACAGACAGAGCCGTTCAGGACGGAGATACAGTAAATATCGATTACGTTGGTAAATATGCTGATACCAAGGAAGCTTTTGATGGCGGTACAGCAGAAGGCGCAAGTCTTACAATCGGATCTAATTCTTATATCGAGGGATTTGAGAGCGGACTTGTTGGAGTTAATATTGGAGATACAGTAGATCTTAACCTTACATTCCCTGAGAATTACGGAGCAGAGAACCTTGCAGGCAAGGATGTTGTTTTCACTGTAACAGTTAACAGCATTCAGGCTCCTGACACAGAGATGTCAGATGAGTGGGCAGCAGGCCTTGGATATGCTGGTGTTACAGATCTTGCGACACTTAGAGATTATGCCAGAAAGACACTTGAGGATCAGGCTCAGAATGAATTTGATTCAACTGTAGAGAATACTGCAGTTCAGACTGTATATGATTCTACAGCATTTGGTGATATTCCACAGGCTCTTATCAACAGATATATGAAACAGCAGAAGCAGATGCTTGATTATCAGGCAACTATGTATTCGTATTATTACGGACAGCAGCTTACAGCTGATTCTCTTTTAGCTAATTATATGAATGCAGAGGGCTTCGTAGGAACAGTTGATGACTATCTGGGCGACATTTCCAAGGATATGGCTCAGCAGTATCTTATGTTCCAGGCAATTGCAGATGAGGAGAACATCACAGTTTCTGATGAGGAGATTGATGCTTATCTCAAGAATGCATATGAGAATGCTTCAACAACTTCTTT
>JAILFT010000175.1 GCA_024697425.1 Butyrivibrio sp. | reverse complement strand
CTGAAATAAACTTCGTAAATGAACTTGGACTCAAACATGGTCTGAAGTTCATTAAGTATTTCCGTTGCGATGGCCTGGGTATTGGCCGCAGCTTCTTCCTTGGTATATTTACCGAATGTATTGTTTATAACGCTCTTGATCTTACTCTCGTTAGCACTTACTAGCGGCTGAAGCTCCGCATATCTCTCATCCGTCTTATCAAGAGATAAGGATACGGAAACGAGTGCGTAATGATCGGCCCCGTCATCGCCGTGCTTAAGAGTAATGACCATCTCATCTTCGATATTGTATGTCTCGGTATCAAGAAGCGATATCTCCTTGGCTTCTTCCTCGCCCTCGGGTGCCTTAACCTCAAGATTGAGTATCGATGCGATCTGGTTAACCAGCGCTACCGTCTTCTTGTTGGCCGTTACCGTTGAAAACATCATTATCCCGGTAAGGGCCAGATTAACGATCAGCAAAGCAAGTATGATGACCGATAATAGGTTTTTCTTCATTGGTGCACATCTCCATTCCTTTAGTATGTACTGAGAGTATGATATATCTTTATCTCAACGCGCCTGTTCTTGGCACGACCCACTTCCGTCGAATTGTCGGCTATCGGAACATATTCGCCGCGTCCGGTGTGCTTGACCATCGCGGGATCAAGACCGGCATTGGCTATCAGATAATTAAATACAGATAAAGCCCTGGCGCTTGACAGTTCGTTGTTATCGGCGAACTTGCTCGTATGTATGGGCACGTTATCCGTGTGGCCTTCTATCTCTATGATCGACTTACCATACTTCTTGAGGATCACTCCGATCTTATCAAGTATCGGCAAAGAATCCGTCTTTATCTGGGCACTTCCCGAATCAAAGAGGAGGGCTCCGTTAAGTGTAAGGGACACGTACTGGGATGTAAAATCAACATCCACCATACCTTCCAGGCTCTGTTCCTGTAGGGCTTCTTCTATAAGCTCACTCAGGGCTTCGGATTCCTTAAGCTGTTCTTCCTCTATCTCGTCCCACTTATCCTGGTCTTCGGTATTTGACTCAGCCGACTTACCCATGGATGCCATATATTCATCAAGTTCGTTAAGCTGGCTTACACCGTTTGATATAAGAATACCGTCACCCACTGCCTGAGCTCCGCCGGTGAATACCGAAAAGCTCTGGGTAAAGGATGCCGCGATAAGTTCAAACTTCTGTTTATCAACATCCGACATTGCGAACAACATAACGAAGAAGCAAAGAAGCAGGTTCATCAGGTCCGCAAAGGTCGATTGCCACGCCGGCGCGCCTTTCGGCGGTTCTTCTGCCTTGCGTTTGGCCATTACTCTTCTCCCCCTTCTTCTCCCTTACCAAGACTCCCCCTGGCTGCCGGTGAAAGGAATGATTTAAGCTTCTCCTCAATAACCCTGGGGTTCTCTCCTGCCTGTATCGACAGAAGACCCTCGACTATTATCTCCTTAACGTGCATCTCACCGTCATTAATTGATTTAAGCTTGGTCGCAATCGGCGTACACAGCCAGTTGGCGAGCACCGAACCATAGAAGGTCGTTATGAGGGCAACCGCCATGTTGGGGCCAAGCGTCGATACATCATCCATGTGATAAAGCATCATAACCAGACCAAGAAGGGTACCGATCATACCCCAGGCAGGACCCATGGCTCCAAGATTCTCCCAAAAACCGATGTTGTTGCGGTGACGGCCGTCTATACTGACAAGCTCCGTCTCCATGATACCCCTGACAAGATCCGGGTCGGTACCGTCGACGATAAGCATGATACCCTTCTGAAGGAAGGCATCATCCAGCTCGCCTGCCGCTTCTTCTAACGAAAGAAGCCCTTCCTTACGCGCGACATTGGAAAGATCGATGATCTTACCAATAAGCGATCCCGCGTCAAGGGATGGCACCTTAAATGCTATCTTGATACTCTTTAACCCTGTCAAGAAATCAGCAATGCTGTAACTTGCAAAAATAGCGGCGGCCGCACCACCGAATGTGATCATTGCACTGGGGGCATCCAGGAAATACTTGATTCCGGCGAATCCGTCGGCACCCAGTCCAATCGATATGATCATAAATACAAAACCGGCTATAATACCGATCAGTGTAGCAATGTCCAATACTCCCACCTACCTAATGAGCATAATAAACCCTTTTAAACGATTTTACTAAATTTTATGCATTTTGTCTATGCAATTTACAAAATTTATGGCGGGAGCAAGGCTCCCGCCACAAAATTTTATGTTAATTACCTCTTAAGATTCGTAAGTTCCTCGATCATTGTATCGGAAACCGTGATAATACGGCTGTTTGCCTGGAATCCACGCTGGGTGGTGATCATCTCCGTAAACTCCTGTGAAAGGTCAACGTTGGACATCTCCAGAACACCCGACTTGAAAGATCCGGCACCGTCTGCGGTAACGTCCTTACCGATACCGTCGAACTGACCCGAGTTCATGGTTGTCTGATAGAGGTTCTCACCTATCTTCTCAAGACCCGAAGGGTTAGAGAATGATGCAACGGCTATCTGGCCGAGGAGCTTGGTGGTACCGTTGTCGTATGTGGCGTAAATCTTGCCATCCTGCTGAACCGCAACGCCCGACATATCACCGACCTTACGTCCTGCGTACTGGCCATCATAGTTACCTGCGGTACCGTAGATAGTCGATGTACCGTTGTTATCAAACATTGTCGATGTATCAAGGGCTATTCCTATCGGTGTGGTTATCGTTCCCTTTGGTTCATTTTCCATATCCAGCAAACCATCAAGATTGACAGTAAGCGGAAGCTCATTCATATCCCCTTTTATATTTTTGTCTGCAGGCTCATTATTGCTATATCCAAGAAACTCGCCCGTTCTTGTATCATAAGTAAGAAATACGCTCTGCTGTCCATTAAGCTTACCCAAATCCGCCCCGAGTGAAGTATTGGTTGCACTGTCAATAATATCGGTGATCTCCATCTCATAAACGCCCTCGGGATAAGGACGCAGTGTACCATTTGCTTCAACAGCATTGTGTTTTAAGGCAAACTTGGCCACGTAAGAATATCCCAGACTATCATAGAAAGAAATATTCAACACCTGTCCATCTTTACTGTTAACACCGGTTGAGTTCTTGTCGATAATGCCCGTCACATAGGCCTTAGTGGTCTGCTCCGGCTCCGAAACCAGATTGGCGGCTGACATTATCTTAAGCGGGGTAACGTTATCCTGCTTGATGGTTCCGGGATTGGTAGGATCCTCCTGCCAGCCCATTACGTTAAAACCGTTACTGGTCATTGCAAGGTTTCCCGCACCGTCTACGTAGAAGGAACCTGCACGTGTGAAGTAATTGTTGGCACCGTCATTAACGATAAAGAATGAGTTGCCGTTTATCTGGATATCAAAGGGATTACCCGTTGACTGTGATGCACCTGACGTTGTGATCGCCGTATTTATGGCACCCGTGGTAACACCGAGACCTATCTGCTTGGCGTTGATACCGGCACGTCCGGTCTCCTGGTTGGCGCCTGATGCGTTGGATGTTGTCTGATACATAAGTTCCTGGAAGGTAACCGACTGCGACTTGTATGCAACGGTGTTAACGTTGGCGATATTGTTACCGATTACGTCCATCTTGCCCTGGTGAGTCCTAAGACCTGCAACACCAGAAAAAAGTGATCTCATCATAATGTTGACCTCCTTTATGATGCGTATCCCCTCTGTCATTCAGGGATACTTAAGCCTCCCTAAGGTCCGGCTTAAACTATGATAGCTCCGTCAATATTCGTGAACACGTTATCCTTGATCTCCGTTTCATTCATGGCCGTTATGACCGTTGAATTCTTCACGTTTACGATGAAAGCCATCTGATCCATAAGTACCAGTGATTCGTTGATTCCCTTCTCATTTGCCTTCTGCATCCCTGCATTCAGCCTGTCTATCTGCGAGCCCGTAAGTTCAATGTCGCGATCCTTAAGTCTTGAAGATGCGTGTTTTGAAAACTTGAGGCTGTCAAGAACATCCGAGAATGACTTTGCTTCGTCATTACTGTCTGTATTTCTTGCCGACGGCTGTTTTAAATAACTGTCTGTAACCTGTTCTATGGAAGGGAATGTTCCGCCTGTTATGTTCATCGGTATTCCTCCTTCACACTTCTTCTTTATTCAGTTGTATTGTCCGTATCGGTGGCCGGAACCAGCTGGTTCATCCGTTCAACATAGAGATTGAACTTATCGACCGTATCCTGGCTTAAGTAATTCTTCTGGTAAGGTGTCATGTCATTGTATACATCCTTAAGATTGTCGATGACACTCTTATACTCGGGTGTTAAGCCCTGAAGACTCGGGAGCTTGTTGAGACTTAATGTGAAGTCGTCTGCAAGACCTACCGCATTCGAGTACTCGGGATCTATGACCGAATCAAGATCATCGATACTGAACTTCTTACCGTCCACCGTAAGGTATGCCTTGGTTCCTTCGCTTGATACGTAATCAACCTTACCCTGGGTATATACGGTCTCTCCGGATGCTCCGGTCGACTTAACTATTACTTCCTTACCGACAAGACTTGTTGCCCTCTGCAGGTCCATGTTGGATGATAAGTTGTTCATCGCCTCAAGCTCCGAGAACTGAGCATATTGTGAGATATACTCGGTGTTTGAAGTGGGCTCCATGGGATCCTGGTATTTCATCTGTGCTACAAGGAGCTGGAGGAATGAATCCTTATCCATCTCACTTCCGGTTTTCTTGGTATCATTTGTTCCGGTTCCAGATGATGACTGCGTAGTTGTGTTTTGGATCAGCTGTCCGTTCATTACCGGTGCCGCCAAACTGTTCATGCTATCTGCCACGCTATCACTCCTTTCACTTATCCACTACTCTTCTTCCTGCCATCATAAGGAATCCTCCCAAAGAGTCCCTCCTTATGATCAAGCCTGGTAGTCAACGCTTGTCCCGTTGGCTTCCATCATTTCTGCTGCCAGCTGTTCTTCTTCTGTCAGCTCTTCAAGATCTTCCTCTGTCAGTTCGTTAAGGTTAAGCCTTCTTCTTGCGGTTCTTGCGATGCCTTCGCTTCTTCTCTCCTGACCGCCTTCACTGCCCCGGTCGTTGTTCTGATTAAGGCTTCTGTCAAGGTCGTATCCTGCTACTGCAACTTCGATCGCTTCAACCTTCTGGCCCTGTTCCTCAAATGTCTGGAGCAGCTGTGTAAGCTGTCCTTCGAGAACCGCCTTGACGGCTTCATTCTGAACCAGGATGTTGGCCGTTACCACTCCGCCGTTGGATGCTACCTGAAGGTTTACCGTTCCGAGACTTGCCGGGTGAAGCCTTAACTCCATTTCGGTCGTCTCTTCGGTGATGTTGACCTTGATCTGGTCTGTTACCTGATCCATGATGCTTCTTGCATCAACGTAAGGTTCGGGTCCTTCAGCTGCCGCTGCAACTGCTGCCGTCTGATCACCCTGTAAGTTCTCAACGAATGACTGACCGGGCATTGCATCCTGCATCTGGCTATCCTGCTTACGGTCATCCATCATCTGAGAAACCTTCCTCTGCATGGTAACGTTCTCTGTTGATGTTTCCCTGATAACCGGATTCTTTACCGGTTCTTCCCTTCTGACTTCGACCTTAATGTCATTGACTTCCGAAACATCATCATCGCTGTCCTCTTCAGCCGGCACGTAAATATCCGGACGAGCCGCTTCGGTGTTTTCCTTAACCGCTTCGATTATACCATTGATCTCTTCAGGCGTGATGCCGAACTCTTCATTTAATTCGGTAAGGGCATTTAATGCGATGTCCGTTACGTTGTTGATGCTCTCAAGCAGGTCACCGTTCGTTACAAGCGCAAGCGCATCCTCTTCACCGGCAAGTTCGATCATCAGATCCTTGATGTTGCCTGTATCCAGAAGATCCAGCGGTGTGAATCCCATGGCGGCCATTGCTTCCTCAAGCTCTTCATCACTTACTCCAAGCTCTTCCTTTACGGCCTCCATGACCTTTCCGGTCTTATCCTCAAGAGCCTTTCCGACCTTCTCGGTGCCCCCTGTTGTTTGCCTTGTTCCTACCGCATCACTCGATCCCTTTTCGTCGGAATCATTTTTGATGCCTCTTGTCTCGGCTGTCTGGGCTTTCTTAACGCCTACCGTGTTGCCTGTTGACTGCTTAACTTCAGAAGCGTCCGTAGTATTGGCTGCGGTCTGTCCTGTCTTGGCTACCGCCCCGCTTAAGACCTCCGAAAACATTCCGCCTTTGTCATCCGTCTTGCCCGGTGCATTTATACCGCCTGCCGCGGGAAAGCTTAACATGACATCTTTAATAGGTGCTGTTCCCATGTTCTCCTCCTTTCCCCGATTATTTGGCATGTTCCATACCTGCCACTATATGTATCGGACGATCCCGTCAAAATATTTAGTATATTTTTAATCAGGATCCATAATCTTTGTCAGTGAAGATGCTATCTCCGGATCCATAACATTTAATATCTTGGCCCGGCTTGAAGCATCCATCTTGCCGAGTATCTTGGCGACCAGATCGAGGTTGCCGGACATTTCCTCAAATACCTTCGCGGCGCTCTTGGGCTTCATCTCCGTATAGGCCTTTACGTAATCCGATAACTCCTGGTCCTCGGCCATCTGCTGGACAACCTGCTTATAGAGGTACTCGGCATTATCGGGATCTATGCTCTCATAATAGGCCTTATAATTTGCAATATCCGGTGCCTGGTCGGCAAAAACGACCTCCTCATAGAATTCGGTCTTGAGCTTCTGGAATTCCACCTGGGAGTCCTCGAAGGTCTTGAGACGCTTGATCTCCTCCTTAAGAGTTGCGACCTCCTCCGAAGAGGACGAACTTGAAGACTCCTTTTCTTCCCTTAGTGCCTCATTTTCGGCCCTCAGCCTCTCCACCTCAGCGACAGCTTCATTAAGGTCCTTGAATTCCCTCTCCTCTTCGACATAGACATCCTTCTCGGGAAGTATCTTGTTTATCACCGGAACATTCTTAAATACCGGCGTCATGATCCCCGATCCGAATCCACCCACATCAAGCTTTATGAGAAGCGCAAGGATAGCCAGCCAAACCAGCACGATAAAGAGGGTGATAAGGGCCATTGACAGCGATCCTTCATCCTCATCCTCTTCGGCGTCGATGTACATGGCTCCCTTATCGGTCACTGCCGCATCAAAACCCTTGCCTGCCTTTTTTAAGGCCTTCTTCTCCGCCTTCTCTCTCTTTTTTCTTTCCTTTGGGGATTCTTCCTGCTCATCAACTACTATTTCATCTGCCATTTATACTACTCCTCTTCCTTCTGTCCGTGGCGATAGCTTACCAATTCGTCGATCTCCTTGCTCTCGCTCGCGGCCACCTCCTGCTTGAAGACTTCAAACGCATTCTCTTTAAGCTTCTCATGGGTCTTGCGCTCCTGCATTGCCTCCTGAAGCTTGTCCCTTGTTATGTCAACCTGCTTTTGTGCCTTTGCCACATTCACTTCCTGCAGCCTTATATGGTACTTGATCACCTCAACGGCATCGGCATACTCTGTAATATTTGCAAGATCAAGTGTCCCGCTATATGAATCCTTAAGTTTCTCCTCGTATTCGCCTCTGCGCCTTATAAGGGTATTAAGCTTCTCTTCCTCCTCGGCCAGGGCGGCATTTGCCACGGCATAATCATTTCTTGCCTGGGTCTCAAGCTTCTCCTTTATATCAAGTATATTCTGCATCTTGTAGAAGAACTTAGCCATATACGATCACCCGAACCTAGAATATCTCTTCAAGCAGCTTGAGTTCATCATCAAAGCTGAACTTCTCATCGGTACCCTGACACAGATAGCCGTTCACGGCATCGATCTTCTCTATAGCGTAATCAATGCTGGGATTGGCTCCCGATTTATAGGCACCGATATTAATGAGGTCTTCGGCTTCATTGTATGTAGCCAGCACGTTCTTTAACTTGCCGGCAAGGGCCTTGTGTTCCTTGGTAGCGATCTGGCTCATACACCTTGATATAGACTGAAGTATATCTATGGCCGGATAATGGTTTTTGTGGGCCAGACGTCTGTTAAGCATTATATGGCCGTCTAGGATACCCCTGGCGGTATCCGTTATAGGCTCGTTAAAATCATCACCATCGACAAGGACCGTATAAAGCCCTGTAATGGAACCCTTGTCGGAATTACCCGCCCTCTCAAGGAGCTTGGGCATCTCAGCATAAACACTGGGCGGATATCCCCTTGTAACCGGGGGCTCACCCGAAGCAAGGCCTATCTCGCGCTGAGCCATAGAGAAACGGGTAAGGGAATCCATCATAAGAAGGACATCCTTGCCTTTATCTCTGAAGTACTCAGCTATGGACGTGGCGGTTTTGGCAGCCTTAAGTCTCTCAAGGGCGGGCTTGTCGGAGGTAGCGCAGACCACGATGGATCTTTTCATACCCTCTTCGCCCATATCTCTTTCTATGAACTCTCTGACCTCTCTGCCACGCTCTCCGATAAGAGCTATAACATTAATATCGGCCTGAGTATTTCTTGCAAACATGCCAAGAAGCGTAGATTTACCGACACCGGATCCTGCAAATATTCCTATACGCTGCCCCTTACCTACTGTAAGAAGCCCGTCAACAGCCTTAACGCCAAGGGGAAGAACCTCTGAAATAGGATCTCTTGTCATGGGATCCGGAGCGGAATTTTCAACAGAATAGGCAATACCGCCCTCAAGGGCAACGCCCTGTCCGTAATTGGTTCCGTCAATCCTGCCAAGTCCGTCCAGAGTCTGTCCAAGAAGACCCTCACCCACATTAACTCTAAGGGGAGAATCCGTATTCTCTACAATGCTTCCGTTACCGATACCGCTGGTATTCTCATAGGGCATCAGCTGGACATGGTTGTCCTTAAATCCCACAACCTCAGCCATAGAAGGCCTTACCTTACGATTGGTGATGGAGTCATCATCCTTCTTCTTGGGATAAATAAGGCAGATGTCACCAAGCTTGGCATCAGGGCCCGCAGACTCAATGGTAAGCCCGATAACATTGACGACCTTACCTCTTGTCCTGTAATAGGGAGCATTCTGCATTTTTTTGTATTTTGACAGATCAACTGAAGAGACCAGCATAATACACCTCTGTTATCTTCTATTACGGTCAAAAGAAAGAAGCTTAAGCTTCCTGGTTATTTCTGAAAGTTCCACGCCCAGACTGCAGTCAAATACACCGCTGTCGGACTCTATCATGCACTCGTTCTCCTTAAGGAGCGGATCCTCAATGATCTCCATGGAGGTATTGGGAGATGTTATGCAGGCATCCAGGTCTTCCTTCTGGTCCATGATCTCGTCATAGTCATCGGAAGAAACGTGAACAATAAGATCCTTTCCAGGCTCTATCCTGGAAAGAGTTGTCTTCAAAAGATGAAGGATTATGCCCTTATCCTCCCTGAGCTCAATATTGAAAACATGCTCATAGATCTGAGTAAGAACATCAACCATCTCCGGCTCAAGCTCGTCAACGATCTGCTGATACTGCTTCTCCAGCTCCTCCTTCTTTTGCTCCACATCCTCCTGCAAAGCTGCTGCAGCGGCTGCACCTTCCTGATATCCGGCTTCATAACCTTCCTGATGCCCTTGCTCTATGGCACTCTGCCTGATGCTCTCAGCCTGTGCCTGAGCGTCCTGAATGATCATGTCAGCCTGTTCCTGCGCCTGCTGAAGCTTAAAATCTATCTCAGCCTGCATTGCTTCCATATCAAACTGAGGATCAGGAACTGATTCTAACATGCTCTGATCCTCTGTTAACTGCGTCAGCTGCTCCATATCTATTCCGGGAACGAAATCACTTTCTTCATCCCCTTCCATGTAGCCCTCATCCTGGGCCATCATGGATCTTTGTCTTTTAAGTTCCTGCTCCTGGAAGGCTTCGATCTTTTTGTTCGCCAGTTCATTGCTGTCGATTATCTTGGGTTCGGTGGCATCAAAGCTCACGAAACCTGCTTTGAAAAGATTAGACAACTAGCTCATCACCTCCACCTCTGGAGATTACGATTTCACCTGCGTCCTCAAGCTTTCTGATGACGTTAACAATCTTCTGCTGAGCTTCCTCAACATCCTTCATACGCACAGGGCCCATGAAATCCATATCTTCCTTGATCATGGCTGCAAGACGCTTTGAAAGGTTGTTGAAAATAGCAGTCTGAACCTGCTCTGTAGCACTCTTACAAGCAAGAGCAAGATCTCCGTTCTCAACCTCACGCAGCACTCTCTGAATAGACCTGTCGTCCAGAAGAAGAACGTCCTCGAATACGAACATCTTCTTTCTGATCTCGTCGGCCAGCTCCGGCTCTTCGATTTCCAGAGTTTCCATGATATGCTTCTCTGTGGCACGGTCTACGGTATTGAGGATCTCTACTACTGCATCCACACCACCGACAATGGTGTAATCCTGATTTACAAGAGATGTTAACTTTGATTCCAAAACCTTCTCTACCTCTTTGATGGTGTCAGGACTTGTTCTGTCCATGGCAGCAATACGTTTGGCTACATCTGCCTGTCTGTCAGGTGCCAGAGCCGAGAGGATCATAGCACTCTGAGACGGTGACATATATGACAGAATAAGAGCAATGGTCTGAGGGTGCTCATCCTGAATAAAGGTCAAAAGCTGTGAAGGCTCAGTCTTTCTGATAAACTCGAAAGGCTTAACCTGAAGTGAAGCTGTGAGCTTACTGATAACATCAAGAGCCTTGTCTTCTCCAAGAGCTTTCTCAAGAAGTTCCTTGGCATAGGTAATACCGCCCTCGGCAATGTACTGCTGAGCAAGTAATACTCCGTAAAACTCCTCAAGAACTGCCTCCTTGATCTGCGAAGTAACACTTCTTGTGTTGGCTATCTCCAGGGTCAGTTCCTCAATCTCTTCCTCTTTGAGATGCTTGAATATGGCGGAGGACTTTTCAGGTCCCAATGCAATCAACAGGATCGCCGCTTTTTGTGTCCCCGTAAAATCGGCAATCAGGCTGTTTCCGCCGCCTGCTTCATAATCCATCATGGCTTTTCACTCCCCGTAATAAATCTTATATCTATCAGCCGTAATCTTCATTCAGCCAGTTGCGAAGCAGTGTTGCAGCTGCTTCGGGATTTTCATCCACGAATTTCTCAATAAGTCTCTTGGTCTCCGATCCGGTATCCATCTCAATATCCTGAAGAGTTTCCTCAGGCTGAGACTCCAGAAGCTGTTCAACAGACAAAGGCTCCGGTTCCGGCTCCTCCACCTGTTTCTTGCTGGTCCACATGCTCCTGATAATAATGAAGGCCAGAAGTCCAAGGATAACAAGAATAAGAAGGATCTGAAGAACATCGGTAACTGTGATACGAGATCCGCTTCTGTCAAAATATACATACTCTGTATATGCAGCCATAGCTACGTTGGCAGCATCAATACCCGTAGCCTTGGAAACTACGTTTATCATATCTTCGGGAACATCCATGGCAACAGGCTGATTGTTGGCAAGCTTGTAATCATCCCAGGTCATATTATCGTGATCAGCAGCCTTGTATTCCTCTTCCTTCATGATAACGTAATTTATAGCGGTTACGGAAATGGAAGAATCCTTATATACTATCGCACCCGGAACACTTGTCTCGGTAACGATCTTCTCATTTGGAAGATAATCCCTGGATTCCTCAGTGATGGTGGATGTTGAATTGTTGTTGTCTATGGTTACATAGCTTGTCTCATCGTCGGCATTGGAGTCTGTTCCGGGGATACCGCTTACACCGCTTACATTCTCTGCACTGTAGAGATCTTCATGGCTTAAAACACCCTGAGTCTGATCTTCTGCAGGAGTGTAGTGATGTTCCACGGTTTCCTTGTTGGAGAAATCCATCACCAGATTGCTGGCAACCTCTATGTCGTCATAGAGCTTCGTGCCAAGAAGTACTTTTTTGACCTCAGTCTTAACAAGCTGCTCTGCCTTAGCCTTGGCTGAAAGCTGAGAAGATGCCATACCGGCTGTAGTTGAATCTTCTCCTCCGGAAAAGAGCATGTTGCTGGCCGAGTCCAGAATGACAATATCATCGGTATTGTCGTTACCAATGGCGGTTGCAACACCCCTTGCCAGGAATGCGGCATTCTCTTCATCAAACTTGCTGTCATCCTTAAGTGTCAGCACAATCCATGCGCTTGAAGGCTCCTGGTTACCTATAAGAGTTCCGTCGTTGTCCGGAATATGGAGCTGAACGTTTGCGCTCTCAATGGCATCAAACTTCGCCAGAAAGTCCTGTTCAAGCCGGCTCTCCAGATACAGTACGTATTTCTTCTGCTTGTCAGATTCTGTTGTAGAGAAGCTTCCGTCGGTTACGTTGTCAATGCTGTAAGCATAGGACTGGATGTCATTGGCACCCAGCAAAAGACTGGCCGAGCCCTGCTCCTTCTTAAGTACCCTGAATTCAAGACCGTTGTCAGACATCTTGTATTTAACGGCATTGGCATCAAGAAGGTCCCTTATCTCAGAGGCCTCCTTTGTGGAGTTGGCTGTGGCCAATAAAACATATTGCGGTTGATTTAAGACTGATACCAGAATAACTATTGTGAGAACCACAACAGTCGCGGCACCGATGATCAAGGTCTTCTGCCTTGCTGTAAACTGATTCCACCAATCGAGAATCTTCTGCCAAATTGCTTGTAATCTCTCAGGCATTTATTCTCCCTCCCCATTATGTAAAACAAACTATAAAAGAGCGATTCCAGCAAGGCTTCGCTACGCTCTCGCCTTGCTGCGGACATTCGAATTCCGCACTATCGTGCTCCATTCTCATATCCGTTCGGTCTTCAAATACATATAACCATATGTGCAAGCACATGGTTATATGTACTTGAATCCCTATATCGCTTAAATCTGCATCTGCGTCAGCTCTCTATAGGCTGCCATTGCACGATCCCTGATGGCCACTGTATATTGCAGTGTTGTTGACGCCTTCTGAAGCGCAATTGAAAGATCGTGAGTATTGTCCGTCTGGCCAAGTGCCCACTTGATCTCTTCATTCTCAGCATCAGAAAGATAAGCATTGGTGGTATTAATATTGTCCACCACTGACTGGAATATGCTCTTAAAAGACTCATCATTTCCCTTCTGATTGTCATTAAGAACATTGTGAACACGGCTGTTTGTCTTCTCCGCATTCCTTATAACATCTGAAGTTACATTTCTAAGCTGAGAAATATCAACTGATGCCATTTAAATCCCTCCAAAAAGTTCCTGTGAAAAAGATATTGCTAACCCCTTATCATGTTCCGCCCTGTCCAAGTTCAAGTCCCCGTGAAGCTAAATTCTTGCTTGCATTAAAGGCGGTAGCATTGGCCTCATAGGACCTGCTGGCATCTATGAGGTTGGTCATCTCAGTGACCGTATTAACATTGGGATATGTAACATAGCCGTTGGCATCCGCATCCGGATGTGACGGATCGTATACTATATTCATCTGAGTCCAGGTATCATCCTGAACGCTGGAAACCTTAACTCCGCGGCCTGAATAATGGTCAAGTCTTTCATTAAGTATCCTGGAAAAAGGTGTCTGAGAACCTTTTTCTGTAAAAGTCACCACCTTGCGGACATAGGGCTTACCGTCTTCTGTTCTTGTTGTATTGGCATTAGCAATATTCTCGGAGATTATATCCATCCTGAATCTCTGAGCTGTCATACCCGATGAATTGATATTAAAGGAATCAAATATGCTCATGACGCACCTCCTTTATCAGGACTTCATAACCATGGACAGATTTGAAAATTCACTCTTCAATCCGTTCATAAGTCCCTGATACTTGAGCTGATTTGCTGCCAACATAACATTTTCGGTCTCAATATCCACATTATTCTTGTCGCTTCTGTAGGAAAAGCCGGGATAATCATTAACTACACGGGCTTCAAGATGCTTGGTCTTAAGATCTGCAACTTTTTTGTCCATGGTCTTATATCTGGAATGGCCAAGGGCCCTCTCCAGTTCGTCCTCAAAGTTCAGATCCTCTCTCTTGTAGCCGGGGGTGTCAACGTTGGCAATATTGTTAGCAAGTATCTCGTTCCTGGTCCAGGATGCATCTGCAGCCTTGTCAAGAACATTTATGTAGTCGAAGACATTGCTGTTTATCATTGCCGGTTCCTCCTTTCCTACCTAATGCAGGATATAATCCTTGCATCATATTAATAATATGATTATTTTAACGAAAATACAAGCAAAATATACTTTATGTTGTGCTCTTTGAAATAAACAAACACTAAATCTATGATAAAAACAAAGAAAGGGATTTATCATCTGATAAATCCCTTCATCATCATATCCATCCATGCCATGTGATATTCTACATGGTATTTATCGGCAGTTTACATTTCCTGCTTTAGTTTTTTGATCTCATCAAAGACCACATCGTTGGTGACCTTGATGTATGTTCCCTTCATTCCTGAAGATCTTGATTCTATAACACCTGCACTTTCAAATTTCCTTAATGCATTTACGATAACACTTCTTGTGATACCTACTCTGTCGGCAATCTTACTGGCTACAAGAACGCCTTCCATTCCGTCAAGCTCATCGAAAATATGGATGATAGCCTGCATCTCGGAGAAGGAAAGTGTACCGATTGCAGATCTTACAACCGCAAGCTTTCTGTTCTCTTCCGCGTTCTCTTCATTAACGGCTCGAAGCATCTCAAGACCAACTACTGTGGTTCCGTATTCGCAAAGAATAATGTCATCGATATCGTAAGGTCTGTCGGTCTTGTAGATAAAAAGAGTTCCAAGTCTTTCACCTGCTATCTCGATGGGAGTTATTATCGCCTGGAATTTCGAGCTGTCAATTCCTTCAAATCCCAGGGTCTCCAGGTTGACATTTTCCTTTGTTGAAAGGATTGTAAGAAGCCTCTCATTAAGCATTGGATCGATAAAAGATCCTACGCTGTCCACCAGAAGGTCACTTAAGGATTCTACGTTTGCACTCTCACCTATGCCAAGAACCTTACCCTTTTTGCTGATG
Source organism: Butyrivibrio sp. (assembly GCA_024697425.1). Taxonomy (GTDB): domain Bacteria; phylum Bacillota; class Clostridia; order Lachnospirales; family Lachnospiraceae; genus Butyrivibrio. The sequence continues at coordinate 4,502 of JAILFT010000175.1, read as the reverse complement.
ACAAACATATTTGAGGATAGAATATCACACAGGACGCGGCATATATCGTTAAATACTACCTTTCCTGAATTACTATTGTGTAATAGCTTGCCGATCTTACGAGTCTTATCCAGTAGCTGTACACTACTCATCAGATTTCTCCTTTATATGGTATTTTCCCCAAATTGCATAGTTGTGATTAACGTAAAAGCGTTAATATTATTACTACGCTATTTGTATCATAACATAAAAAAATAGGCGCTTCAAACCGTAAAGCGCCTACAATTATGAAAAAAAGGTTAAGTTTTCAGAAATCTTTTATTTAGTGTTTTCCTTGATATATCCGCATTCCGAGTTGCCGCATACAAGTTTGTTGCTCTTTGCATACATAACTCCGCCGCACTTGGGGCATTTCTCCTTGGCCGGTTTCTGCCAGGACATGAAATCGCAAGTGGGATTATCTATGCAGCCGTAGAAGATACGTCCCTTCTTGGTTCTCTTAAGGACTATATCCTTGCCGCACTTAGGGCACTCTACGCCAATCTTCTGGAAATAAGGCTTTGTGTTCTTGCACTCCGGGAAACCGGGGCATGCAAGGAACTTTCCAAAGGGACCGTACTTGATAACCATGTTTCTTCCGCAGTTATCGCAGATCTCATCGGTAACCTCATCTTCAAACTGTACAGCCTCAAGCTGTTCTTCTGCAGCTTTTACAGCCTTATCAAGATCCGGATAAAAATTCTCAATAACTGTCTTCCACTTAACATCGCCTTCGGCAATTCCGTCAAGAAGAGCTTCCATATTGGATGTAAAGTTAACATCAACAATCTGAGGGAAAGCTTCAACCATCATTTTGTTGACAGCCTGTCCAAGCTCCGTGATGTAAAGGCTCTTATTCTCCTTGGTAATATAGTGTCTTGCCATGATTATGGAGATTGTAGGAGCATAGGTACTGGGTCTTCCGATTCCAAGAGCCTCAAGGTCATGAACCAGAGAAGCTTCAGTATAATGAGGAGCCGGCTGTGTGAAATGCTGAGCAGAATCAAAGGATTCGAACTTAAGAGTTGTACCTGTTTCAATACTCTTTGCAAGTACATTCTTCTCAATCTGATCCTCATCATCGGTATATACATTAAGGAATCCGTCAAATACCGTCTTGGATGCGGATACGGTAAACCTGTGCTTACCTGCATCGATCTTAACGGCAGTGGTCTCATATCTTGCAGCAGCCATGCGGCTTGCCATAAATCTTCTCCAGATCAGCTGATAGAGTCTGAACTGATCTCTTGTGAGATAATCCTTCACCATAACCGGTGTATGATCAACATAGGTGGGTCTGATAGCTTCGTGAGCATCCTGGATCTTGGTCTCACTCTTCTTTGCAGTAGCTCCCTCAGCCAGATATTTCTCACCGAAATTTGAAGTAATGTAATCATTGGCAGCTGCTACAGCTTCCTCTGAAACTCTTGTAGAGTCTGTACGAAGGTATGTGATAAGACCTACAGTCCCCTCTTTGCCAAGCTCAATTCCTTCATAGAGCTGCTGAGCGATTCTCATGGTCTTCTGGGTTGCGAAGTTAAGAGCTTTGGAAGCCTCCTGCTGAAGTGTTGATGTGGTAAAAGGAAGAGGTGCCTTCTTGGTTCTCTCACCCTTTTTAACATCACTTACAGTATATTTGGCACCCTTTAAATCCTTGCAGATTACATCAAGTTCTTCCTTGGAGCCAATCTCTTTTTTGTCATTGCCTTCACCATAGTAGTGCGCTACAAGAGGTTTCTTCTCTCCTGCCACCTGAAGGTTGACATCCAGTGTCCAGTACTCGGTAGGAATGAATGAATCAATCTCCTCTTCTCTGTCAGCAATGATCCTCAGTGCGACAGACTGTACTCTTCCGGCAGAAAGACCACGCTTAACCTTTGACCAGAGTATGGGTGAGATCTCATATCCTACCATCCTGTCAAGAACACGTCTCGCCTGCTGGGCATCAACCAGGTTCATATCAATGTCCCTGGGATGTTTCATGGCTTCCTTAACCGCATTCTTGGTAATCTCGTTAAAGGTTACTCTCTGAACTTTACCATCAGCCTCATCCAGCTTAAGTGCAGCGCAAAGATGCCAGCTTATAGCTTCTCCTTCGCGGTCCGGGTCGGTTGCGAGATAAACTTTATCAGCTTTCTTGACCTGCCTTCTCAGCTCCGCAAGTACGTCTCCCTTTCCTCTGATAGTTATATACTTAGGTTCATAGTCGTGTTCAATATCGATACCCATTGTGCTTCTTGGAAGGTCTCTTACATGTCCGTTGCTGGCAGCAACTTCATATCCCGATCCCAGAAACTTCTTGATAGCCTTAACCTTGGTGGGTGACTCAACTATGAGCAGTGCATTCTTTTTAGCCTTAGTATCTTTCTTCGTTGCCATTATTCAGTAGTAATTCCCTTCGAAGTTATCATTTTGAGTTACTTTCATATTAATATACATTTTTAAAGATTAAGTCAAGTGTTCTATCGAACACTTGACTTAATCTCATGTCTTATATCAGATATTTATCATTTCTTGGGAAGCCATGCTGTCTCTTTTGGAGTCTTCTTTACAAAAGGTCTTGCAAGAGCCTGCTTAGCTCCGTTAGGAAGGATGTACTTAAGCTTATCCTCCGCCTTTCTCATGGTTGAGCAATCAGGGTTGTCCCTGGTAAGCTTGATGGCGTCGAATTCGCAGCGTGTTGTGCAAAGTCCGCAGCCTACACACTTATTGGGATCGACAATTGAGGCACCGCAGCCAAGGCAGCGTGATGTTTCTTTCTTGATCTGCTCTTCTGTAAGAAGCTGCTTGGTATCACGGAAGGTAAGTTTTCCGTCTGCGCTCTTTCCGTCTGCAGGGAACTGACGTCCAACATGATCGTAATCTCTGATAAGAATGTCATCCTTATCCAGCTCGATGAAGAAGTTGGGGTCACGTCCGATGGTAAGTGAAGAATGAGGCTGTACGAATCTGTGGATAGACTCAGCGCCTTCCTTACCGCATGCAATGGCATCAATAGCAAATCTGGGACCGTAGAACATATCTCCGCCAACGAAGATATCCTTAACTGTAGTCTGGAATGTAACACTGTCAGCTACAGGAGCAGGTCCTCTGAACTCTACGTTCTCATCCTTAAGAAGGTCTCCCCAGATTGTGGCCTGACCTACCGAAAGGATTACATTGCTGCAGGCAATCTCCATGGTCTCGTTCTCATCGTACTTGGGATCGAACTTGCCTTCTGCATTCTTAACCTGAGTACACTTCTTGAATACGATTCCCTTAACCTTGCCGTTCTCTGTGAGGATCTCTTTGGGTCCCCAACCGCCCTTAAACTCGATTCCTTCGGATTCAGCAATCTCAATCTCCTCAGGAAGAGCAGGCATGATATCACGGGTCTCAAGAGAAACCTGTGTGATCTTGGGTGAACCACAGCGGATAGCTGTACGGCTTACATCGATAGCTACGTTACCGCCACCGATAACTACTGTATCTCCTGAAAGCTTGTAGCTCTCATCATCAATAACAGCATGAAGAATATCTACGCCCTTGATAACGCCCTCAGCGTCTTCTCCGGGAACATTTACGCCTCTGCCGCCCTGGCAGCCGATAGCGATGTAGAATGCCTTATAGCCCTCTTCACGGAGCTGTTTAAGAGTGATATCCTTACCAACTTCAACTCCGAGGCGGATGTCTACACCAAGTTCGCGAAGAACATCCACTTCAGCCTCGATGATATTCTTCTCCATTACGAATGAAGGAATACCGTAGGTAACCATTCCGCCGGGCTTCTTGTTCTTGTCGAACAGAGTTGGCTTGTATCCCTTAAGTGCAAGATAGTAAGCACAGGAAATACCTGCAGGACCTGCACCGATAATAGCTACCTTCTCATCAAAGCCTGCACCGATCTTAGGAATAACCTTCTTGGGAATGTAGCGTGTATCAGCATTAAGATCGCGCATTGCTACGAATTTCTTGATCTCATCGATGGCAAGAGCCTGATCGATGGTTCCTCTTGTACAAGCATCCTCGCAACGTCTGTTACATACATGTCCGCAGACAGCAGGAAGAGGATTATACTTCTTGATAAGAGCAAGGGCCTCATCATATCTGCCCTGAGAAGCCATCTTGATGTATCCCTGAACAGGAAGGTGTGCAGGGCAGGCTGTCTTACAGGGAGCTGTACCTGTCTTGTGAGTATTGATACGGTTGATATCACGGTAATCCTCGGTCCACATGTCTGTTGACCACTTCTGCTCTGTGGGAAGAGGCATCTTAGGATAAACAACCTCGCTGCCGTCCTTCTTGCAAAGCTTCTGTCCAAGTGTAGCTGCACCGGCAGGACAAACCTCAACGCATCGTCCGCAGGCTACGCAGTTATCCTTGTCAACATGTGCAACATAGGATGAACGTGACATATTAGGTGTATTGAAAAGCTGAGATGTACGAAGAGCGTAACATACATTTACGTTACAGTTACAGATAGCGAATATCTTCTTGTCTCCGTC
>JAILFT010000147.1 GCA_024697425.1 Butyrivibrio sp. | reverse complement strand
GAAGCATCCTTACTGTTCTCAGCCTCAGTAGCCAGTCTCTCAGTCTCATCCTTGATGTTTCCGAGGGTTCCTCTCATGTGTCCCACAAAGGATTTCATGTTGTTGTTCATCAGGCCGATTTCATCATCGCCGCCCTCAGGAATATCTACGGTGAAATCACCATCGGTAATTCTGGTGATGTTCTCTGTAAGGTTACCAACGGGAACTGAAACGAATTTCTTAAGCAGCATATAGAGAACAGCAGAGATAATAAGTATCATCAGGATCATCAGTCCGATACAGATGTATTCAAATGTTCTAAGCCCCGAAAGAACCTCGTTCTTTGCTACCGAGCAGACAAGAGTCCAGTCGGTTCCGGGAATATTTCTGATACTTACATAATACACCTGTCCGTTTTCGGATTTGATCTCAGTAACTTCCGTCGATCCGGTCTTGGCAAACTGATACGCGGAATTAAGGAACAATGCCTCAGGATGATCCCCAACTTTTGTTCCGTTATAATCATTTTTGAAATATGAAAGAATGATGTCGTTGGCCAGAAGCATTGCGCCTCCGGTCTTTACAGGCTTAATGGAGCCTATCTCTTCCACAATACCATCCAGTGTATAATCGGCTGAAGCCACGCCCTCTCTGGCATCCGCAAGTTTTACCTTTCTGGAAAAAGAAACAACCATGCTGCCGGTATCGCTGTCTACATAAGGTTCTCCGGGGAAAAATGTGTCGTGCTGCAGTCCTTCCTGGTACCAAGATCTTTCTGTTGCCACATAGTCAGGATCCGGAACCCAGCCCGAAGGATCGATCCAGTCTCCGGTAGCAGTTGCCAGATACATACCGTTTGGCATGTATTCGTTCTTGGTAAGTGTAGGTAAAAGGAAACTTGCCATCGCATTATCATTGGGGAAAGAAACTGATTGAAGAGCAGCAGCTGAAGCATCGCAATACTCCATAAGAGTCGTGATCTCACGGCCGATCTTCTCTGAATAGTAATCAGACTCTTTATCCAGATTGTTGGTGGCAAGCTCCGTAATGATGTTTCTTGCCTGCACAGCAACTATATACATGATCAGGATTATAGACGCTGCAATCATAGGTATCAGAACTTTCAGAAGTTTTCCGCTTACGCTCTTCTTTGCCTTTACTTTAGTGTCCTTTTTTACATTCTTCATTTCTGCCATAAGATTGTTCTCCATTCTATGACGGTGAAAGACAATATTTCATAGTGCTATTAAATTGTGTGCACAATATACCACATTTTCATTATAGACTGTTTTTCACTGTTTTGTTCGCTTTTATAGTATTTTTATAATCATTTAATCGTTAATCCACTTTTAGTGAGAAACCACGCAAAAAGGGATGTCACACTAACAGTGCGACATCCCGCAAAACTCAAAATAAATATATCAGATTATTTGCCCATGGAAGCAATAAGAGCATCAATCTCAGCCTGGCTGAGCATCTTGCCGCTGTTACCACCGCTTGGAGCTGCTGCCGGTGCTGCACCCGCTGCAGGCGTGGGAACCTGAGCCGCAGTGAATCCTCCACCGCCGCCTGCCTGTGATGATTTACCCATTATACTTGCCAAAAGAGCCTGCTGCTCGGGGCTTAATCCGTTAGCATCCATTCAATGTAAGTCCTTTCGCATATTTCTGACCATAGATTAACAAAGCTAATAGACTACGTCAACTAACTTTTTTATAAAGAGATTGTAAACGGATTAATTTTTCTCTCTTATGGCTCCGCTCTCAAACGCCTTGAGAAGATCCTTGAGATCATCTATCTGCTGCTGAAGGTTCTTGCCTATGTCCGTATCCCGAACAAGAATCCGCTTTCGCGGCTTCTCCGTCAGCTGAATGGTGGGAGTATTTTCCCCGCCCTTAACAAAGGGCTTGTGCTGGGCAAGAGCCAGGTGATTGGAGTTATAGATCAGGGTATAGCCTGCTATTCCGGTCTTCTCGTGATAAGCCTTAGAAATGCCTCCGTCTATGATATAGAGTTTTCCGTTTGCCTTAACAGGACTCTCTCCCTTCATGGTCTCCACCGGAACATGGCCGTTGATGATATGGGCCCACTCGGGATCGAGACCAAACTCCCTTAATATCTTATCTGCGTAGGCTTCCATGGAGGAGAATTTATAATAGGGATTGAAGTTCTCCCTGCACAGCTCTTTTTCCTCCTTAAGGAACAGATGCTCAAAGGTCGTTATCCTGTCCTTTCCGAAAAGAGGCGATTTGGGACCGCACCACAGGTACCACATAAGGTCCACAGCATCCTGTTTCTTCTTCGCATCATCCCTTGGATCAAGGAAATACGCATCATGTATCTTGACGTTCAGGTAATCCATCAGCTCTTTTCCCGCAAAGCTTCCGTCTGCGGTTGTCATAGCAGTGAAGTTTCCCTGCTCATCCATGGGAATACAACCGTGGTAGAGAAGGTTGTTGTTGATGCTTCGGTACATGGCTCCGTGGGAATAAAGAAACTGCACGTGACGGATCAGTACCCTTGAGTGGATGAAGCTAAGCTGCAAAGTACGCATCAGTTCTTCCTCTGCATCAGAAAGCCTGTAGGGATCTGCAGGGTCTATGGTTGGGAAATTGGTGTCTTTTAACCTGTAGCGTTTTCCCTCTATTGTCACCTCTCCGGTCTCATAATCTATCTTGTCCAGAAGCAGCCTCTCTTCAAGGCCATACTCAGGATGACGCTTTATAAGCTGTCCCTCAAGCTTGAACTGGATGATGCTGATGGCTTTACACATCTTGGCTGCAAGCCTGGGATTAACGGAGTCGTACTTGTTCTCATCAAGAAGATGAGGCCTGAAGCACTCGCAGGGATCGTCCCTGTAGACCTCTGCAGCAAACATGGACAGAGGACGAAGATTTATTCCATAGCCATCCTCCAGGGCATCAAAGCTGTTGTAGCTGGTACCGATCCTGAGAACGTTCGCAATGCAGGCGGTATTTCCGCAGGCAGCTCCCATCCAGTCAATATCGTGGTTGCCCCACTGGATATCCACGTCATGAAAGTTCATAAGCTCCTCCATGACAAGATCCGGGCGGGCTCCTCTGTCAAAAATGTCTCCTATTATGTGAAGTGAATCTATGGTGAGATTCTGGATAAGCTCACAAAGAGCTATTATGAACTCATCAGCAAAATCTATCTCGATAATGCCGTTAACGATCTCGCTGTAGTAAAGCTTCTTGTTGGGATCGTTCATATCAAGGTGCAGAAGCTCGTCGATGGCGTAGGCATAATCCGCCGGCATCTTTTTCCTGACCTTGGATCTGGTGTACTTGGAGCTAACCACCCTGCAGATGGAAATAAGCCTGTTTATGGTAATCTTCTGATGTTCCTGAAGAGTTTTCTCGGGGATTGTGGCATCGTGCCTTATTCCGCTTATGACTTCCCTGGGATAATAGATAAGATTTGCCAGCTGAAGCTGGTCGGACTCAGACATCATATTGCCGAAGGTCTCTTCGATCTTGGCCCTGATGATACCGGAAGAACTTCGAAGAAGATGGGAAAATGCCTCATACTCTCCGTGTATGTCGGAAAAGAAATATTCGGTTCCCTTGGGAAGCGCGCAGATAGCCCGAAGGTTGATGATCTCTGCGGCAGCCTTTCTGGAATTGGGAAATTCCTTGCTAAGAAGCCTTAAATACTCAATATCTCTCATGATTCCCCCATATTAAGCGCCGGCCCGGCGCTTCGGATCCACCGGAGCCTTGCTATTGAAATTTACCCTTTAGTGACTTCGCGACCGTGTTTGCACACTTCCTTAAGACAGCAGACAGCGCAGTTTGGACGCCTTGCAACACAAACCGCCCTGCCATGTACGACAAAGCGATGGCAAAGATCGTTCCCTTCATCGGGAGGTATGATCTTCCACAGCTCTTTTTCCACCTTGGCAGGTTCCTTGATATTATCCACAAGCCCTATGAGATTGCAGAGTCTGATACAGTGAGTGTCCGTCACAATGGCAGGTTTCCCGAACACATCTCCAAGAACCAGGTTTGCGCTCTTTCTCCCAACTCCCGGGAGTTTCAGAAGCTCCTCCATGGTATCCGGAACCTGATCCATATATTCATAGTGAAGCATCTTCATGCATGCGGAAATATCCCTTGCCTTGGAATTTCCCAGGCCGCAGGGCCGGACAATCTTCTCTATGTCAGCTACATCTGCCGTTGCCAGCGCCTCAATGCTCGGAAACTTCTCATACAAAAGAGGCGTGATCTGATCCACCCTGGCATCAGTACACTGCGCCGCAAGCCTTACACTCACCAGAAGCTGCCAGGCCTTGTCATAGTCCAAAGTGCACTTTGCATCCGGATATTCTTTTTTGAGTCTCTCGATCACCTCGAGAGCAAGCTTTTTCTTAGTCATACCTCTATTGTAAACGAAATATCCCCCTCATGACACCCTTTTACTGACACAAATCTCCCAAATACTGACCATGATGCCCCGCCGCCCCTTCCTCAAGCAATATCGCCCTCCACTGCTACTCACGGTTTGGGGAAGGCGCCATGAAAAAGCCGGGAATAGTGGAGGGCATTACTTGCACTGTAGGGCCGCGGCGGGTAAAATAGAGGGGTAGGCTGAAGGCCTAAATATGTTGGGGAATTGGGGGAAATCATGTTGGAATTTTTTGCTGCAAACTTCAGCAGG
>JAILFT010000129.1 GCA_024697425.1 Butyrivibrio sp. | reverse complement strand
GTCAAGGATATCGCCTGTTGCTGAAATGCCCTTACCAAACATGATATCGAACTCAGCCTCCTTGAAAGGCGGAGCTACCTTGTTCTTAACTACCTTAACTCTTGTTCTGTTACCGATAACCTCACCGTTCTGCTTGATGGCCTCGATACGACGTACATCCATACGAACTGATGAATAGAACTTAAGGGCACGTCCGCCGGTGGTAGTCTCGGGGTTACCAAACATAACGCCAACCTTCTCACGGAGCTGGTTGATGAATACTACTGTACAATTTGACTTGCTGATAACAGCTGTCAGCTTACGAAGGGCCTGGGACATAAGTCTTGCCTGAAGTCCCACATGGGAATCACCCATATCTCCGTCGATCTCTGCCTTGGGAACAAGGGCTGCTACAGAGTCAACTACAACTATATCAATGGCGCCGGAGCGGACCATGGTCTCTGTGATCTCAAGAGCCTGCTCACCGCTGTCGGGCTGTGAAATGTAAAGGTTATCGATGTCTACACCGATGTTCTTGGCATATACAGGGTCCAGAGCATGCTCTGCATCGATGAATCCTGCGATTCCGCCTCTCTTCTGTACCTCAGCGATCATATGAAGGGTTACTGTGGTCTTACCACTGGACTCAGGTCCGTAGATCTCCACGATCCTTCCCTTAGGGATGCCTCCAAGGCCAAGTGCAATATCAAGACTCAACGAACCTGTAGGAATTGTCTCAATGTTCATGGTATCTGTTGAATCTCCGAGCTTCATGACAGCTCCCTTGCCGAACTGCTTCTCAATCTGACCAAGGGCCGCGTCTAATGCCTTCTGTTTCTCTTCTCTTTCCATACTGCCTCCTTTAAGAACATCCGTTCGCTATATTTATAATATAAAACAGATGTTCGATTGTGTCAATAAAATTTTAGAATAAAACTGCAAAACTACAAATAACTACAAATTACTTCAAAATCTCTTTTTAAAACGATGAATTTCCCGGCAGAAACGCCAGATACAAATTAGATATGTATTTCCCCACTAAACATACACAAGTCATTGCCAGGACCGACAATGACTTGAATACAATAGCACATATTTACATAACTGTCAAAGCATCCCCGAACTCACGCTTTCATGCTGATGTCATACTGTCTGCACAAAGCGCTGTACTCCTCGTTTATAAGCTGGACCATATAGGAATCTCCGCTTATATTGTCGGGATGGAACATCTTCATGAGGTCCTTGTATCTCTTCTTGAGAGTCAGTGCGCTGTTGACGCCTCTGAACAGAAGATCCAGAGCATCGTACTCATCCTCTCTCTGGTAAGCCTTCTCTCTCTCCAGCCTGATGAATTCACTCTCAAGTTTCTTCTTGTCAGCATTGAGCTGATCGAAGCCGTTGTTGAGGATCTTAAGTCTCTGGTCGAACAGGGCCTTGTCATTGTTGAGCTTCTTGGTTGCGTTCTCCAGTTTCTTCTCAGCCGCATCCATTCTGTCCTTGAAGGCCATCTCCTCTTCCTCGAGCCTTGCGTACCTCTCACAGAGAGCACTCTCCTGGTTCTCCAGCCTTACGCTCTCCTTGAAAAGCCATACGCGAAGCTGCGCAAGCTCATCCTCAGTGCCGTTTAAGATTATCTCTTCTAAATTTCTTCTCTCTTCCATAAGGGCCCCCACCTTTCGGAAAGGCTTAAATTACTGTTCCTTCTTCTCCTCGGGAAAAGCAATCTCTACTGCCGCGTCACTGTCCATCATGTCTTCCTTCCTTGAGGAAAACTTATCCATAACATCGGGAACAAGATCAAGAATCTTGGTAACAGCATCCTGGTTCTTGATATTTACAAGCTTGGTGGAACCGTTCTTGATAATAAGGACTGCGCTGGGTGACATCTTGGCACCGAATCCGCCGCATCCTCCATTCTTTTTATCGGCTGAAGTTGAGCCTGCCCCAACCCCAAATGAAACATCTACAAGGGGAAGAATGATCGTATCCCCAACCTTGGTGGGTTCCCCTACCACCGTCTTAGATGAAAGAATTGAGTTCATGCCTGTAAGCAGTGACTCAACTACCCCGTTAAAATTACTTTCTGCCATAACTTCCTCCTGATATTATGAATTGATTATCTTCTTAAATCGTTTAATAACTCTCTTAACGTCGCGGTTAAGGTAAACAACAGCCGCCGACCATACTATCGTAAACAATGTGATGTGGCCCTTCAGATGGACCTCACCCTCAAGGACCTTCTCCTGAAAATCCGGTGTGAAGAAAACCTTGTTATAGAGCAGGTGATAAAGTGCACCGTAGGCTCCCATCAGCTCTGCCGTAAGAGCGGGATCTCCGCTTCCGAACACCACATCCGCCTTAAATTTGTCAGGCAGGATCATCTTAAGTATCCTGATAAGCTTCTTCTTGACCAGTGTGAATGCCCTGTCAAAAGTCTCGCTTTCAAGTGTGGATTTAATCATACTTATCTTACCACAAACTCTAGATATTGTATATTGTAATTTTTCAAGCACATCTAGTGGTGTTTTCAGAATATTATCAATTGTGTCGATAACTTTCCAGATGACGTCCAGGATGTTCTTCGGCTCGCC
>JAILFT010000102.1 GCA_024697425.1 Butyrivibrio sp. | reverse complement strand
TACTTGTATTTCAGGAGCCAAAGGAGCTACCGGAACTGCAGGTAAAGATGGCGCCAATGGAAAAGATGGCAAGGATGGCGCTGATGGTAAAGATGGGTCGCCTGGGAAGGATGGAGCACCCGGAAAAGATGGTACAAACGGTACCAATGGTAAAGATGGTGCTCCGGGTAAGGACGGTACTAATGGCAAAAACGGTACTGACGGTAAGAATGGCTCTGACGGAAAAGGTGTAACAGCCATTGTTGAGCAGTATTATCTTTCATCATCAAATACCACTCAGACTGGAGGTTCTTGGGTAACCACATGTCCTGCTTGGAAGTCTGGTTATTATATTTGGACGAGAAGTGCTGTGACCTGGACGGATAAGACAACTACCTATACCACTCCGACACTTGCAGGGGCCATCAATTCAGCTAACACGACTGCAAATACAGCTAATTCCACAGCAAGCACAGCTAAGTCTACAGCGAACACAGCTAAATCCACTGCAGATACTGCTAAGTCCACAGCTGATACGGCGAAATCGGCAGCAGATACAGCTAAAACCACAGCGAATAATGCAAAGACTGCTATCGATAATCTGAAGATAGGGGGAAAGAACCTTGTATTTGATAGTTGTTTTGAAAATGTGTCATCAAGATGGAGTAACTGGGGAAGCCCATCAAAAAGAGAAGTTGTTACAGTAAATGGCATCAAATGGATGCATGTTGTAAGTACTGCTAAGTGGCAGGGATACAGCCAGAATAGGGTAAAAAGATATGGCTCCGATTCTATCTACGAGATAGAGCCAGGAACATACACAATATCCGTTACAGCATATGCGAAAGCAGCTGCAAAGCTTAGCATTGGCTTCCACTGGTTTGAAGCAGCTACATCAACGAGCAATCTGCAGGATTGGTACGTATGGGATGTTACGACTACTCCAAAAAGATACAGTAAGCAGGTAACAGTTCCGGAGGGGATCGGTGGATTCAACATAATGGTCGGAACTAACGTCGATACGGCTGCAGAGTTCTGGATGACTGAGGTTAAGTTTGAAGCCGGGAATAGGGCCACCGATTATTCTCCTGCACCACAGGATTTGCAGAACTACGCCGATAAAGTAGCTCAGGCGGCTGTTAATAACCAGACTCAGACAAGCATTTTTAACAAGCTCACAAATAATGGTCAGACACAGGGAATATACCTGAAGGATGGAAAGCTTTATATCAATGCTGAGTACATCGCCTCGGGAATCTTAAAATCCAAGGATGGAGAGACATTCTATCTTGACCTTGATAATGGCGTTCTGAATATGAAAGCAACTTCACTTGCTGTAGTAGGAACCACTCTTATGAATATCTGGAGAAATACTGCAACCTTTAATAAGATCGGAACAGAGTGGCTTACATTTCCGTCATACGAAAAGGGTATATGGATGGGGGATAGCAACAACAGTACAAATGGCGCTGTTGACCTGTATGACATATCAGCAAATCCTCCAGATGGAGTGCCTGTTACAAATTCCTTATGTATCAAGCCGTATAACACCAATGAGCAGGGAGTAGGACAGGCAATTCCTATCGATGCTGGTAAGTATTTGTTCTCATATTATTACAGGCCAAAGCTCAATCCTAACATGCTACGAAACACTGCAGATAAGAAGGTTGACACTGCTGTTTCCGATACAGGCTGGGTGCTTACTTCTGGTGGTAATGGAACAGGATCAGTTATTTCAGGGTATAGCAACCTTGGAACTACAGATAAGTTCATGCTCCCATATCCGCTTGCTTATGAGATTAAAGGAAATACCTCTGGAAACAGAGACTATGCGCAGAAGGTTAAGCTAACAAAGGGTAAGAAGTATGTTCTTTCTTGGTACCACAGGCTCGTTAATAGCTGTACATCAGCAACACTTCTTATCCGTAACTGGAATACCACGACTAATGCTTGTGAGCTGACACTTTTTAACTCCAAGGTGACCAATACCTCGTGGGAGAGAAGGTGTGTTGTATTTACAGCAACGAGCGAAACAAGTGAGATCACAAATATTCAGTTCGGCCTTTCTGGAGCAGGAAGCGTTCAGTATGCTTGCATGAAGCTCGAAGAAGCGGATTCTTGTACGCTGTACGTTCCTAACACAGCAGATGCTTCCTACAAGGAAACAGATCAGCTTGTGTTTAGGCTTTTACATAGATGGGGCAATGGCTCATCATACGGTATTTATAGTACTGAAAAGCAGACAATAGCTGATATAAAAGCTGGTAAGTGGTTCAGAAGAGTTGCAGAAGACACCTTCCTTAAGAACAAGGATACAAGTAATAAGTGGGATATGAAGAACACAAATTACTTCTGGGAGTACGAAACAGGCAAGTTTAAAACAAAAATGCGTGTTAGCTGCACTAAGGGTAATACAGTTGAGTTCTGCGGAATGATGGTATGTAGGCTTACTGGAAACGATACATCAAAGAGTGCGGCTGCATCGTGTAGGTGGTCTCCGAATGGTGCTGACGCCATGCTGAAAGATACAATCGTTTCTTCCATGACGGGAGGATCAGCGACAGACTCTAACCAAGGCCTTTATCTTAACAGCTCTGGGCAGCTATGCATCAATGCCAGTCTTATTAAGTCGGGAACTATATCTGCAGATAAGATAAAGACCGGAACATTGAACTCCATAGCAATAAACAATAATAACAACTTTATTGTAAAGGCCGATGGAACAATCACGATAAAGTCAGGCTGTCTTACGATAACTGATGGAAGCAGTAGGTCTATCAGATTCAACACTTCCAATGGCTCACAGCAGATCCACATGACAGATGGCTCTAAGGACCTTTTGCTTGTTCCGGGGCATATTTACTACACGAATAATAGTGGCATTTACACGGAGCTTACAAATCACTGATACAAGGCGGTTACAGAAATGTAGCCGCTTTTTATATGCAAAAAAGAAAGTGAGGAAACTAAGTATGAGAAATGTAATAACTGTTGGTCAGTATGTTTTTACTGGGATTGGAGGTGTTATGGGATATTTGTTTGGGGGAGCTGATGGCTTTCTGTATGCGCTGATTACCTTTGTGATAATCGACTACATCACCGGTGTGCTTGCAGCTATTTACACCAAGCAGCTCTCAAGTGAAGTGGGCTTTAAGGGAATTGCTAAGAAGGTGATGATTTTCCTGCTTGTTGCGATAGGAAACATCATCGATGTGGAGATATTAAAGGCAGGAGCTGTTCTAAGAACTGCTGTAATCTTCTTTTATATTTCCAACGAGGGCATATCTATCATCGAGAATGCTGCAAGATTAGAGCTCCCTATACCTGAAAAGCTTATTGATGTGCTTAAGCAGATAAAGCCTGACAAGGAGGAGTGATATGACCATAGAACAAAGTAAATTCATAGAAATGATCGGAAATGCCGCAGTCAGCTTCTACAGTGACTACGGTATTTTGCCGTCTTTGACGATAGCACAGGCAATCCTTGAGTCCAACTGGGGAAGAAGCGGTCTATCTAGAGACTGTTATAACTTCTTTGGTATGAAATGGTCCAAGGGATGTGGTTGTGACTATAAGGAGTATAAAACCAAAGAGCAGAAGAAAGATGGCAGCTACATAACCATCACTGCTAAATTCAGGAAGTACAACAGTGTCTCTGAAGGGATTAAGGGGTATTACGATTTTCTTCAGTACAGAAGATATCAGAACCTAAGAGGGGTAACAGACTATAATAAGGCTTGTGATCTTATCCGCCAGGACGGATGGGCCACAAGCCTTTCCTATGCTCATAACCTGAAAAACTACATTAAGCAGTATGACCTTGATGATTATGACATGGATGTACTGGGAATTGTGAAAAGATATACTGTTACAGCCTCTGCTATTAAGGTCAGGGAAGGTGCCGGCACCAGCTTCAGGCAAAAAGAAGCGAAAGAAACAGTTGGAGCACAGAGCAACATCCTTGGGAAAGCTGTTTACAGAAAAGGTACAAGCATAGATGTAAAGGAGCTCATAACGATCTCGGCAGGAGAGATATGGGGCAGAACGGTAGATGGGTATGTGGCTCTTA
>JAILFT010000100.1 GCA_024697425.1 Butyrivibrio sp. | reverse complement strand
GTGTATCTCATCCGCAAAAATATACACGCCATGCCTGTCGCAGATATCGGCCACCTTCTCCAGCTCTTTTCCCGTCCAGACTCTTCCCACCGGATTGTGAGGTGAGCAAAGAAGAAACAGCTTAACGTCGTTTTCTTCAATCTTCCTTTCAAAGTCCTCAAAGTCCATCTCGTATCTTCCGTCTTTGTTTATCAGCGGGCTGTTAACGAGTTTCCTTTTGTTGATGGTGATCATCTCGCTGAAGGGGTAATACACCGGCTGCTGAATAAGAACAGCTTCCCCTTCTTTCGTCAGAGCCCTTATGGCCTGGGCTATAGCATATACAACACCCGGAACCACAGTTATCTCTTCATTTCCAAACTCTATGCCGTGGCGTCTTTTATACCAGTCCCTTACGGAAAAGAGATAGCTCTCATCCGGGTCGGTATAACCAAAAACTCCGTGCTGTGCTCTTTTGACAATATCCTCTACTACCTCCTCGGGGAGCTGAAAGTCCATATCCGCAACCCAGAGGGGAAGAAGATCGTCCCGTCCCTTGCGCTGCATGCCAAAGTCCCATTTGATAGAAGATGTGTTTTTCCTGTCGATGACCGAATCAAAATCGTACTGCCCCACGCCTATGACCTCCGTTTGAATATTTATTCATTATTCTACCCTAAATATGCTAATTGCTCCACAGCAAATGGGCCGTGAAGCAATTAATTGGATGTTATGAAAAAGGATTTACTTATGGCAAGTGCTTAATGGGCTGATTACTGTTCTGATGCAAAAAGAGGTGTGGAGAGGTATCTGTCTCCTGAGTCGGGAAGAAGTGCTACGATTGTCTTTCCCTTATTTTCTTCTCTTGATGCCAGAATTGATGCAGCTTTAAGGGCTGCTCCTGATGAGATACCTACCAGGATACCTTCTGATACGGCAAATCTTTTGCCCTCAGCAAAGGCATCTTCATTCTCAATTGTGATAACCTCATCGTAAATCTTGGTGTTAAGTGTATCAGGAACGAATCCTGCGCCGATTCCCTGAATCTTGTGAGGGCCTGCTGTTCCTGTTGAAAGAACAGGGCTGCTTGCGGGCTCTACTGCCACGATCCTAACATCGGGATTCTGAGACTTGAGGTACTCGCCTACACCTGTGATGGTTCCGCCTGTACCTACGCCTGCTACGAAGATATCAACCTTTCCGTCGGTCTGTTTCCAGATCTCGGGACCTGTGGTTGCTCTGTGTACTGCAGGGTTTGCAGGGTTTACAAACTGTCCAAGGATTACTGCTCCGTCAATCTCCTTCTCAAGCTCTTCGGCCTTGGCAATGGCGCCTTTCATTCCCTTGGCACCCTCGGTAAGTACAAGGTCGGCGCCATAGGCCTTAAGGAGATTTCTTCTCTCAACACTCATTGTATCAGGAAGGGTAAATATGGCTTTATATCCTTTAGCTGCGGCAACAGCTGCAAGACCGATTCCGGTATTTCCACTGGTGGGCTCTATGATTGTTGCGCCGGGTTTGATCTTTCCGCTCTTCTCGGCATCCTCGATCATTCCAAGGGCGATTCTGTCTTTAACTGATCCTGCAGGATTGAGGTACTCGAGCTTAGCCAGGATGGTTGCTCCTGTAACTCCTGCGTTTCTGCTGTAGCCGTTAAGCTTCAGTATAGGTGTTCCACCGATAAGTTCCAATGCGCTTTCTTTTATATCTGCCATGATATTTTCCTCCGTATCATTTATTTTCTTTTGTTTTGATAAATGAATCATAGCACGGTAAAAGAGCTTTGGAAATTAAGGAAAGATTATCGGGAGAGTTAAGGTTTGCTTATTACTCGTAAATGCCTTAAATAGTAGTATTAAGAAGAAGTTCATCAGCTGACTTAGCCTCTTCTAGCCCGTCAATAAGCCTTATGACCTCTTTTGCCTTATCCTTAGAAAGAAGCCCGTCAGTGACCATCAGGAAATGGTTAGCCTCCTCTTCCCAGGTATAAAAGTTTTTGGGATGACCCTTGGAATAACGCATACTGTTCTTAAGGACCGTTCCGTCCTTCAACCTGATTTCCATATTGTACTCTGGGAAGTCACCGCCATTAGCCCTAAACTGCTTGAACATCTGATATGTTTGCACCTTGTCACCCACAGCATGAACCTTAGCTGCAAGGCCCAGTATGCGCTCGGAATTCAGATTTTCTCCGGAAAACCAGTGGGCGCCGGGAGTTGGATTATTAAGATATGACGCTATACAGTAAGAAAGATTAAACTGAGCATCCAGCACTGTTCTGGTAGACTTTGAATAATCTTCCATCATGTTGCCAACATAAGGAGAAAGATTCAGTTCAACCACGTCTTCAATAGTAAAAGGATGCTCCTTAAAAAGAGTATCCATCTGCTCTAAGGGAACCTGCAGCCAGACATTGGCAGGCCAGTTCTTTTCAAGGACCTGATTAGTATACCAGACTTTACCAAGATCTCTGTCAAGCCAGTCCCAGTCACACTGATCTGAAATAGTATTCCAGTAACCGGTTTTACCGTCCAATGAATCATACATATTATCAAAGCCGATATTTGCGATTTCGGCAGCATTGATCGAATTTCTCGCGATAAAACCATGAGCATAATGATATACGTCGGATTTGGAAAGTCCCTGGGCATGCTTGTTTACATTGGCAAGTCCCATGTAATGGGCCACTCCCATAGCCTGCTGTATCTGCTTTTTATTGAGGCGTAGGAGCTTGGATGCTGCGATGGTTCCTGCAAAAATCTGCCAGTCAATAAGTCCCCAGGCCTTGTGTTGATACCACTCATCGCTTGGAATACAGGCCACAGCAATTCTATGGTAAACTTCATAGGCAGCCACTATGGCAGTAAGCAGCTCTTTTCCATCAGAATGAAGTCTCTCGGAAAGAGCAAGCGCAACAGGAATGACACCTGCGGAAGGATGTCCAGTCCAGGAGCAATCCTCCCAGTCCATGATATCGGCCAGGGTTCCATTGGCAAAAGCAGCTCTCTCTGCTGGTACCTTTTTCCCTCTGCTTCCCCATATAGTCGATTCAGCAATTCCCTCTAGCTTTCCCGCATAATCAATGGCATTTTTCGCCTGTTGAAGTGGAAGTGCCGCGATAGATGCACCAATGGTATGGAGTATAAGGTGCTTTGCTCTTCTTATGACATCTGTTGGGATATCTTCATATTTCAAATTGGCAGCAAATTCTGCCAGGATCTCGGTATAGTTGTCCTTCATACAGTCCTCCAAAATCAATAATCATATATTCCGCTGGATAAGTACCTCTCTCCTCTATCCGGGAAAACAAATACTATGTTCTTATTCTCAAACTCTTTTCTTTTGGCAACTCTAATGGCTGCCGTCAGAATAGCTCCTCCACTAAAACCTATGGTCATACCTTCGACCCTGGGGCACATTCTGGCGGTCTCATAAGCCTCCTCATCGGTTATGTCAAACACCTCCTGAAAAACGCTTGTATCCAGAACTTCCGGAGGCTCCACGGGACCAATACCCTGGATCTTATGCTGGCACCAGGTTCCCCCAGAAAAGATATTGGCCTTAGCAGGCTCTACAACTCCGATAAATATATCCGGATTTTTTTCCTTAAGAAAATGAGAAGTACCGGTGAGAGTTCCCCCTGTACCAACAGCTGTTATAAAGGCATCAACCTTCCCATCCAGAGCCGACCATATCTCTGGTCCTGTGGTCTTAAAATGCATCGCTGGATTATCCGGGTTACTGCGCTGCTGAGTCATGACAGCATTATCTGTCTTTTTATATATTTCCTCAGCAATCTGATTAGCCCCGTTCATATAAAGCTCAGCCGGAGAAAGAACTACTTCTGCTCCATATGCTTTAAGCATGTGGACTCTTTCTTTTGACATATTCTCAGGCATCACAATGATAACCTTATAGCCCTTTGCTGCAGCTATAGCAGCAAGTCCAATACCGGTATTTCCTGAAGTACTTTCTATTATGGTTCCTCCGGGCTTTAATTCTCCTCTTTCTTCAAATCCCCTGATCATATTAAGTGCGATTCTGTCCTTAACACTTCCTCCGGGATTATTGGCTTCAATCTTTGCAAACAACCGTCCATAGGTCTTTTCTTTCTTCTCTATATTGATCATTTCAAGAAGAGGCGTGTTTCCCACCATCTCCTCGATACCGTGATAAACTGCGGGCATTTCCGTTTCCTCCCTCACCTTTGATCCAGTTTATATCATATAGCCGTAATCTGGACTTGATTTTCTAAGAAATTCTATTGTCTTTTCCTGCGTTGGTTTCAGGAAAAAATCTTTTGTGGGTGCGCTCTCTACTATAACGCCATCGTCCATAAACATGACATTTGAAGCCACTTTTCTGGCAAATGAAAGTTCGTGGGTAACTATGAGCATTGTAACGCCGGAGTTTGCCAAGTTTTCTATGGTTGTGAGAACTTCCCCCACAAGCCCCGGATCAAGAGAAGCTGTAGGCTCATCCATCAATATTACTTCCGGAGATGTGGCAAAGGCTCTGGCAATTCCTATCCTCTGCTGTTGCCCTCCAGACAGTTGACCCGGATAATGATCCAATCTGTCTAAGAGTCCGACCTTACCTATAGCCTCCTTCGCAATGTTCTCCGCTTCCTTCTTTGAAACTCCTCGCACAACATTCAGGCCCAGCATGACATTTTCCAACGCTGTCTTGTTTTTGAACAGTCCGTAATTTTGAAATACAAAGCCCATTTTGCGCCTTATCCTTATCGCTTCCCTCTGTGACAGATGGGACAGATTGGCGTGAATGTCTCCAATGGCTATCTCACCTGCATCTGCATTTTCCAAAACATCAATGCATCGAAGAAGAGTTGTCTTCCCAGAACCGGACTGCCCCAGAATAACATCGACATTTCCCTTCTCTACTCGAAGGTCTACACCTTTAAGTATCTCCAGGTCATTATATTTTTTTCTTATATTTTTTATTTCCAGCATTGTTAAAAAACCTCCGGTTTCATCCTCTTTTCCCAGTACTTAAATATCTGTTCGATGGAAATGTTTATGATCAGATACATGATAAAAATCAGAAGATAACATTCAATGAAGTCAAATGTAGCCGATGCTGCCATCTTGGCCTTCCCGGTGATATCGTAAATAGACATAGAGAAAGCAAGAGAAGACATCTTGACCTGGGTGGTGACAAAGGTACATAAAACCGGCAGTGAATTTCTCACAGCCTGGGGCAGCACGACATGGATATATGCCTGAAAAGGCGTCATTCCGATACTCTTTGATGCCTCCATCTGCAGACGATCCACACTGACAAGTCCGGACCTAAACACCTCCGACAGTGTGGGTATCGACATAATGGTAAAAATGATATATCCAAAGAACTCATCCCCCAGCTTGTAGATATTGAGTTGACTTCCCATACTGTTAAGCGCATTCTGAAGAACTAGAGGAAGTAGATGGTAAAAGAGATAGATAATGATGATAACAGGTACCGATCTCACAAATGAAATATATATCCCCAGAATTTTGCTGGCTATCCTCTCAGAGCGCATATTGACGATGGCAACAAGAAGGGCCAGCGGTGTTGAAATTACGATAGAAATAAATACCAGTCTAAATGTAGCCGGTAGCCCGGAAAGTACTTGCGGTAAGGTCTTTATAATAAATCCGCTGTCAATCATTTTCTCCTGCCTCCTGCTTTTTTCCCGTGCTCAAAACTGTAATTTTTCTCCAGTACCCCTGTAAGTTTTGTGATGATAAGAGCAATGGGCCAGTAGATAGCTATCATGGCAATATCAGTCTCAATAACCCAGGCGCCTACATTTTTTCCGATGACTTTTTGTCCCATTCCAAGGACATCCATAAGGCCAATGGTAAAAGCCAAAGAACCATTCTTTAAAGTCATCAAAATGGTGTTACTTAAGTTTGGCAGCATTGACTTAAACATCTGCGGAAACAGTACATGGATAAAAGCCTGAAGGCCTGTCATTCCCACACTTTTGGAGGCTTCCACCTGAGTCTTATCAAGTGAAAGATATGATGATCTAAACACCTCGGAGAGGTTTGCTGCATTAAATAGCGTAAGGGTAACAATGACGTATCCGATTTTTTCCGTGGTGTCCATCTTGTATCCTGTCAGATTCCTTACAAGCTGCGGAACTCCATAATATACCAGAAAGAGCATTACAATGGCCGGAGTACAGCGCATGACAGTGGTATATCCGTAAGCTATGGACCTGGGAAGCTTTTTTGCTGAGAGCTTCATCAGCGCCAGAAGTCCACCGAGAAAAGCTCCAAAGATAAATGAGAAAACTACATATTCAATTGTTATTGTAATTCCCGGGATTATCTGTATGATAAATCCCGGGATTTTCCATAAAGCATATGTTTTCAAAGTTTGATTCCTTTTGCACCTTTTGATCAGTTAACAGTACTGAGATCAAAGATATCATAACCATAAAACTCCTGAGCAAGCTCTGAGGCCTTTCCACTCTTCTTAACTTCTCCAATGGCGTCGGAAATCTTCTTTACGATTTCATAGTCAACGGACCTGGAGAATACAGGATATGTCTTGGCCACATCAAAGGCTGTATAAGAAATATCCCCAAGAAGATTGTGAAGTTCTCCGTCCTCTGCGAGTGTTGTGGCATCGAATTTATTTTTTGTCCAAATTGATGCATCATATTTTCCGGCCAGAAGTTCTTCAATTCCACCTCCCACATAGGTATCATCATCTGTGGTCCTAAGCTCTAAAGCCTTGTCGGGATGAGCATCATTATAAGCTTCAGCAACATAATACATTCCATTTCCGGCCTTGATGGGAGCAAGCTGCTTGCCTCTGTCATACAAATCCTCAAAACTCTTAATATCAGCGTTTTCTTTGCTTACAACAAGATAAAGAACTGTCTGTCCGATATTCTCTTCTGTGAGGTAGTACTGCTCTGCTCTTTCAGGCGTGTAGAAGGCATTGGTGTCTGCGGCGTCAAAGTTGCCTGCCTCAAGTCCTACATAGCAATCGTCATAGCTGGTAGGGATAAACTCAAATTCAATGTCATCAAGAGCTTCGTCGACAATTTTAAGGACCTCAATGTCATAACCTGTGGGATTACCCTGATCATCTTCACCTGCAGTAGGCCAAAGTCCGGGACTTCTGTATGCATAACGGATTACTGTTACTTCCTTCTGTTGTGCTTCCTCAGCTGCAGGAGCTGCTTCCTCTTCCTTTGCGGTGTCCTGTTGTGTCTCACTGGCCTGAACCTGAGCTGCTGAATCCTGAGCGCCGCATCCTACTACAGCCACCATACTTGTAGCTGCCACCAGTGTTGCAATAAGTCTTTTTGCTGTGATTTTTTTCATTTTTTTCTCCTCCTTAATATATGAATTCTAAATACTAAGCTTTATCAAAGCCCCTTTGCAAAACTCTGGGGCATTTATGAAAATCGCTAAACCATGCGCATTCCACACATTTAAGGCAATTGGAATACCCTGGATTTACCTCTGATTTTGTGGAAAAATCAGGATCTGCCATAAAAGGCCTTGAGTAAGCAATAAAATCTCCGTCGCCATTTTCAAGAAGTTTCTCGCCTCTTTCATAGGTCCATATCTCATCCACAAGGATAACCGGTATGCTAAGATTCTTTTTTATCTGAGCCCCCGTATAAACAACATCGCCGTATGGATAATCAGCAGGCGCTATTTGCTTCTCCCTTGTGGTTCCCGGATAGGCTATAACAGGATTGAAATCAAATGGCATGTATCTGTCAGACTCACGAACACCATAAGATATGTGGAAAATATCAATTCCAAACTCCTCAAGCTTCTTAGCGGTCTCGATATCCGTCTGCAGGTCGCTGTTCCATCCCATTCGGTAGTCAATAAGAAAATTGTCATCCGCAAACTCTTTTATCCCTTTAATGATATTCTCCGAAAGCTTAAGTCTACCCTCAAGGTTCCCTCCGTATTCATCTATCCTATGGTTGGTTATTGGGGAATTAAACAGATTTAAGAAGAACATATTGCACCCGTGGATTTCCACACCGTCGCACCCAGCTTCTTTAGCCAATCTAGCGCTGTGAACGTGCATTTCTTCTATAGCCTTCAAATCTTCCCGCCGCCAAAAATCAACACTCTCGTGTCTGTGATGACCTGTTGAAGGAAATCCTATCTGTGCAAAGATTTTGGTCCCGTTCTCATGGGCTGCATCAACCAGCACTTTCAGTTTCTCTTTCTGATCCTGACTTATAAGAGCAAAGTTTCCTCTTCCTGCATCCCTTGACTGTACCTGCATCCTCTGTGTTATTAGAAGTCCTATATTTTGGTTCTTAAGGCGCCTTCTGTAATAATCTATATTGTCATCGCTGAAGGTGTGGTCTGGGCCGGGGCCATATCCGTAGGGATGAGACGGAGCTATGGTCACCCTGTTTTTAAAAGTCACATTTTTTACTGTAATAGGTTCAAGTATTTTCATGCCTGTACCTCCTTATCGGACAAAAGAACTGCTAATTCTCCCATATCCCCGATTTCCTCCAGATGAGTAATTTTGTCAATAATGAGCTGTGTCTTTTCTGGCCCCAAAACATCGTCGCTGATGAACCTGAAGTGCTCTGTTTCCTCCTCCAAGGTATATGGATTCTTAGGGTGCCCCTTGGGGAATTGAAGAATTGTTGAAATCTCCTTTCCATCCCTTAATGAAATACTGATCTTAACTTCCGGAAAGCTTCCCGACTGGAATAACTCAAAAAGCTCCCTGGTAGTATATTCTCTTCCTGATCCCACCACCTTTTTGGTTAACTCAATGAGTTTTTCATTGTTACGCATTTCTTCGGTGAACCAGTTTCTTGGATCCCTATCCAGTAGATATACACATACACAGTAGGGTATGCTAAATTGGGCATCCAGTATCTTTCTGGTGGTCTTGTGGTATCCGGTCATCTTGGAGCCTACATTTGGAGATATTGCAATGCTCTCGATTTCTTCGACAGAAAATTCATTATCTTCAACCAGCCGGGCGATAGTATCCACCGGTCCCTGATTCCACACATTTGCGGGCCAGTGTTTGAGTAGCGTCTCTTTGATCAAGTATTCCCCGCCAAGATTCCTATCAATCCAGTCCCAGTCAACATTGTCTGAAACTGTATTCCATAGACCGTTCCAATCATCAAGCGCATCGTAGAGATTATCGAATCCCAGATCTGCTATCTTCACTGCAGTGACACCATTTCTTGCGCAGAACCCGTGAGCGTAATGATATATATCTGAAGTGGCTGTTCCCACACTGTGTTTAATGCCCGGCGCTATTGTCTGGTAGTATGCAGCTCCAAAGCTCTGCTGAAGCTTATCAAGACTCAGCTTTCTAAGCTTTGCCGAGGCCACCTGAGCTGAAATAATCTGCCAACTAACCAATCCCCACATCATTTTCTTTTCAAATATAGATTCTCTGGTGGGCTGCATAGACATAGCAACCCTTGTATATATCTCATAAGCAGCAGTAACGGCTTCTATGAACTCCCTTCCGCTTCTGCCAAGGGCCTCCGACTCAGCAAGAGCAACCGGTACAGCCCCAGCAGAAGGATGTCCGGTCCAGGCACAATCCTCCCAATCAAGAATGTCCGCCATAGTGCCGTTAGCCAATACCGCTTCTTCCGAGGGCACCTTTTTTCCACTGCCACCCCAAACGGTTGCCTCGCCTCTGCCTCCTTTTGTCTCCACAAAACCAATTATCTTTTTAGCCTGATCTGTGGAAAAACTTGATATTCCAGCTGCCAATGTATGAAGCGTTATTATCTTCACCTGCTCTATGATATCTCCGGGCAGTTCGTCGTAGGAGAGATTATCTATGTACTGTGAAACAACCTTCGTATAATGATCAAATTCTTTTATGCTATTCGCCATACCAACGCCTCACACTTTTTTTATTTATGCGGATAATGATATATTGTTTGTTTTATGACGTGAATTACTTAAAACATATCGTTGTCTATCATTATTTCTTATATCTCTTTTTCACCATTGGATTAAAATCAGGAAATAACCTGTTCCAGTTCGCTGTACACCACCTCTGCAAAGGCCCTGTGTCCCGCCTCATCCATGTGCTCATCGTCCACGCTGCTGGGCTTTACATAGTCGGATGCAGCAAGGAACCTTGTTCCTCTTTTCTTTGCAATGTCGCCGTAAATCTTCTTAAGCTCCCGGCTTGTTTCCACAGACCTTGCTCCAAACTCCGGATCTTTTTCCGGCTTCCAGACATCGTTTCCAAGATGAATGGGCGAAACCAGAAGTATATTCTCAGGAGCCACATACTTTTCAAGAATGTCCAGACACCGCTCTATGCCCTTGCCGATCACATAGGACGAGGCATGATAATAGGTCTTGCAGTCGTTGGTGCCAAGCATCAGGATCGCGCCGTCAATAGGATACTGGCTCTCAATGAGAGGCTCCAGGGAGCCGCTGCCCTTTCTTCCGGGACGAAGCTCATCCTCAAAGACCGTGGTCCTTCCGCAAAGGCCCTCCTCCGCTACGCGGACATCCGTATATTTCTCCTGGAGAAGGCTGGTCCACCTTACTCCCCAGGGATATCTCTCCTGTTTTTTTGATCCGGGCACAAGGCCCCATGTATTGGAATCGCCGAATGCTAAGATCTGCTTCATATCTCTACCTCCGAACTAATGGTGTTGGCTGCTGAGCGGTACTTGAGTGGCCACTTTTTGGTCCCCGGGGACTTTTAAGTCAAAGGACCATTTTCTCCAAAACCACGCACGGGAAGCGTCCTGAACATTCAAAAATAAATGGTCCTCTGACTTAAGTCCCTTAGGTTCATTATCCATATACACTCACTTTTTGTATAAGACACGTGTCTTATAGGACGTGATAAGCAGCGCTTGTCGCAGAAGGCAAAGAGCACGGCTTGCCGGTCCCGGGCACCAAAAAAGCGCGGCAGGTGTCATTCCCTGTCGCGCTTATTGACGCAGTTTTATTATATATTCTTATAGCTTAAGTATCTCAAGCAAAACTCAGAATTTCCTCAGCTCGGTCCATGCCATGGGGACAGCCACAAACAGTGACAGTACATCTGCGCAGGCCTGTGCCATCTCAACTCCTGTGATACCCAGAAACTGCGGAAGGATCAGGATAAGCGGGATGAAGCAATAGCCATTTCTGGCAGATGCCGTGAT
>JAILFT010000086.1 GCA_024697425.1 Butyrivibrio sp. | reverse complement strand
CAAAGTCCGCAAGGTCGATTGCTGTACGCCAGTGGCACTCGGTCTCCATCTCATAGTCAAAGAACTGCCTCCTGTAGAGGACGTCGTCCTTTTCCCCTGCCCAGTAGGTGACGTTTCCACGAATAGCAATGTCTTCATCCGTGTAGCGGACCACATACTGCTGGGATTCAACCGCTCTGTCCACGGTAGCCTCCCATGGGAACTTGGTGTTAAAGACAAGCTTGGAGTAATTATTCATGCCATGCTCATCGTCTTTGTGCTTAACAATCTTGCCGCTCCTAAGCTCCGTGATCCCGTTGGCCTGATGGTTTGCCATGCATAGTCCCGGACCGTCAAGAGTCCAGACCTTTGTTTCATTCTCTTTTAGCTCATCCCAGATCCCGCCGTTTTCCTTCGCAGTCCAGAACGGATGATCCTCGGGAAGGTGCAGGCACAAAAGAGCCTTAGCCAGCCAGAAGGGTGATTCGGCACATGAATAGCTCTGAAGAAGCGGTGAAAACGGTCCATAGAAGCCAAGGGTCGGAACTCCCTCCCACAGAAAATCATCCCTTGTGAAGAACTGAAGAAGCGAGCCTGAGCAGATGCGCCTTGCAAGTCCCGGGTCCACGCTTGAATTTCTCATCATCAGATTTCCGTCCATGGCGCTGGTGGCTGCGTTTCTGTAGATACCGCTCCTGCCCCACATGTTTGTGAAGCCGTCCCTGTCAAAGAAATAGGGATAGGTCTTCATGAGTTCATTTGAATTCTCTTCAAATCTCGCTGCTATGTAAGGCTCTTTTTCATAGCCATACCAGTTGTTCCAGATGGCTGTGTACATGTTAAAGGCCCAGCAGGAGTAGTAGTCAAAAGAATGACCGTCCCTGTACCAGCCATTTCCAACATAATAATGCAGAATGTTTTGGGCATGATCCCTCATGATATCCTCGTCGATCTCATACCCGTTCATATAAAGGAAGGCCATGTCCAGCATGTTAAAGAGCCTCCAGTTCTGGGGCACCGTATTGGCATGCGCAAAGTCAGAAAGAAAAGCTGCGATCCTGTCCTTCTCATCCCTGCTGTACTTATCCCAGATCTCCTCTGCAGACATCCACAGACAGATGACAAGGGCTGCAGTCTCCACTGTCTGCTGATATGCAGCAAACAGATTCCCGCTCTCGTCCGTGCTCTTCATGTCAGTATAATTCAGGACATAGTTAGGCTCTCCGGGAGTTACAGCCGCAAGGACCTGTTTGGCATAGTAGTCCCTGACATTTATTCCATTAAGCTCGAGGTCCGGCTTGATATGCACAAGAGGCGCTGCTATGAAAAAAGATCTGGCCAGTCCCTCAAAGATCTCGGCCTTATAGCGCCACTGCGGATGATCCGGCTGAGGATATGTGATCTTTGTCTCATACCTTGGCATGACAACAGGATCATCTATGGATTTCAGATTATTGAAGACTCCGGATAAAAGATACTCAGCAGCTTCTATCCAGTTCTCCCTTGTAAGCCCGGTATAGGGGCTCAGATCAAAATCAGTATGTGTAGGTGTAAATACCATGTTCTCTCTCCCGTGCTTTAGAAAATCCTCAGCGCCTTACCTGCCAGTTTCATAAGTGCTTCTATAAAGTAGTAGTCGCCGTAGATTATTGACATATTGTGGCCATCGCCGTGATAGTCGACGGCGCAGTTATTAAGAATATTGTCGGTATCAAGTCCCCAGCTGCAGCGCTTCTCATCCAGAGTCATAAGGAGTTTAAGCGCAGCGTCAAGGTACTTATCCGCCTTACTCTCATCCTCAAGCTGTTTAGCCAGCTCGATAAGTCCGGATGCTGTAATTGCTGCGGCCGTTGAATCTTCGAGATCGACATCTTTTGGCTGTCTGTAGTCGATAGGCACAAGGTAGCTTTCCGGCATATCGGAAAGAACGTAGTCCGCGATCTTCTCAGCAGTCTCCAGATATTTCTTTTCCCCGGTGTATTGGGCAGAGAGCGCAAAACCGTAGATTCCCCAGCTCTGGCCTCTGGTCCAGGAGGAGCCCACTCCGTATCCCTGTCCTCCGAGGGTTTCAGTCATCCTGCCTGTGAAGGGGTCAAAGACAACGATGTGATTTACCGATCCGTCCTCTCTGACGAACTCTCTCATGGCCGTATCTGCATGCGCAACAGCGATCATCTTAAATCTGGGGTCCGTGGTCTCTTCAGATGCCCAGTACAGAAGTGGCAGGTTCATCATGCAGTCGATTATGGCATATCCTCTTCTGTCCACGTTGTCCCAGTTGTTCCAAGCTCTGATAAAGTTTCCTGCAAGGTTAAACCTTCCGGCCATGTTGTTTGCAGCCAGCATCGCCCTGTTGAGAGACTCCTTGTTCTTCTCCTGCTTGTATCTGATAACAGAAGTGGGAAGCCACTTAAAGCCATTGTCGTGGTCCAGCCCCTCTGTTGTCATAAGGTTCTTATCCAGTTTCTCCTCAACGCCTATGGCCTCCTGCCTGAACATCTCATTTCCTGTCAGGGCAAAGAGCTGCCACATCTCGCCTCCCCAGAATCCGTTGGTCCACCAGCAGGGGTCTGTTACACTCTTGTCATCAAACCTGCCGTTTTCAGTAGTATATGGGATCCTGCCTATGTTTCTCTTTGTAACAGGAACCATTTTTTCTTCTATCTTTTTAAGGGTATCAAGGACCCATGCGCTCTCTTTTTCTGTCAGAGCTCTCATCTTCATTTCCTCCGTTTGTCTTTAACTGATCTTTATATCTGTCTTACCTGAATCGTCCATCTTTATCAGCACCCTGTACACTTCGTGCTTCCAGG
Source organism: Butyrivibrio sp. (assembly GCA_024697425.1). GTDB lineage: Bacteria > Bacillota > Clostridia > Lachnospirales > Lachnospiraceae > Butyrivibrio. The sequence goes on along the minus strand of JAILFT010000086.1, from coordinate 30,606 downwards.
ATATGCCAAGCCTCTCATCGGTAATGGGATACGTCTGGATCTCAGCGACGTCTCCTCCCGTTACGCTTACCCGGCCAAGGCCTCCTATTGCGATAACGCTTTCTCCTGAAGCAGAAGACTCTACCACCGGCCTCTCATAAGTCATCAGTGTCAAAAGAGCTGTCGCACTTCCGTCATACTCATCCAAAACCTCAATACCGCTTCCCTTTTTGTGGATGACATCCCTGCGGTAGCTGCGGACTTCATCGCCCTCATAGGCGCCAGCGATATCCATTGACAATATGCAATCTCCATCAAGGCTGCATTTCACATCTGCCGCCGCATATTGGTTTCCGTCTTTCTGCATTATGATCCCAGAGTCATGATAATCATTTTCAGCAGAGTTTCCTATGCTGCTATATTCCATATTCTTGTCTTTTATGAACAAAGGCACATTGTGGAACTGGGACTGCATGGTCCATATCTCATAGCGCCTGTCGGAAAACGTCTCCCTGGTATAGGTTCCGACTCCGAGATCGATGATAAGGGGCTTTCCGTTTTTATAGACGGTAAATGACCCTACATCGTTGTGGTTGTGGCTGTCGGCGTTGTTCCCTGCTTTGGCAGCCAGGAGGTATGTCCCATCCCTGCTCACCATGAGCCCTGTACTCTCAAAGAAAACATCGTCGCAAAGGCTCTCACTCTCCGGATACCCCATCATCTCTTCATAGCAGAAGGCCTGAATAAGATGGTAAAAGAGATTTATCTCTCCCGTGAGGATCTTGTCGTCCTCATCAGCCCTCCTGAAATCTGCAGCTGCAAAAGAGGAGAGTACCTCATCTCCGCAGAATTTTCCAAACAGAAACTCCCTTGAGGTTCTTCTGGGACACACAGCTGCGCAGTCCGCAAAGTTTACGTATATGTTGTCGGTTACATTCATCCTCACAATGTAACTTGCAATGTTCTTTATAAGAGGCTCTTTGAATATCTCTTCAAATCCGCTTCCCTTAAGGGCATCAGCCATAAGGTACAGCGCGCCGAACAGGCACAGCCCCGCATGGGAGTAGTACTGCGCTCCCTCGTTGCAGCACCCGTCATCACCGTATTCATCAAGGAAGAAATCCAGTGATATGGCAGCACTCTCAAGATATTTCGTCAGCTCTTTTTCCTCAAAAAAACCTGCCGGTCTTGTAAGAGAGCTGATCAGCACGTTCTGAACGATCCAGGGAGTCCAGTTGCACATCGGCTGCTTGCCGTCACCCATCCACCAGAAATGCTCCGTGGTGTAGGGGATGAATATCCGCTCCTGCAAAGTCCTATCGATGACGTCACTAATACCGGAGCTCTTTTCCCCGAGGGCAGGCCTTAAAAGATATTCCGCAAGTGCAATAAGTGCTCCCGTTTCTGCGGCAAACAGATCGATTACGGGGTGCAGAACGTCGGGCATCTCCTGCTGCTTCTGGTCTCTGACGTGTGTGTTGTGGGCAGGAAGGCACCAGGAACTCTCTGACAGTATGAGGTAAATTCCATCAAGGATATCTGGCAGAAACTGACCTTTGTTCTCAACAAGCTCAGCCATTACAAGGCTGCAGAGCTTTCTCCTTCTGGAAAAATACAGTTCCTCAAACCTTACCCTGTTTCCGTTTTTTGAAAATTCCAGGTAGTCTGACAGAAGGATAACTGACCAGGGCTCATTATCAGCTCTTTTGCCCTCATTAATAAGCTTCTCCTTAAGGTCTGCCGGAAGCGTCTCATAAATCTTCCTCTGCGAGATATCGGGACACAAAGAAAACGCGCACAATGAGCGCGTTTTCTGAAAGTAGTCGTATACTAGATGCCTTTGAGAAATCTCTTTTACCATCTGATCATCCCTTTACTGCACCGGTTGTGATCCCGGCAACGAAGTACTTCTGAAGTGAAATAAACACGATAAATACCGGTATTAATGATAACACAGATGCTGCCATGATAAGACCATATTCAGCGGAATACTGTGAAATGAACATCTTCAGTCCGATCTGTAATGTCTTCTTGGACTCAGTGGTCAGGTAAATGAGTGGTCCAAGGAAGTCGTTCCAGGTGTTAACGAAGGTAAAGATGATCAATGTTGAAAGTGCCGGCTTTGAAAGCGGGAGCATGATCTTGGCGTAGATCTCGTACTCGCTCATACCGTCGATCCTGGCTGCTTCGCATAGTGAATCCGGGATTCCCTCATAGAACTGCCTCATCAGGAACACTCCGAAGGCTGAGAAAGCCTGAAGTATGATGATGGCAAGGTGCGTATCAGCAAGACCGAGGTTTCTCATGAACATGAACTGAGGAACCATGTAAACCTGCCATGGAACTGCGATGGTTGCTACATATGCAAGGAACAAAAGATCTCTTCCCTTAAACTCCAGTTTCGCAAATGCGTAGGCTGCAAAGCTTGAAGTGAACAGCTGAAGCAGTGTAACGATAAGAGTGAGCTTTGCTGTATTTAATGTAAACTTTGCAAGAGGGATCTTGGTCCAGATGTCAATGTAGTTCTGCCATCTGGGCGCCTTTGGTATCCACTCGAAGGGAATTACGAATACGTCCTTGTTGAATTTAAGCGATGCGGAGATCATCCACAAAAACGGCACGAGCATCATCAGTGCCAGCAGGATAAGCAGCGCATATATTATGATATTTCCGATTATGCGATTATTCTTTTTGCTCTTCACGATTATTCCTCCCCGTCAGTCGTTAGCGTAATTCTTCTCACCCCTGAACTGGATGAGTGTAACAACAAGAACTATGGCAAAGAGCACCAGTGCTGATGCAGAAGCTCTTCCCAGCTTCCAGTTTCTGAAAGCCTCCTCGTAGATGTAGTAAACAAGAACGATAGCGCTCTTATTAACAACACCGTTTGAGCCTCCTGCCAGCATATAAACAATGTCATATACCTTGAAGCAGTTGATAGTAAGCATGATAGTTACAAAGAATGTGGTGGGCTTGAGCTGAGGAACAGTGATGTGCCTGAATTTCTGCCATGCATTTGCTCCGTCCAGGGACGCGGCTTCATAGAGGTCTTCGCTTATTCCCTGAAGTCCCGCCAGATAAATAACCATATAATAACCCATGTTCTTCCATACGGAGAACATGATAATTGTCAACATTACAGTACTTGATGACGCAGCCCACTTAAGAGGCTGTGCATGAAATACATTCATAAGGAGCTGATTCACGATACCGCCCTTAGCCGGTGTAAAGAGCATGTTCCAGACAGCGGCAACAGCAACCAGTGAAGCAACATAAGGGAAGAAGGCAACAGTTCTGAAAAAGCTCTTTCCCTTTATCTTCTGGTTTAGAAGAATAGCAAGTGCCAGCGCCATGACCAGAGTTATGGGCACTGTAAATATACTGTAAATGATTGTATTTTTAAGAGCAGATGTAAATCTGTCATCTGCAAAGATCTGCGTGAAGTTGCTAAGGCCAACAAACTTCATCGCATTACTTCCGTCCCACTCGGCAAAAGACATAAGCAGGGCCAGGATTATAGGTCCAAGGGTAAATACTGCAAACCCTATAAAGTTCGGCGCGATAAATGAGTAGGCCACCATATTTCTTTTTCTCTGACGCCTCTTCATATTCTGTTCCATAGCAGTTAGTTCTGCAGCCATGTGTGTTTCCTCATTTTCTTTTTTTCCTAAAAAGAGCACTTGAATTAGGGCTTTCCTGAAATTCAAGTGCTCCTTCATTTTAGTATCTGCTTTATTTATTACTGAGCAAGAACTGCCTGAACACCTTCGTTCATTGCTGCGATAGCATCATCAACGCTTACTTCCTCGTTCATGATAAGGTCGTGCTGCTCGTTGAGAACTGTCTCGATCTCAGATGACTTGTCGTTAGCAGGCATCTCAAGATATGTGTGGCTTGTCATAAGAGCTTCCTTGGAAGCTTCATCTGTTGGGAAGCCATCCATTGATGCGATGATGTCAACGATAGTCTTGTTTGTCATTGCAGGGATGTTACCTGTAGAAGCCATAACCTCTGCACCCTCAGCGCCGCTTACAAACTTAACGAAATCCCAAGCTGCATCCTTGTTAGGAGCTGATGTAGGAACTGCAAGAGCTGTGATTGTTGAAAGAGTTGATCCTGCCTCAACACCATCAGCGTGAGGATACTTAACAATACCCCAGTTTGTGCAGTCTGTGTACTCACCGTCTTTGATCTTCTGGATAAGTGTTGCGATGAACCATGATCCCATGTTCATTGTAGCTACGTTACCCTGAGCAAATGCTGCTGAGTAGTGAAGTCCCTGTGTCTTAAGTGTTGCATAATCCATGCATACACCGTCTTTCTGCTGATTAAGAACCATCTCGTAGTAAGGCTTTGTGAATTCGTACTCGCCATCAACGATAGTGTGCTTGCCATCAAGAATACCGTCGAGCTGGATTGTTGATCTCCATGTGTGGTAGTGAGATCCGTAAACCTCAGCACCGGGTGTTGTATCTGTTACGCTTCTTGCAAGCTTGTCGTACTCTTCCCATGTCATGTCGTTTGTAGGGTAAGCAACGCCTGCCTTATCAAAGATGTCTTTATTATAGAAGAGAACCCAGATATCTGATCTGAAAGGAAGCTCGTAGAGGTTTCCGTCGATAGTAACCTGATCTGTAACACCGTTGTAGAGTGAAAGATCTACGCCGTCAGCTGCGATACGATCGTTGAGGGGCTCAAGAACACCCTTGTTTACCAGTGATACGTATCCGGGAACATCCTTGATTGTTACAACATCGAAGTCGGAGCCTGCTCCTGAGAGCTGTGTGCCGAGAACTGTGCTGTAATCTGTTGATCCAAGGTCAACCATCTCAATTGTTACATTGGGGTGTGCTGCTGTGTAAGCATCGATAAGAGGCTGATAATATACTGTGCTTGATACATCCCAGAGTGCCCACTTAAGTGTTACAGGCTCATCGGATGCTGTCTCTTCTGCTGCAGGTGCTTCTGCCTGTGCAGGCTCAGCTGCAGGAGCTGCCTCTGTCTGTGTTTCTGTCTGAACTTCTGCTGCGGGTGCCTGCTCTGCAGCGCTTCCGCATGCTGTGATACTTGCTACAACCATGGTCATGGCAAGCAAAGAGCTTAAGAATCTCTTTTTCATGTGTAACCTCCCTCTTTGTAGAACCGCGTTGCGGTGTGTTTGTTATGAGAACAGTTTATATTTTCTTAATATTTGGTTGAATGTACTTTCTTTAACTCTTATTAACAAAAAAATGCAATTTTTTTATATAAAATTGTATTTTCTTATGTTTCCCCCTGCTCTAATATATACCTATGCAGACCAAGAAGCACGCTATCCGCAACAAAATAGTTCTCTGGGCCGTGGGTTTTGCCCTTGTCATTGCCCTTGGTGTTTCCTCTGTCAGCCTGATCCTTTCCGTAAGATACCTTAAGGAAAATCAGCAGCAGGCCGCCCTTACAAATATCCATGTTCTTGGAAACTCCCTCGATTCCGATATCAACAGGATCCTGACCTTTTCCAACTGGATATGCCTTGACAGCACCATCAGCAATTATCTAAGGACCGTGGACAAGGCCTATGCTACAGATGTTCAAACCGGCCGAAAGCTCTCGGTATCCGCCTGGAATCACCTTACCAACGAATTCAATATAATAGGTGTAAGAAATTCCATCGACAGGGTTGTCATCTCAACTCCCACCGGAACCCAGTTCCTTCAGACCATCTCCGTAGGGGACTCCCAGTCGGTGGTGGACGTTCCCATGACCATCATGGACTGCGAGTTCTTTGAGGGCCTTATAACTGCGCCATCCTTTAAATGGACCGGCATCTACAACAACCCCTTAAGCCGGACCGGAAAACCAAGGCTTCTTCCCATTGTGCGACCCATCTACAGTTCTTCCTCTTCGGCCATCATAGGCTGGCTTTACATAGACATTCCCGCATCGGTCATCACAGATTCCTTAAAGAGCTTCGTCCTCACAGAAGATGATGCTCTCTATATCTCTTTTGACAGGGGTATTACCTACAGGTATGTATCCGGGCAGCTTGAAAGAGACAGCGTCCCGGCGGAAGCAATCTCCTATGAACTTCCCAACACCGGGTGGACCCTCTCCTATCTTCCTTCACGGGCTGTTCTTGCAGGCAGGGTACGCTCCTTCGGTATCCTTATCCTGGGATTTTTCCTTATTATCCTGCTGGCGGGAGTTATCCTGAGCATTTTCCTTCAGCGCACCATCACGCGCCCTGTGGGAAATCTCATAAGCCGCCTGGACAAGATTGGCCAGGGCGACTTTTCCAGAGATGAAAAGATTGAGTGGAATAATGAACTTGGTGAGATAGGCCGGGGTATCAACAATCTATCGGAGAACGTAAAAGAGCTGATGGATTCAAGGCTTCAGGATGAGAAGGCCAGGCATGACCTTGAATATCAGGTGCTTCAATCCCAGATAAATCCTCACTTTTTGTACAACACCTTAAATACCATCAAGTGGATGGCCACCATTCAGGGCTCCGAAGGGATCGCGGACATGTCCACTGCTCTCTCAAGGCTTATGAAGAATATAGCAAAAAGTACTGAGGAGCTGATCCCTTTATCCGATGAGTTTTCTCTGGTGGACGACTATTTTACCATTATGAAATATCGCTACGGCGGCACCATAGATCTGGAATACATAACTGATGATGAAGCTCTTCTGTCTCAGAGGATCAACCGATTCTCCCTTCAGCCCATCATAGAAAATGCCATTTTCCACGGCATTGAGCCCAAGGGCAGCGCCGGACTGATAACAGTCCACACCTACAGGGAAAATGACAATGTTATAATTGATGTTACGGACAACGGCGTGGGAATGAGCCCGGAGGCAATAGAAAAGGTCCTCAGTAAGGAGAACCAGAGCTCTACAGAATTCTTCAGGCAAATCGGTATCTATAACGTCAATGAAAGAATAAAATATGCCCATGGCAGTGAATACGGGATCAGGATAATAAGCGAGGAAGGTAAATACACCACCATGCGGTTTGTCCTTCCCTTTAAAGAGGAACTCTAATGTACAGATTGCTTATAGTGGATGATGAACCTCTGGTCCAGATTGGTCTTAAGACCATGCTGGCCAAGGATCACGCAGACAGAATAGATGTAATAGGAACCGCCTCCAACGGTCAGGAGGCCTGGGATATCATCTCTGAAAATCCCCCGGATATTGTGATAGCGGATATAAGAATGCCCGTTATGACAGGGCTGGAGCTCCTTGATAAATCCCACAAAAAATACGGCACCGTTCCGGCCTTCATCATGCTCACCGCCTACGAGGAGTTCGAGATGGCCCGTCAGGCTCTGGTATGTGAAGCGGTGGACTACCTGGTAAAGATAGAACTTAATCCCGCTACTCTTTCAGCCGCAATCGACAAGGCCATTGCCCGTGTTGATGAGGAAAAGCCTTCTTCCAACAGCGCAGACACTCATGCCCAAAGCTCTCTTGATGATCTCAGGCAGAAGTTCATGCTCAAGCTCTTCAATCATCTCATAACATCCAAAGAAGATCTTTTAAGCCAGGCTGCCGACCTCAACCTGTCTTTTGACTACAACAGATACATAGTTGTCTACGGGCAGATCAGTTCAAAAGCTGCTCCCGGGGAGGACTCCTACTCTTCTCAGGCTCTGGATATCTACAACTCCAGCATAAGCATGGCCAGAGAGATCATCTCCCGCCACGCTCCCTGCAGCATTGTCTCCATCGATCTGCAGCACTTTGCAGTGATCTTCTATTTCACGGAGGACGATCCCGTGGCCGGTACAATGGACCTCATCACCGAGGCTCTGGAAAATGCCAGGACCATGATAACCAACTACTTTAAGACCACTCTCACCTTCGGCATAGGCTCTGCGGTCTCAGCCCCCATGGACATCGCAGTATCTTTTGACGAAGCCAGAACAGCCCAGCAGCAGGCTGATAACTCACAGCCCATAAGACTGTTCAGTCACATCGTTGGCAGCAACCGCCGCTCCGGCAAGGACAAGCTCATCGGTGCGATCCAGGAATATATAGACGAAAACTTAAACGGAAAGCTTCAGCTCAACGAGGTCGCCGAAGTCTTCGGCCTCTCCCCTGCTTACCTCTCAGTGCTGTTTAAGAAGAACACCGAGACGGGCTTTTCCGAATACGTTTATACAAAAAAAATAGACCGGGCCAAGCAGATGCTTTTGTCCGGCGATATGAAGATATATGAAGTGGCTGATGCCCTTGGCTTTGAATCCGCCTACTATTTTTCCAAGGTATTCAAAAAAGTCGACGGCCACAGCCCCAGGGAATACATACAAAGTAAAAGTGAATGATCCTGGGACACGAAGGCTGCGCTGAAGTCGTAGAGGTTGGTTCAGAAGTTAAAGACTTCAAGGATGGTCTTGATGCTGAAATCAATGCGTGTTCATCGGACAGAACCTTGAAAAGGAAAAGCTCTGCAAGCGCCTGGGAGCGCTGTTTGGGGAAAAGAAAGTATCCCTTACTCGGGAGTATCTGAAGGGGCATCCTCGGTCTTATCTTCCTCAACCGCCTCGACTCAATAAAAACAGGGTTTGCATATTTGCAAACCCTGTCTTCTTTTACACCTTATGTTTTATTTCACCACTGTGATCGTAAATTCTGCAGTATTCTTGCCATCAGCAGTGACAACATAGATCGTTACGGTATCACCGGCCTGGGCAGTCTTAGCAACCTTTACCTTGCCCTTCTTGTCAACAGTGGCAATAGCTGTATTGGAACTTCTGTAGGAGACACTCACATCCGTGTACTTCTTGTACGCATTATATGCTGTCTTCTCCGCTTTGACTGTTGTATCGCCATGGATACCGACTATATCAACTATAGATGTGATCGCCACACTGCCATTAGCCTTAACGTTTGCTGCAGTAGCCTTAAGCCTCAGTCCTGTAACCTGACCTCTTACTGTAACTGTGCAGGTCACCTTCTTGCCGGAGCCGTCTGTTGGTAATCCGGTAAGAGTAACAACACCGGGAGTCACGCCCTGTACTGCGAGATACTGTCCTCCACCTACAGTTACTCCTGTACCTGTTGCATTCTTCGTTACTCCGGTAAGCCCTGATCCCTTTGCATTAACAAAAGTTCCTGTTGAAGGCATCAGACCCTTATCCACAGCAGCAAGCTTAACATTTTCATTGTTTGACTTCCACTCGAATGAAGGATCACTTACGCCAGCCGGAAGAAGTGTAGCCACACTCACCTTGCCATACTGGCATCCTGCCTGCGTTCCGATTGTGAACTTGGTCCTGTCAAGTGCCACCTTCGTTACAGGAGTATAAACCTCAAACTTAGTTGATGTGGAAGGAACAGCAGCTCCGGTCTTCTTTGCATCAGCACTTCTCGCTGTTATCGTTGCCACACCGTTTCCTACTGCTTTTACAACACCCTTCTGTGATACGGTCGCTACCGATTCATCGGATGAAGACCATACGAGAGTTGTCGAAGCCTTTTTCCCGATAACAGATGAATTAAACGCAGTCTTGACTGTAAATGTCTTCCCGATGATAAGACGGTTAACCGTAGCTTTTACATTCGTAAATCCTACTTCTGTTACCGAAGGGATGACCGTTACTTTACAGGTCGCGATAAGCGCTTTATTAGGTTTGTTCTTTCCTCCGGGCACTTCCTGTCTGGTCTTTACGGTTATCGTTGCTTTTGTCTTATCCGCATCATACTTGTTGACAGTAACAACACCGTTTTCATTTACCGATACGTTAGGATTATCGCTACTCCAGATAAGTCCGGTATCGCCGTCGGCATTTACAGGATTGAGCGTTGCCGTAAGTGCAAAGGTATTCCCTTCTCCGAGAGACAGACTTGTCTTTGACAGTTTCAGGCTCTTGAGAGGATTAGCACCGGCCACGGATACCTTGCAAGTCAGAACCTTTGTATAGTTATTGAATCCTTTGACTGTTGCAAGGATGTTCAGCTTACTGAGTGAGGTGACTTTATCGTTTGCCATTGCCACGCCATCTGCAGTGATCTGACCCGTTTCACTTACCCTGATATACTTATGATAATTCTGTGTCTTATTATAGTTTTTATTCTTCGGATCGCTGTATGAAGGATCAAGTGCGTATGTTACAGTCACAGGCCTTCCGATAATCTCTCCCGTAGCATCTTGTCCCGAAACAGCAGATGTAACATTGACCGAGAGATTTATAGGATGGCTGTTTTCTGCAGTGCTGAGCGTTGCTGAGGTCATATTAAGTGCTGCACTCTTGACAGGTACATAGATTGTTATTTCCTGTGACTCAGCAAATTTTGCTGCATTAGCTGTGCTGGTAGCAACAACCTTGACCTTTCCTTCAGTCAGTCCCTCCAGCACTCCCTTTGCAGAGATCGTTGCTATAGATGAAGCATCCGATCCGTCTGCCTTCACAACCTTCCATGTAAGTCCTGTGTTCTTGGGAGTATTTGCCTTTCCGCCCCAATCAACAGACATGGCAAGTGTCTTTCCTGACGCAAGCACAGTCGCGCCACCCTTACTTATGATCGTAAAGTCAGGTACTGCATTTCCTACTGTGAAGGAACATTCAGCTTTCTTTCCTGATCCATCCACAGCTTCAGCTATGATCTTTGCACTGCCCGAGCCGACAGCCTTGATCTTAACCGGCTGCAGGGCAGATACTTCATATACTTTACCTGTAATTTTTTTGTTTACTGTTTCGGTTCCGGAAAGCTCATCTCCGTTTTCGTTACATACAATGACGACTGCCTTATTACTTGAACTCCACTTTATTTCCTGTGCAGCCGTAAACGGAAGGATCTGCGCTGAAAGATCGAAAATCTCGCCCGTTCCGAAGGAGTATTTTTTCGTATTGAGTGTGACGCTTGTTACAGGCTCAGCCACGTATACATGGCATGATGCTGAAAGTGTCGGTGTTTGCTCACTTGTCGCAGTGATGACCGTTTCTCCGCCGCCGATTCCTGTCACATTGCCATCCTGTGTAACTGTAGCTACATCAGTATTAGAACTTGTCCATACGACTCTTTCATTTATTACTGTTCCGTCAACAAATTTGGGAACCAGTGTGAAGCTCTTGCCCTGATTGATATTCTTGGACGCTCTTAATTCATACTGGTTCTTTCCGGCCTTCTCATAAAGTCCGAGAGCGATCTGCTCAACCTTCACTGTAAGCACAACATTTGCATAGTTCTGCATCTGTGCCGTCATTGTAATGGAACCGCCCTTATTTCCGTTTCCTGCATTCAGCGCATATGACAGGATGCTTCCCGATACAGTCGGGGCTTCCTCATATGAAATATTGCCGCTTGTTTCAGGAGCATTAAAGGTAACCGTTCCTGCATTCTCCGGCAGAAGGGTTGACAGGTCAACGCTGTCTTTTATTTTCTCCGTATACGGATATGAACGAGTGATATCGCCGGGTGTAGCCAGTGGCGCCTTGCTAATGTTTACAGTCACATCTGAAGACTGAGGCAGCGCATAATTTCCTGCATCCTCACCTGTCAGCTTAAGTCCTGTCACCATTACAGACTTGTTAGAACCGGCATTGGCATCAGCCATCTTTCCCATCATTGAGGAAGAGTCTACCGAAACGTTGTCGCTTTCTATAATGCCGCCAAAGGTCACATTCTTCAGTTCTACGGTATTGTCGCCATTAAATGCCCTGTCTGTAGCCACAGCGCTTACCGTGATCGTTCTGCCCTTAATGCTTGCGGTTACGCTCTTCGGTTGTGATGAAAGAGTGTATTTCCAAGCATCGTTGCTTCCCAAAGAGAATCCACTGAATGAAACGTCCCAATTACCGACATTCTTATCCGCAAACTTGGCCCTACCGGTGGTATCAACAACTACTCTGTCATTTGGAAGCACTCCATCTACAACACCGTATGACTTGATCACTGCATCAGTTGTACCGTCATATTCCTTATCAGATACAGTAACCTGGGTAATGGTAACTGCCCTTTGTTTTACCGTGATCGTGATATTTGCTTCACCGATAGTCGTGTCAGATTCATAAGATACCTTGATGTTTGCCGCACCGGCTCCCTTGATCGTAACCTCTCCGGAGTTCTGATTGATATAGGCAACAGACGTATTACTACTTGACCATCTCAATTCGCCCGGCACGGTTCCTTCAGCCTTGATCGTAGCTGCAAGCGTAAAGCCGTCATCACCGTAAGTTACTGTTCTATCCCCTCCGGCTATGGCTAACCCTGCATCTTTCTTATTGATTACAAGGAAGGTAACTACAACTTTATAATCATTATAGTTCCTGGCTCCTGTAACAGGTATTGTGACTGTAGCAGAGGTTCCTTCAGGCTGACTCGTTATCGGAGGAATGCTAAGCTTATTCCATTGACTATAAACAAATGGACGCCAATTTCCATTATTGGTATTTATAAGCTCCGGGTTAGCTCCTCCAACAGTTCCGTATTGATCATATTTTGCCCCTTCCGGAAGTTCCGGAAGCAGCACCATCTCCACATTTCCTTCTGTGTAGCTGGGCACAAATGAAACAGCAGTCTTAACTCCTGTGTAATCTGTTTTTTCAATCTTGGCACTTACACGTGCGAATGAAGTATCGTATTCCAAGATCTTAACCCAGATATCATATTCCCCCGCATCTTTGGCTCTGGGGATTGCAGTACTGTACACATCGTCGGATGGAGCTGCAGCTCCCTTTGCCGTAAGGGCATATAAAAGTGTAAGATCCCCAGCCTGCCCTGCAGTAATGAGCTCCTGATACTCTCCGGTATATTTAAGTCCCGCTTTGGCTTCAGGTACGACAATGCTGCTCTCGTCCATAACATTAAGAGTTACTTCAACAGGAGGACTTGCATAGTTCTTGTATGTAGCCTTATACGCATTATAATCCTGATTAAATACGTACAGAGAATACACTCCAGCTTCAAGATCGTCGGGAAGTGTAAAGTCAACCATACCGGATTTGGACGTAATATAATCACTTCTTCCATATCCGACAAGTGCCCCGTTTTTATCATAAAGCAGTCCTGATATCTGCCAGTCATGAGAATTCTCATTAGCGCCATACCCTCTGGCTCCTGAATAAGTTATATGCAGGGTAGCTCCGGGCAGTGCTGCCATGGCTGATTCTGCAACCTCAAAACCGGCTAAACGATTATCTATAAAAGTGAGTCTCCATTCATTTGAGGAGTTCTCCGGTAAACGGATTATCCGGTTAGCCGTAGCATCTGCATCATATCCATTAAGTCTGGGAGAAGCATACAGTATCCTGTCAAGATCAAGATTAAATGTAGGTCTGACCGCATGGCCGGTGCTCGCCATATTTGTATTCTGAATCTGTATCGCACCGTTGGTATCCACAAAGCCTATCTCATAACTTGATTTCTTAGATCTGAGCCAGTAGCCAACGTTATTTGTTTGTGTATTTCTGTCAGCATTATCCTTAAACAGAGTATCGGCTTCAAGGGCTGAAAGAGAGAAGAAGCGGCTATCCACAAGTGGTGCCGGACCGAACTCACCATAGTTCTCAGTTTCTGCAACATTGGTAAGGTCTATAGCATAGTATTCAGGGAGAAAATTATTATATTCATCCACCCAATAGCTGCTATTAGTATATTGCTCTTTCAGAAGCATTTCGGAAGCTTTGTAGTTTAATCCGGTACCGGTTACATTACCCCATGTCAGCAATACCTGATCATCGCCGCTTACAGGCAGAGTATGGTCACCCTCCGGTGATATTACTTTCCATCCCCAGTCATAGAACCTTCCTTCCCAAGGAAACCATACCTTATCACCGTTTTTCACTACCGAAAGAGAAGTCCTGCTTGTAGATACCCTGAAACGAACAGTCTTCTGGCCGGTATACTCACCTTTTCCTGTCAGGGTAAGAGTATATAAACCGCACTCCTTTACAGGCTGCGGAGTTATGGTCTCTGTATAATCCGTGCCTTTTACAAGCGTTGTACCATCCCTGGCGGTAAGTACATAATCAATAGCAATGTTCTTTCCGGTATAGTCATAGGATGTCTTTATTCCTGTTATCGTGCCATAGCTTATATCTGATGAATCAAACACAACATGGAACTTAAAATCTGCAACCTGCAGATCGCTGCCATCTTTTACCGCATTAACCTCAAAGCGGAAATACTGCCAGTACTGATTATTATCTATGTCAAAATAATAGTCCTTTCCTGATACGCCCTGAAGAACGGTATCGTTATTTACCTCATGGAGAACCGTCCATTCAGCATCATCCGCGGTATGTTTTGCAAGCACTTTCCAGCTGTTAGGATTCCTTCCCGGGAATTTATCCGTGTCAGCTCCGGTCGTCAGACAATAGGATACGGGCATAATGGACTCAGCGCTGTGGAACTCTACATATTTCGTACCATCAAACCTTGTGCCCCATTTTGTATCCTTCCTGTTGTCAAGAAGATACGGATACGGCGAATCTCCCCAGCTGCCGTCCGATGCTCCGTCTGCAATATATGAGAGATATGCTTCTGCATCTACTCTGAAGCTTGCACTCTTCTGCCCCTTATAATTTCCTATACCCGTAATGGTAAGTGTATATTCACCCTTATCCTTTACAACTACAGGGCTTATGGACTGAGTATAATCCACACCCTCCGTAAGAACTTTGCCGTCAAATGACTTTACTGTGTAAACAGGTGTGATTGCTTTTCCCGTGTATACGTAGGACTCCTTTAATCCTTCTATTGTTGCAAGTTCAAGCTCAGAAGGATCTACGGTTACTGAAAGCTGAAGCTCGTCGAAGCCCGTATTAAATTGAACTGCTCTTTGATCAACAGTGGCGATATGATAACGAAAATACTTATATGTTCCGGGGGCAATGACATCATAACTGTAAGTCCCGGGAGCAGCGTAACTTAAGTTTGTGTACGTAGTTTCATGGAGCTTTGTCCATTCATCATTTTCGTTTAATCTTCCATAAAAGTAGCAAACTCTCGGGTTACAAAAAGAACTGTTTGTGGCGACATCATATGCTGTGATCAGTCTATAGCTGTCAATCTTGATAGGTTCATCCGAGTGAAAAGATACATAGTCACCAACTTGCCCTGTATGATTATTATCAGTGTACTGTGCACTTCTCCAGGACGCATCCGCGTAGCCCCATTTACCATCTACGGCTGCAGCATAATTAGAGCTGCCCTTTTCTGCTGTAAAACCTGAATATACGAACTTCGAATCTGAATCAGAAGCGACCAGATTTCCTGCAGATCGTGCGCTTTCATATAAGACATCTTCTTCATCATCTTCGAGTAGCCCGGTAGCTTCCGTCGCAGCTTCTTCATCCTCCGAATCTGCTTCCGTAGCTGCTTCCGGATCTGTGATCGCCGCATCCTCGTTGGATATTGCGCCACCCTCCTCTTCGTCGATTGTTTGTCCCTCCGGTTCATCCGAAGATTCTATGCCAGACACTTCGGGCTCTGACGCCTCTGCAGAAGATGATGCATCGCTTTCTTCCATGTCCAAACTTTCTTCTGCACCCTCACTGATAACTAAGGGTGTTTCAGGATCTGTCAGGCCTTCTGCATATACGTTCGCCGGCGCAAAACCCACCAGC
Organism: Butyrivibrio sp.; assembly: GCA_024697425.1. Classification (GTDB taxonomy): domain Bacteria; phylum Bacillota; class Clostridia; order Lachnospirales; family Lachnospiraceae; genus Butyrivibrio. The sequence continues at coordinate 15,070 of JAILFT010000086.1, read as the reverse complement.
AAAGCAACAGACAGCCCCATCGCAAGAATCCTTCTTATGATGCTGTTTGCTTTTTTCATAGCTTCCTCCTTATTTGAATTTTCTTCATATGATGTCTTACTTATATAAAAAAACACCGGATAAAGGGTCTGGTTTCCCTAAAATCCGGTGAAATATACGCCTCAACCCCATGCCCCCACAAAACCGTTAACTTTTTTACAAAAAAATAATAACAAAGCCGGAAACATAAATCAACAGCTAAAAGGGGGCTCTGTCCGGTTAAACTGCGCTGGATAGCAATGCTCATTCTGATAGAAACCTTATATGAACAGGCAAAGGGCTTTACCGAATAATCGGCAAAGCCCTTTTTTACTTAATTTATTATGTTCCTGTTTCGGATATGATTTATGATTTCAGCTTGAACTTTCCTACTACGCTTGCCAGAGTCTTGGAGATCTCCTGCTGACGTTCTGACATATCGGATACATTGTCAACAACACCGGATACGGTATTGACGGTATCAGTGATCTCGGAACTTCTGGTCGCTGTATCCTGAGTGGACTCAGTAATATTCTGGATAGCAGAGCTTACTTCATTCATAGCGCCGCGGATTGTATCAACCATCTCAGCGATGGAGCCTGACTGGCGTCCGAAGGACTCCGCGTCATTTCCGTATTCCCTGGCAACATCAACGAAGTTATCATAGTCTGCCTTAACTGTTTCATTAAGGAATTCCAGAAGTGCATTGCTGGCATTTAAGAGATTTGCGAAAGCTCCCTGAACATTGTCTACCGTTCCCTGGATCTGGCCTACAGCCTCTGCAGTCTGTCCTGCAAGCTTATTGATCTCAGAAGCAACAACCGCAAAGCCTTTGCCGTGCTCTCCTGCTCTTGCAGCCTCGATGGATGCGTTGAGGGAAAGGAGGTTGATCTGGTCTGCGATTTCTGCGATGGAATCTGCAAGGGATCCGATCTCTTTTACAACCTCAGCCTGTTCGTTGGCTTCTTCTACATCTCTTGATCTTTCAGAAGCGATCATTGCAGCGTGTTCACTGGACTTTCTGGACTTCTCTTCTATCTCCGCAGCCTTGCGCTGGATCTCATCCGCCTGAGTTCTTGTTTCTTCAGCCTGTCCCGACAGCATCTGTACGGAAGCATTTACTTCTTCTATGGATGCATTTACTTCCTCAGTTGCTGCTGAGGCGCTCATCATGGCATCATTAACTCCCGTCATATTATCCCTGATAACCTGGAAGTCGCTGGTGAGCTGCTGTGCCATGTTTCCAAGATTTGTGGATGCCTGACCGATTCGTCCCGATTCCTCTGAAACCTGCGTGATAACAGATTTATTACTCTCAAACATGTTGTTGAGGGACTGGGACATCTGACCAAGTTCGTCAGTACTCTTTGCTTTGATGTTGTCTACAGTAAAGTCACCCTTTGCCAGCATTCCTGCGAATGCCTTTACGCTGTTTACATTCCTTACGATAGACAGTGCCATAAGGATTATGATAACTACGCAGATGATAAGAGCTACCGCACCTATAAGAATGAGGAATGACTTAATAGCGTTAACACTGGCCAGCATCTCGCTTTCCTTGAGTGTTACTGCAAGCTTCCAGTTAACATCCGGTACTGTTCCGTAGAACAGAAGGTACTTTTCTCCATTCTGCTTAAAGGAAGTAACGCCGCTTTCATTGGCCATGATCTCAGTGCTTGCTGCAGCCAGAGAAGTGTTGGGGTCATTGGCGATGTTAAGGCCTGTAGATATCTTTTCAGCATCAATGTCATAGACGTAGGTTCCTACAGAATCCAGAAGTATGGGATCTGAGTTCTGGCCGAGGGAAATGCCAGCTACCAGATTCTGGATCGCATCAAGATAGATATCAACGGTGATACATCCTGCGTAGTAGCCTGCAACATCGTAAATAGGCGCTGAACAGGTAGCCATTACCTTGCCGCTGGAAGGATCGTAATAAGGGTCTGTAATATTTGAAGAACCCTCGGGAAGAGTGGTGGTTACAATGTAGTACTCCTGATTGAAATAATCATAGTCTGCATTTGAATACTCATCAGTATAGGTAACGGTATCGCCATCTCTGTACCAGTAAGGGCCCGCATAGGTCCTGTGCTCATATGCTCCCTGCTTGAACCAGATACCTGAACCTGATACAACGTCGCTTGACATAATGGCTTTTTTGAAAATGGCCTGATACAGATCAAGGTCAGTGGAACTGTAGGTTCCGCCAACTGCATTTGCAAGGGTTGTAGCTGTTGACCTAAGTGTCATAAGGGTAGCATTAATGTCACTTACATTGGCCTGGATGGATTCTTCTGCCTTCTGTGATGTAAGAGTCTCGATAGCAGCAGATGATCTGTTGACACTGACCATTGTTACAAGAATGAGCGCCAGTGCCACGGCCGGGATAATACCAAGGAGCATCTTAGATAATAGACTTGTCTTTTTAAACATAAATGCTTCCCTCCTTAATCTTCTTCAAACGGCTCTCTGCCGAACTGAGGATCATTGTTGCCGGAGTCTGTGATAAACATTTCAAGCATATTTATGGGATCATTAAAGTCTGCCAGCCATCCTTCACGGGCAACATCGAAATTGCCGTCCTTACGATCCTGAAGGAATGTGCCCCATGGCTCCTTAACTATTGACATCTCAATGCCTATTTCAGCGAGATCTCTTTTAATAGCTTCTGCCACAAGAATGTGGGACTGACTGTCGTTTGTCAGGAAATCAAAAGCAATAGGTGTATCTGCTGAGAGCTTTCCGTCAGAGCCGAAGGTGTATCCGGCTTCCTCAAGGAGACTCTTAGCTTCTGAAACAGATGCGTCGTTCTTCTCTGCGGGATAGTAGCCTGTTGCCGATGCATCCGGGAAGGAGTACGCATCATCATTGGTCTTGAACACACCGCCGTTACCGTCCAGCATTCCTTCGGGAATAAAGGAGGTTGCAACAACCTGTCCTGTCTGGCCGATATTCTCTGCGATATATTTTCTGTCTACCAAAAGACCCATGGCGCGTCTCATGGCTGCTGCCTGGGAAGAGGTCTTGCCATCAAAGAGGTGACTGTTTACGTTAAATGCAAAATAGTATGTTCCAAGGCTTGGTGCTATATGGAATTCAGGATCGCCGGATGAAAGGAAGCCTGCTATCTTGTCCGTAGGAACCGAATCAGCGAAATCAAGCTCGCCGTTTTCATAGGCTGCGTTGATCAGTTCTTCATCGGATTCAAGGCTGAATACAAGCTGGTTTACCTGTACCTTGTCAGCATCATAGAAGTAAGGATTCTTGACGTAAACCATACTTACGCCGGGTTCCCATGACTCAAGTGTAAACGCTCCGCTTGCCACAAATCCGGGCTGCTCGGTCCATGCGCCGGGATTGACTCCGTCAGGGTCTGCTGCCTCAACACTGGACTGAGGAACAGGACAGAAGATCGGGAATGCCATAAGGTCGAGGATATATGCGCAGGGCGATGTGAGGCTGAAGGAAAGAGTCTTGTCATCGACTGCCTTAGCCTTTACTTTGCCGTCATCATATCCTGCAAAGTTACTGAACATATAGCCATAGTCCGCATTCAAAGCAGGATCAACAGCTCTGTTCCACGCATATACAAAATCTGACGCGGTAAGAGGCGATCCGTCGGACCACTTAAGATCATTTTTCAAATGGAATGTGTAAGTAAGACCATCTTCTGACACATCGTAGGGATTGACTTCATCAGCCAGTGCGGGGATACACTCACCTGCAGCATTGTATGTATACAGGCCCGCAAAGGTATTGGCTACAAGACATGCACCGTCAACTGAGGAGTTAAGCGCAGGATCAAGATATGTGGGATCCGAGGAAAGGCTTATTCTCAGAGTATTGTCAGCACATCCTGTGGCATACATGAAATACTTTGTGCCAAAGAGTGATGAGTAGATTCCATCTACAGACTGTTTCTGAAGGTACGGATCATTGTAGTAATAGAGCGGCACAACTGCGCCTGTAGACATAAGGATATCTTCCGCGCGGTGCATCATTATCTCACGCTCGTTGTAATCCGTTGTGTTCTTTATGTTGAAGATCAGCTGATTATACTCTGTCCAGTCAGGCGCTGCGCTGTTGCGAACAGAGTTTGTCAAAGTAGTGGGCCATCCTCCTGTCGTACCACCGCCCGAGCTTTCAGCAGCAACATCTCCTGCTGCCTCTGCTGCCGGAGCCTCATTGCCGGAGTCTGCAGCCTGTTTGCCGCAGGCGGTTACAAGACTCAGCGTCATGGAAACAACTACAACAAATAATAGAAGTTTTTTGCCCATCCCAGTACCTCCTGAATTATAATTCCGAAAAAAAGTTGGCTATATTTAGAATAGACCAAATCCTGTTTTTTCTCTTGCTTTCTGCACATTCTTTAGACTTTTTAGAAAAATTTAAGATTTCAGAAAATCACACGATTGCCCGGGTTTTTCTTACTTTTCGCAAATACTTGGGTAAAATCCGGAGCAAATCAATGAAAAACCGCATAAAAAAGCAGGAAAAAGCTCTTTTTCGAGCCATTTCCTGCTTTTTTCATTCATTTTTTCCCACTAAAATGCGATTTCTATAAAAAACCCGGGTAATCCGGTGTATCCGCCTAACGAATCCGCCTGACCATTCCCCCTCATTACTCTTCAGTTGCAGATTCCTCCGGAGCACCTTCAGCCTCAGCTGACTCGGGAGCAGCCTCCTGCGCATCGCCATCGGCTTCCCCGGCAGTCTCAACCGCGTCCCCGCTGGCTTCGGCCTCGCCGGCTTCCGGCATCTTGACCTCCACAACGTCCTCCTTGAGATCCTCTAAGGTGATGGTCATCATATCCTCGTTTGAAGGATTCTCCAGGGCTGCAATCCTGCGGGCCTGGTTTGTGATGATCTCCTCGAAGAGATTACGTACCTCACGGGCGTTGGCGAAGTTGTCGATGTTCTCTATCTTTCTGGCTGTGATGAGAGCCCTGATCTGGCGCATCACATCCTCGTCTACCCTGTAGTCGTACTTCTTGCAGTTCATCTCGAAGATCTGCTGAAGCTCGTCGATATTGTAATCCGGGAACTCAATGTACTTGTTGAAGCGGGACTTAAGTCCGGGGTTACTCTCGATGAATTTCCTCATGGGGCCTGTGTAGCCTGCCACGATGACAACGAAGTCATCTCTGTTGTCCTCCATGGCCTTGAGGATGGTATCGATGGCTTCCTGACCAAAAGCATCATCCTTCTGTGCCAGTGCGTAAGCCTCATCAATAAAGAGCACGCCGCCCTTTGCCTTGGCGATCTGCTCCTGGGTCTTGAGGGCTGTCTGTCCGACATAGCCGGCTACCAGGCCGGATCTGTCAACTTCTATGAGCTGTCCCTTGGATAATACACCGATCTGCTTGTATATCTGAGCAATTATCCTTGCTACAGTAGTCTTTCCTGTTCCGGGATTTCCGGTAAATACCAGGTGAAGTGAAACGGGAACAGACTTAAGTCCCTGCTCCTTCCTGGCCTTCTGAACCTTGACAAAAGCCGTCAGCTCTTTTACATCTGCCTTGATAGTGGTAAGGCCGATGAGCTTATCCAGGGCTTCCATGGGATCCTCTTCCGGCTCCTTGGGCTTCTCTTCCTCTTTGGGCTTAAGATTGGCATCCGCAGCGAAAAGAGCCTGTGCCTCCTTAAGAGCTTCATTGGCATCCTTCACAGGATCCTTATCAAGAGCTCCTGCTCCCGGTCCCATAGGGCCCGACCCGGTCTGTCCGCCGGGTGCGGAGCCTGCGTTTATCCCTGCGCTGCCGGCTGGACTGCTGCCTGCAGAGCCTGTGTTTCCTGTACTGCCTGTCCCTGTAAAGAAATCTCCATACAGGCTCCCCAACAGGTCTTTTTGCATATTTGTTATCTTCTGGAGTGTCTCCAGTTCTTTATCTCTTTTCATACCGTTTCCCATCAATCGTTCAGGAACCATCCGTTTCTGGAAAGGAAGGTCCTTGTTGTTACAAGTGCATCTACATTCTGGCCGATTATCTCGGAGGCCTTTGCCTTATAGGGGGCCGCATTTGCTGTGCCAAGATTCTTGTAGAAATCATAGGACATCTTCTTGCTGCCGTCCAGGTTCTTAAGGCCCTGAGCTATATGGCTCTCCATCTCATGAGCATCATCTGTCTCTCTGAAGAGAATGAAGCTTGTGATGTAAGGATTGTTCTCAGCCATTGTGTAGGCGTAGGTGATGGATGCAGCCTGAGCATCCTCTCCAAAGCTTGAGGTGTAGCCGATCTCAGAAAGGGAGATCTGTCTTACCGCACCGCTGGGGCTTAATAATGAGGGCTGGCACATGTAATCCGTAAGGATGTAAATGTTCTCCATGGTGATATAAGGAGTTGCCAGCGATGTATTTACATACTGGGACTGCTGTTTCCATGCATAAGGGTCAAACAAAGGCGCATTGTAGGGGTGAACCGAAAGTGACCAGTCAACGTTACCCTCCCTTACCATGTAATAATTGAATCTGTCCAGGTAATCCTTGGAGAGGAAGCATCCGGGATTGGATTTTCTCTGCCATTCCTGGTCAAAAGAGGTATAGATGCGGGCATTTGCATTGACAGCCTTAATCTCGTTGTAGAAGATACGGAAGGCCTTAACATACTCGCTGACATTGAGCTCAATGTTGGTTGAGTTCATGTAATACCACTCTGTTCTGGCGTTAACTTCGTTTCCAACAACCCAGTTATCCACAACGCCGTAGGCGCCTGAATATCTCTGCGCCAGGAAAGCCGCAATGGCCTTAAGGTGCTGTGTGCCACCATCCTCCTTGGTATTCATGGCATATCCGGGGCAAACGTGAGCATCCCTTGAAAGAGGATGGATAAGATCTGCTCCGGCTGCTGTCTTGTTGTTGAGGACTGTCATTGTAAGCTGGAAGTTGTTGGCTGTGCACCAGCGAACGAATCCGTCATACTGTGCAAGAGCAGCACCGTTGAACTGATAGTCCACTCCGTTATAGTTAAATCCGATGGTCTGTGAGGGATCCGGAGCCGGTCCCACAATATCTCCCATGTAAAGGTTATATACGATCTGAGCAATTCCAAGATCCTTGAAAGTTGCAACGTCTGTGCTGTTGGGAAGGATTCCCTTCATGCCGTGGTCATTCCTGGGCTTTGTCTGAGAAGCAATAGCCTCGGGATTTGTGATGTAGTGCTCGTCACTGACCTGTATCATTGATCCGCCGCTCTTAACAGCTACCAGGAACTTCTTGCTCAGGTTTGATCCTGCGCCGTAATATCCAAGCGGGAAGGTAAAGGTCGCATTGGCACCTGCGGGCGCTGTTGCCACAACAGTTCCCACACATCCGTCCTGATATACTTCATCGGAATACAGATAGTACTGGCCGTCTGAAGATCCGGGAACAGATGAGGCGGATACGTTGACCACAACATTTCCTCCCGAGATCACACAGGAATTGATACTAACGGGTCTTCCTGCCGCCTGTACAACTTCTCCCCGGTGACCTGAAAATTCACCCGCACCAAGGCAAGCAACAATCACGGTAGCAGCTACCATGAATCCTGCGATGACTCTTTTCATAACACTTTTCATTCTAAACTACCTCCACATTATTCCACTTAAGCCTTTGCTACAGCATCGGTGAAAGTGTTAAGTGCAGCTTCATCTGAAGCATGGAGCGCACTCTTTATTGTCAAAGTCTCTTCCAGAATGGTTACATTCTTGAGCTGTGACAGCTTATCAGTCATGAGCTTGACCGTAACCGGAGCCCATGTTCCGTTCTGGCCCAGGGCAAATACCCTGTTCTGTACCCCAAGAGCCGCCATGTCGGAAAGGAAATTCTCCATGGGAGTATAAATGCCGTTGTTATAGGTGGGACACATCAGAACGATCTTGCGGCAGCGCCACACTTCCCCTATAAGATAGGACACATCTGTGCCGGAAACATCGTAAACACGCACGTTCCTGCCGGTCTTGTCCCTAAGGGACGCCGCAACTGCCTCAGCAGCGCTGGCGGTGTGGCCGTAAAGGCTACCGTATACTACTATAGCATCATCTGATTCAAATTCATAGGTGCTCCATTTATTATATTTGTCCAGGAACCACGCGATATCTTTCCTCCAGACAGGGCCGTGGAGAGGCAGGATCATGCCTATATCAAGGCCTGCTGCCTTCTTTAAGACCGCCTGAACCTGAACGCCGTATTTGCCCACGATATTGGCGTAGTATCTTCTTGCCGAAGGGAGGAAATCCCTCTCAAAATCGTACTCATCCGCAAAAAGTCCGCCATCCAGCGCACCGAAGGTTCCAAAGGCATCCGCCGACAAAAGAGCCTTCGACTCCTCGTCATAGGCAAACAAAACCTCGGGCCAGTGAACCATTGGCGCAGCAACGAACTTAAAGGTATGCTTGCCGGTGGAAAGAGTATCTCCCTCCTTGACTTCAAGCTTCTTAAAGTCCTTCGCCTCAGGGAAGAACTGCTCCATAAATGTGAAGGTCTGCTTGCCGCCCACAACCGTGACCTCAGGGAAAAGAGCTGTCACATTGGCTATCTGTGAGCAGTGATCCGGTTCCATGTGAAGTACAACGAGGTAATCCAGCTTTTTTCCCGAAAGGGCTTCCTTAAGGTTCTCAAGGTACTGATCCGCTACCGACACGTCTGCCGTATCAAACACCGCAGTCTTCTCGTCATCTATAAAATAGCTGTTGTAAGATACGCCCTCGGGAATGGGAAAAATATTCTCAAACCTTGAAAGTCTTCTGTCGCTTCCTCCTATCCAGTAAATTCCTTCTGTAACTTTCTTGATTCCCTTCATTGATGAATCTCCTCTCAACATTATTGTTTAAATTCAAGGATGGTCTTCTCCATCACTTTGATATCTATGGGTTTTGTGACATGGGCATTCATGCCTGCGTCAAAGGCCTGCTGAACGTCGTCCGCGTAGGCGTTGGCCGTCATGGCTATAATGGGTATCCTCTGCGCCCACTCGGAGTCGAGAGCCCTGATGGCTGCTGCCGCTTCATATCCGTTCATTACCGGCATCTGGATATCCATAAGGATCATGTCGTAGTCGCCTTCACTGGCAGCCTTAAACATCTCAACAACCTCCTGGCCGTTGCATCCTCTGGTAACGGTGGCGCCCTCCATGTTCATGAGCTCTATCAGAATGTCCGCATTGATGTCATTATCCTCTGCAGCCAGGAATTTCAGTCCCTCAAGAGGATTCTGAACCTGCTCCTCCTTATGATCGTCCTTGGAAGTAAGCTCGTTCAAAAGCTGCTTTATGCTGTATTCCAGGATCGGCTTCTGCATGATCCCGCTGTAACCGGAATCTTTGAGCTCCTCCTCCATCTTCTCAGTATTTGACGCTGCCACGGCAATGATACTGTTGTGATTTTTGTCCTTCCTTCTTATCTCTCTGACAAGCTGTGCCATTGTCATATCATCGATTGACTCATCAACGACGATAAAATCATAAAACTTATCCTGAAGCGCATAGGCATCAATAGCTGCCAGGGCTTCCAATCCGCTGCAGGCCGTAGTTCCTTCAAGCCCCGAGGCATCCATCTTGCCCTTAAAGAATTTATTTTCTTCTTCGCTCTTGTTTATTCCAAGGAAGCGCCTTATTCCATGGGCTTTCCAGATATCCAGGTCATCGTCTTTCACTACCTGAAGCCTTAAATTAACTGTAAATGTGGATCCCTTGCCTTCCTCCGAATCCACCCTGATGGTTCCTCCCATGAGCTCTACAAGGCTCTTGGTGATCGCCATTCCAAGTCCGGTACCCTGAATTGTCTTCGTTGCGCCTTTTTCCTCTCTGGAGAAGGCGTCGAAGATCTTGTCCTTGTACTCGGGCTTCATTCCGATACCGTTGTCCTTAATGGTAAATTTAAGGTTATTGAATCCCTCCGAGGAAGTCTCGGATTCGTCTATGGAGAACTCTATCCTGCCGCCCTCAGGCGTGTATTTAACCGCATTTCCAAGGATATTCATCAGGATCTCATTGATCCTCTGCTTATCTCCCATAAACAGATCGTGCATAAGGGTATCTGCCCTGATGATGTACTCCTGATTCTTGGCCTTTGCCTGGAAGCTGATAACGGAATTGATCTCCTCCAGCAAAAGCCCCAGTGCCATCTCCTTTATGTCGAGAGTGGTCTTTCCGCTCTCGATCTTACTCATGTCAAGCACGTCGTTGAGCAGTGAAAGCAGATTGTGAGATGCCAGACCGATCTTATGTGTATATTCTCTTACCTTCTCAGGCTCCTCGGCATGCTTGTCTATAAGGAGATTAAATCCTGTGATGGCGTTCATAGGAGTCCTGAAGTCATGGGACATGTTGGCCAGGAAGCTTGTCTTTGCCTTGTTTGCGGTCTCTGCCGCATTGAGAGCCTCCTGCAGAGTGTGATTACGTCTTATCTCCTGAGTTCTGTCGTAGAAGGCCAGAGCCATTCTCTTTCCGCCGTCATCGATGGTGCACACTACCGCACCGCGGTAATACAGATGCTCATTGGTCTTAACGTTCTTAAGCCTCAGTTCATCAATAACCTGAGCATCTCCCGTTGCCATGACGGTTTCTATGATCTCATCAAGCCGTCTTTCTTCTCCGTCTCTTTGGGCCTTTGCAAGGACTCTCACATCCTCCTTCAGCTTGGCAATGGGAATTCCCAGAACAGCCTCCGCGTTGGCGGTAATGAAGCTTGCCTCAAAGCTTCCTTCATTAACCACCGCGAGGATATCGTTGTTCTTTTCTACCACGAAATCGAAGAGCCACTCTCTGTAATGGATATCATTATCCTTCAGCTGGAGCTGCTCCTTGTTCATTCTGTCAATCTCAATCACCATGTCGCTTAAGGTCTCCGCCATTTCCTTCATGGAAGTGGAAAGCTGCCCAATCTCATCGGAACTTCTGTCCAGATCCTCAACGCCAAAGTAACCGTTTTTGATCTCGTTGGCCATAACATTGATCCGGGCAATCCTCCCGGAAAGCTTATCTGCATATAAGGATCCGATAAAAAGAGCCAGAAGGAAAAGAAGTCCGGCTATAATAAGCACGGAGAAAAGGATCCTGAATACATCCGCCGTGATTTCTGACCTGTCTATGTAGTAATAGAGTACCCATCCGTTGACAATCTTTTCCGATCTGGAAATGAAATACTCACCGTTGGCCTCAAAATCGGAGATTTCCTCATTCTTTACCCTCTGAAGTATCTTCTCTTCCAGGCCGGCATCGTCTATATGAGTCTGGACTATTATCTCTCCGTCCTCGTCAAGTATGATCATACCGTTATTCAGATAGCTGCTCTGATTTGTAATGGAGAAGAAGGACTCACTCTTTACCTTAAGAGCGATCATTCCGATCCTCTTGGAGGAAGTCCCCGCATCCAGCAGGGCTTTGATGGCATATACGCCTCCGGAATTGTCCACTACCCAGGTTATGCCGTATTCCTGCCCGGTGAATTCATACCAGGCCTTCTCCTGCTCCGTAACAGGCTGCATAAGAAAATCCCCCATATGGGGCACTTCAAGCAGATCCGAATAAAATGCGATAGATTCGATATTGGTGTCGCTGCTAAGGTAATACCAGATGAGAGGCTCAATAGTGTTATTCATCTCTTCCGTAAGAGAATAGGGATCAACTTTAACCCTCTCCAGGGTCCTTCTCAAGGTATCCTCATAGGAAAAGAACTTTACTACATCATTTTCTCTCTTGGCATTATTTTCGATTCCATAAGCGATAACCTCTGCATTTCCACGCATGGCTATCTCTGTCTGCTCAATAATATTACCTCTGGCAACTATATAGGAATAGCTTCCCAGGATCATGATGGGCACTATGATAAGTATCGCAAAAGTGGATATCAGCCTGGCTTTTATCGTATCCAGGTTTTTAATTTTTAATATTTCCAGAACCTTCATGTACGCACCTCTCAGCTTTGTTCCAGAATCTCTGCCACAACGGTATCTACTATCCTCAATGCAGCATTCACCGACTGCTCTCCCAAAAGGGACTTCTGAAGTTCGATCCCCAGCCTCCTTCTGGGCTCTCTGTTAAGATCATCTCCCCAGTCCATCCAGGGGGTAAAAGCCTGTCCGCAAAGTGTCATCTCTTCTATTTCATCAAAAGACCTATCGTTCCTAAATGCAGTGTCCATTAGATAGGTCTGGCTTCCGGGCCTGTCCTTCCACAGTGCCATCTGGCCGGAAAAACTTCCCAGGGCCGCCACTACCTCTTTTGACTGATCAAGGTAAAGTGAGTTTTTATTTACAGCAAACCCGCAGTCACACCCGCCTATTATGGCCTTTTTCTTGCCTCTGCTGCCAAAGAATGTCATGGCTCCGATCTCTATATCCGGATTCATCCTTGTGATGGCATTGTAGGTGTCCGGACCTCCGCATATCATGGCACATTCCTCATTTGCAAACTCCTCTATAGCATTTTGCTTATCCAGAGTGTACATTTTTTTATTCAGGACATTATGGGAAATGAGCTTGTTCCAGTCGTCAAGATAATTTCCGAACTCATCGGTAAAATTCGTTCTTCCGTACTGGAGCCTGCCTCCAAAGCCTGCGCCCCTGTCCGTGGTCAGATAGCTGGCACTTATCACCCCAAGGAACAGGTCGCTTACGTCATACATGTTCTTGAGGCTGACGCTTAAAGGCTTCATTCCCTTGACCAGCCTTATGTAGTCGCACACAGAGATGAATGAGTCCAAATCTGTCGGAGGTTTAATGGCAAATTTCTCAAACATTTTTTTGTTGTAAAAGATACAGGTATACTGCGATGTGTTTGGAACGGCATAAACTCTGGTTCCGTAGCCGAACATTTTTTTGGCTTCCGGCGCAAACTGAGTTGTCTCCTCCGTCAGATCTGCAAAATAGCCGGTGATCGCATGTTTTCTGGCCATCTCCTGATCTACGTAGAGAATATCCGGCGCGCCCTTGAAAGAGAGCTGATCGTCCATGATCGGCTCATAATTGCTCTTACCTATAAACACAAATTCAAAGTCATAATTTGGGAAATCTTTGGCAAGATATGCCTTAAGATGCTGAAGATTGTATTCATCATACCAGGTTGCGATCTTGATGGTGATATGCTCATCCTCGGGGAGTATTACCTTAGGCGCAGTCTCAAAAGAGGGAGTTTCGGGCTCCTCACCCTCTTCCTGCGCAGCAAAACAGCGGCTCGTACCCTCAGGGGACGGTCCGCAGAAAGTGCTTGTCAGAACAGCTGCAATAGTAAAGAAACTTACAAAGATATTCTTAAGTTTACTGCCTCTCATATGTTCCTCATAAGAAAAGACTTTTTTATCTTACCAATACCTTCATTATTTCCCCAACATATATTACGTGCTTGTTATCTCCCTTATAGAATTCGTCACGGATTGCTTCATCCACAAAGCCATCCGTCCCAATCTCTTTTTTGTAAAGGACCCTGCAGATGATAACGTTACTGGACTCCTCGATAAAAGGAACCCCTTCATGATAGCAGACGTTCAGCCTTGCGCCCTTAAGCTTGTCCTCATCCTTGCCGGAAACAGCCTCCAGGTACTTCATGGCCCCTCTGTATTCATTGTTATCCAGGAAGCTCAAAGAGAACTCTTCCGATGCGTCGATAAGCTCTTTGGTGTAGCGATTTTCTCTGACGCAGACGAATATCACCCGCTTTCCCCACATCTGTCCCACGCCGCCGTTAGAAGCAGCCGTGGTATTAACTCTGGTTTCGTCTCCTGCCGTTACCAAAAACTTGCGCCCGCTGAATGTGTAGGCACCACTCTCAATATCTTCGGGATCAACTGGTTGAAAAACTCGCATAAACACCTCCTGCAATAATATGGTCAGAAGTCTCTTATCTTATCCTCATCCGTAAGTCCGGTATTTTCTATTTTAGTTATCGTTACATCGTAACTGTATTCGTCACTTACTTTAATAGTAACATGGTCTCCTACCCTGTGTCCAAGTAATTGTTTACCCAGAGGAGATTCAATACTGATGAGGCCTTTAAGGGAGTTCTGCCTCATGGTGGTGACGATCTTATAGGTCTCAAAAGAGCCGTCTTCCTCAACCTTCACAGTGACGGACTTATTCATCCCCACTTCGTCTTCTTTTGTATTATCGTCAATAACACGTGCAGTCTTTATCATTCTCTCCAAAAATCTTATCCTGCTCTCGTTCTGATTCTTGGCTTTTTTGGCTGCATAGTATTCAAAATTCTCGGAAAGGTCGCCCTGGGCCCTTGCTTCCTTGACGTGCTCCAGAAGCTCTTTTCTCACAACCACTTTGCGGTGCTCTATCTCCGCTTCCATGTCCTCTATATCTTTTCTGGTCAGTTCATTGTTCATGATAATCCCGCCTCATATCTTTTTATGTAAAAAGAAAGGGTAAAGCCATAAGCTCTACCCTTTCGGAAGTGCTCTCTATAGTCCGTATCAAGCCTTGCCAACGGATCCGAAGAGTTCCATCTTCTCCTTAACTGTAGCCTTGATAGCCTCAGCGCCGGGTGCAAGAAGCTTACGAGGATCAAATCCCTTGCCCTCAAGGTCCTTGCCTGCCTCAATGTACTTACGTGTAGCATCAGCGAATGAAAGCTGGCACTCAGTATTAACATTGATCTTGGAAACTCCAAGTGTGATAGCCTTCTTGATCATGTCTGCAGGGATTCCTGTGCCGCCATGAAGAACGAGAGGCATAACACCTGTCTTCTGCTGGATTGCATCCAGAACGTCGAATCTGAGTCCGGGCCATCCCTCAGGATATTTGCCGTGGATGTTACCGATACCTGCTGCAAGCATATCTACGCCAAGATCAGCGATTCTCTTGCACTCTTCGGGATCAGCACACTCGCCCATTCCGATAACGCCGTCTTCCTCGCCGCCGATTGAACCAACCTCAGCCTCGATAGAAATACCCAGCTGATGAGAAACATTTACAAGCTCTGAAGTCTTTGCAACGTTCTCTTCGATGTCGTAGTGTGAGCCGTCGAACATGATTGATGTGAATCCGGCCTTGATGCACTTGTAGCATCCGTCGTATGTACCGTGATCAAGGTGAAGAGCTACGGGAACTGTGATTCCAAGGCTCTCATCC
>JAILFT010000121.1 GCA_024697425.1 Butyrivibrio sp. | reverse complement strand
CTTAGAGGAAAACTTGGCTTTAACGGTCTTATCATCACTGATGCGACCCCGATGGTGGGCTTTACCTCGGCAATGCCAAGGAGCAGGGCCATCCCTACGGCAATTATGAGCGGCTGCGATATGATCCTCTTTAACAAGGATCTTTCCGAGGACATCGGCTTTTTGAAAGATGGACTGAAAAGCGGTCTTCTTACAAATGAGCGCCTGGATGAGGCGGTTCTTCGCATCCTTGCCACAAAGGCCTCACTGGGACTTCATGTAAAGCAGAGGGAAGGAAGACTTGTTCCCCCGGAGGATGCCATAGACATTGTTGGCTGCAGTGAGCATAGAGCCTTTGCAAAAGAGGTTGCCGATAAGGCCATCACCCTTGTCAGGGATGAGAAGGCTCTTTTGCCTGTAAATCCGGGTAAGTATAAGAGAATATACCTTAATGTTATAGACAAAGAGATGGATCCCTGCAGCGATTTTGCGCTGATGTGGAAGGAAAAGCTTGAGAAGGAAGGGTTCGAAGTTACCGTAAGGGACAGGAGAACGCGGATAACGCCCATGGATTTCATGGATGTTGAAAACCTCCCGGACAAGAAGAAGGCTCTTTTGAATGAAATGTACAGAAGCGTTTCCGAGATGAAGAAGGATTACGATCTGTATATCTATGTCTGCAACATGGAGAATGCATCCAATAACACCACCCTGCGTCTTAACTGGAATGTGCTCTTTGGCCTCGGTGATGATGCTCCCTGGCATGCAAAAGAGATACCGATGATAATGGTCTCCACTGCATACCCCTATCATCTTTTTGATGCACCCATGATCGGAACCTATATCAATGCTTACAGCGGTAATGAAGACTTCTGCAATGCTGTGATTGAAAAACTCATGGGAAGATCGAAGTTTGAGGGAGTAAGCCCCATAGATCCCTTCTGCGGAAAGGATTACATATAAAGAGAGAGAGAAAGGATGGGCAAGATGAATATAAAAGGGATAATCTTTGACCTGGACGGAGTCATCTGCAGCACCGATGAGTATCACTATCAGGCGTGGAAATCCATCGCGGACGATGAGGGGATATATTTTGACAGAAAGATAAATGAAAGACTCCGCGGAGTCTCAAGGGCAGAAAGCCTTGAGATCATACTTGAGAGGGCAGCAGCTGCATACAGCCCGGAGGAAAAGGCTGCTCTCATGGAAAAAAAGAACAATATCTACAGAGAACTTCTGAAGAATATGGGCCCCGGGGATGTCACTGAGGAGGTAAGAAGCACCTTAAGGGAGCTTAAGGAAAGAGGATATGGTCTTGCCATTGGCTCTTCCTCAAAGAACACCCGGTTTATCCTGGAGAGGACAGCCCTTACTGATGCCTTTGACGGTATCAGCGACGGCAACATGATCTCCAGGTCCAAGCCCGACCCTGAGGTGTTCATCAAGGCTGCGGGAATTCTTGGGCTTAAAAACGAGGAGTGCCTTGTGATAGAAGATGCAATCTCGGGTATAAACGCGGCAAATGCAGCGGGGTTTCACAGTGTCGGAATAGGCCCTGCCGCGGAGTGTGACGAATCAGAGTTTAAAATAAGTTTTTTTTCCGAAATACTGGATATTTAGTTTCAAAAATGTGTCTTTCTTCGTATAAATGGATATATACTTTAATTGTGGCAACTTGCAACAGATAGGAGTGTTATATGAAGAAGACCAGAAAGAAAGTAATCCAGGAGATCAATACCCAGCAGCCCAAAATGAAGGACATGCAAAGTCCTTATGACGTGGAGGAGTACTTAAACAGTACCATCTACTTTGAAGATAACAGGCTGATGGAAGACTCTTTTGGCCAGGATAGCGAATCTGTAAGAAGCGTGAAGCTTTCCGGGAAGAGACAGGATATAGGTAAATCCATGCCTCCTAAGTATACTGCAAGGGATATTCATGATCTTCTCTCAAGGCAGGACAGACTGGTAGTCGATCTGAAAAAAGAAAGAAACTTTGATGCCAGGGAAGCAAGCAGGGTCAAAGATACCCAGGCTGAAGTGGATGAGATCAACAAGGTCCTTGATATGTTTGCCAATGGTGAAGAGATCGAGGAAGAAGCTATATACAGCTACTATACTAAGGAAGAACAGCAGGAAGCAATTAGGAGCCTTAACTATAAGAAATCGAGAGACCTCACACAGCTTCTGATCAATGATCATTCAAAGAGCGACTCTCCGGAAATGGCAGCACTTAAGACTGAGGTTCTGCGCCTTACCTATCATCTTGAAGCCATCAGGGATATGGAGGTTACAAGGGAAAATATAGAGGAACTTAAGGTATACTACGCGGTTGCCATCAAATTCTGCGAAGACTATCTCTCCACCAAGAAGCACAATAAACGTTATGAAAAAGTTTTTGCCGTATGGCAGGGACTTTCATATGAGAATGACACTCTGTCATTGGTAAAGGATCTGGATTTCAGTAACAAGGAAGACTATACCATGGGAGAGCTTCTTGGCATGTCCAGAACTAAGTCCAAGAATGTGGTCAGAACCTCAAAACTTGAGATAAAAGAAACCTTAAAGGCTGAGGAAGCCGGCGATGATGTTATAAACGCACTGAGAGTCTTCGGAGCGGATTACAGCATAAGGAATGCGTATGCTGCAGCAGGAAATAAGCCCAAGGATATACAGAAGCTTGTAAGCAATAACCTCGAACTCATGAAGGATTTAAGTCGGTTCAAACCGGGGCAGGTTCAGGTCCTTGATGTAAGTGTCATGGGCAAAAAAGTCAGAATCCTTCAGACGGCGGAGAATCAGCTTTTTGCTATTGAGAAGCATGGAAAGATAGCGCTGAATAATACTGCACAGGGGTTATATCAGCAGCTTACCAACGATGTTATGCAGCGTCCCGAATTTTACGGGAAGGATGCTGTTGTGGATCTTCTTGAAAGCTACAGGAAGAAGACGGATATCACAAAGGGTGAATATACCCATATCAGAGACAATGTTGCCGAGTACCTTGCCAAGGTTCTGGACCTTAAAAAGGACGATTTTAACAACGTTCGAAGAACAGCCATGGTTGGCTATGCCAGAGAACTTGCAGAGGGTAAGAAGACTCCTGAGCAGATAAAGCAAATTCTTCAGGATGCCAAGCAGGACGAGGATCTTATAAACGGTATTGCACTGACAGAACTTATGGAACTTGATGCAGCCAGAGGTGGTGAGATGGAAGATCATGTATCCATGTACAAGGTTCAGGCCAATGCCGATGAAAATGACTGGTCAGACGATGAGAAGGCTGTCAAGAACCTGATGGCTGAGCTTATCTTTACCAGTGATACTCTTATTATGGACAAAAATGCAGATGATCCCGGGGAGTTTATAAGGACGGTCCTTCTCTCTAATATGAAGGCGCTAAGGCTCCTTGTTGAGGACGACAAAGATGAGGATCACGACCTTATAACTACCATAATGAAAAAAATGTCTCTGGACCGGGTTTCCGGCGATAAAAATGACAATTTTGCCAAGGCCATAGGAAAGAGTCTCAGGGATATGGTCGGCTTTTTGAAATCCAAAGGAGCCATAGACATTGAGAAGCTTATTCTCGATAAAAACAACCTGGAGGTAAATGATCAGCTTAAGAAATCTCACAATACCATGGAGAGCGGCATCAGGAATTCTGCCGCGATCATGCAGCACAATGTAAATAAGATTGTGGATTCCATGTTCCCTGAAACGGAGAAGGAGCCCTTTGAGGAAGTGACTCTTAGCAGTATCATGAAGAATTCCACCAGAACCAACGCAGGTCAGGGACTGTTCATAAAGACAGTACTTAAGAACTATTTTGCCAAAATGAAGACTGTGGATCAGCGGGCAATGCTGTCTTCCGCACTTCGCTCCTGCAAAAAGGTTGAAATAGAAAAGCTGTCCGATAAAAAGCTCTTTGAGGAGATCAGCCAAAAGAAACTATCTAAGTACAAGGTCCTTTTGGATAAAAAATTTGATGATCTCACAGCGGATGACCTGGCTTTGGTAAAAAAATACGGTAAGGAGAGGGAAGAACTGCAGATACAATCCAATTACTTTGCCGGACTTATCAGAGGCGCGGGACCTCTTCTGCATAAAATGCTTCAGGGACTTCCGGAGGATAGTCTTCCGGAAGCTGTTCGCCTTGCATTAAGAGATGTAAAGTCAAAGCTTCCTTCCATTCCGGAGAGAGTAATAAAAACACAGATGAACACCATGATAGAGGCTTCGGGTGGAAGGGTCACCAGGATAGAAGTAATCAAAAACCTTGGTGCCGCTTCCGTGGGACAGACGTTTCTTTGTAAGATATTCGGCCCCGACATGCCGGAGGGTAAGCGGGTGGTCATCAAGCTCCTTCGCCCCGACTGCCAAAACCGCATGAAACGTGAAGAGAAGGTTATGCTTGATTGTGCAGGCAAAGTAAGCAAGGGTATGTACGAGACCTATATGGGACAGCTTTCAAATTACTATATGGAGCTGGATCTTTCCCAGGAGGCCAAGAATATTGAAGAAGGCAGGGTCTACAACAAAGGATACGGAGATGTCACCTCCGAGGATGTTGACAGGACCATTGCCCCTACCGCCAATTATCTTATGATCAAGGAAGCTCCGGGCAAGACTTTGGATGATATCCTGCTGGATTCCGTTAAGACAAGAAAGCAGGTCCATGATGAAATTCATGACAAGTACTTGGACAAATACGGTAATACGGTTGTAAGCGAGGGAGCCATAACTCTTTCGCAGGAGAGTATCGAAAAGACCAGGCAGGCCAGGACCAAGCTCATAAATCTTGCAAACGATCTTATCGCAAAGCGTGATATCATGGCCCACATTACCAAGAAATGGCTCGAGGAAGCCCTTTTCGGATCAGGCTATTATCATGCGGATCTGCATGCGGGAAATATTCTCCTTAGCGATACAAAGGGAACTCTTATAGATTACGGAAATGCCGTAAAGTTTACGGACGCCCAGAAGATATCCATTACCAGAATGATGACGGCAGCCGCTGCAAGTAATGTGAATATGTTCTTTGAAGAATTCAACAATCTTCTTGATAATGATGATGAGTCTTTTAACGCGTTCTACGATGATGCCAAGAAGGCACAGGTAAAACGGGCTTTTGAAGAGATCCTGGAAATGGGAGAAAATGAGGAGGCAGGGGAGCGAATAGCTGCTGCACTTATAAAAGCATCGGAACTGGGGGTAAAGCTGCCGGCTTCCATTTACAATTTCTCTCAGGGACAACTGCGACTTCAGAAATCCATAGATGATATAAACAGTCAGATCAAGGCTATAGGAAATGATCTGGACGATATTGAAAATCATCTGAGGAACAATACCAATAAGGCTCTCGGACTTAGTTTTGTCATAGACAAGGCGTATCTTGCCAGCAGAAACAGAAAAGGATTTGCTGCCAGCATCAAGCAGCAGTATGACAGCCTTATGGGAATCGACAAGGAAGAATTCACAAAGGTGCTTTTGGACAATACCAAAAAGGCAGGCAAATTATCCAAGGGTATTGCACCTGTTGACAAGCGGGCTGATTTTGACAAAAACATTCTCGGGGAACTGACGAATTTTGAGGCCCAGATCAAAAGATGCTATGACAAAGGGCAAATACCTGATTTTAAGTCCTACAGAGTCAAGTGGACAACCTTCAGGGACGGATGGAAAGAAAAGTTCAAGGCAGTTGATAGTGATGCGTCTCTTTCCGAGGAACAAAAAAAAGAAAAGAGAAAATCTATTCAAAATGACCTTAATCAGGAGGCGACG
The DNA here is from genome assembly GCA_024697425.1 of Butyrivibrio sp. Lineage (GTDB taxonomy): Bacteria > Bacillota > Clostridia > Lachnospirales > Lachnospiraceae > Butyrivibrio. Next base: position 5,977 of record JAILFT010000121.1, on the reverse strand, counting down.
GTATTTTTTGTTAAACTGCTTCCGGATATAGCTGACAAGAATATAGTCACTGATCTTGGTATCAGTAATCTGATCGCTGTGTTACTTCCCGGTGTACAGACTCTTGACGATGACACCATAGAGCGTATTTTGTTCATCTATGAAGAAATGATACCTCTGGGCATTATGCTGGACCGTAAGATAAAGGAACTGCGTAATCTTCAGGATAATAAGGGATTGACCGATGATAAGAAGGCCACTCTTACCGAAGAAATATACAATCTCTATGCAAAGTATACGCAGGCCAAAAGTAAGAACAATCCCATCACATCAGCGTTCCTTACGGAATTGCAGAAGGTGGCATACTTTGATGATATTCTCAAGAATATGGATATGATGCTCAAGGAGACCACAAAGACTACCGTGAAGAGGGATGGCCGTGACGTTGAGATCACTTACGGTGAATTGTTTAAGCAAAAGCTTGATGAGTACTATGCTATAGCAAGAAAGTATACAAAGGATAGTAAAGAAATATGGAAGATGGATAATCTTTCGGAGGAAGACAATAAAAAGATCAAATCCCTAAGAAAAGAACTCGGCGATATACATTTAAGTATCACCAAGATCCAGATCCAAAGATTCTACAAAGGCCGCTACGAAAGTGATATCGACATCAAGAGCATTGATTTCACTGATGTAATGAAAGAGCTTATTAAAGATAACATGGGCAAGTTTACCAGTAACGTCGGAATGATGAATCTTTTTGCCATTGGCGGCAAGGCACTTATGAAATTCATAACCGGCTGATGTTACGCCACATTGTAAGTGAGGACTGCAGGAATGACAAGGATATATTCAATACGGCAGGCACCGTTGGAAGGAACATTTACGGGTATTCCGGATTTTGTATTTAAGAACATCAAACAGGAGGGGTATTATACCCTCCTTAGCGTAGAAAACCGGGATGGCGGGGAAGATGAGTTTGTGGGAATTGCCCAGTTTTATGTGGGGATCACCCCTGGGGGTCTGTACTACGCCGAGCTTGTTTATATTTACGTAGCGCAGGAAAAAAGGCATAATGAAGAAGGCCTTCGGCTTATAAGAGAGATCACCCGGATACTCAAAGCCCAGGATGTGGATGTTATTTTGACGGATATTCCCTATAATGAAGATGGGGAGATAATCTCAGACCTTGAGGAAAAAACGATAGTTCTTTTCTTCAGGGAATGCGGTTTCGTTCCGGCAAGAGACGATACAAATGAACGGCCAAGGCTTGTAAAACTGACCGGGAGATAGAAGAACCTATGCAGGTGTTCATAACCGTAAACAGCGATAGGATATTAAGAATCACCGACAAAGAGGGGGCGTTCCTTACCTTTGAAATTTCAAAGGATGAGGCTCGTATCCTCTCTGTTTTGGTATCCGAAAACAGAAGAAGGAAGGGTATCGGAAAAACGCTTCTTGCTGCATCCGAGAAACTTCTTTTGACTAAGGGGATAAACAAAATATATGCCGATTTCACCGATCATGCAAAAGGAGTGAAGGAACTGCTTGCAGATGCGGGATATACTATGGAAATGTCTACGGATATCCTGGCTGTTCCCATGGGAGTGGCGCTCTATTCACCAAAGGTGAAAAAGGCCCTTGCGACCGGTCAAAGGGCGGAAACGTGTTTTTCGCTTTCGGATCTTACTGTTACCCGGATGAGGAAGGTGTTCGACTTTTTGGCTGATGTGGGAGCCGATGTTACAGGCTATGATATGGCTCACTGCAACAGCCGCATAAGCACTGTGGTTTTTGATTCTAAGGAAAAGCCCGTTTCGGTGGTGCTCTGTACGGATATGGAAAGAGATCTGAATGTGGATTTTCTGATCTCCAGGAAGATGGAGGACCCGGCCTATATCCTTCTTGCAATGCTTGGAATGGTTGAAACCATAAGGAATGTCGGAGGAGAGCGGAGATATAACAGACTTACCATGGCCGCTTATAACAGTAAAGTGATAGCTCTTTTGAAAAATACTCTTTCTGATGAAAGTAATATAGAAGTGATATCGGAGTGCATCAGCGTCTCCAAGGACATCTCAAAAAGCAGCGGCGCAGTGCCGGATGTTAAATATGATAAGGATGAGGACGACTACCAGGAATCGGCCTGGGAGAGGGAAGTCTTCGATATTCCATTTCAGAAAAATGTGCTTTGGAAATCAAAGTGGCAAAGAAACAAGGATAACAAATGAGGGATATTATTTTAGAGACCGAAAGGTGCTATGTCAGAGAACTTGAGGAGTCCGATGTGGCAGCTGAGGCTAAGCTTTTTGAAAGCCCCCATATGACCGACTTCATAGACCCGCCCGAAGAATATGAGGAAGAGGTGCTCCTTTGCAGGGAGTATGCTGAGCTGGTCTACCGAAGGTACGGCTTTGGGACGTGGGGCATATTCGACAGAAATACGGATGCTCTCATCGGGGAAGCGGGTCTTGAGCCCCGCTTTGATGTTGACAGGGATGAGTACCCCTACGACTGGATGTTTGAGGATGACTGCGCCGAGCTTGGCTTTTTTATTGCACAGGACCTGTGGGGACAGGGCTATTGCACCGAGGCCTGCAGCAGCATCCTGGGCTATTGCAAAGAGCACTTCGGGATCCGCCGGGTATTTGCCAGGGCTGAGGAGGAGAACGCAGCCTCCGTGAGGGTTCTGGAGAAGCTTGGATTTACCCGGGAAGAGAAGGGGCTATATATTAGGCTCTTTTAGCTGATCTAACTTCACGTTGGAACTCTTCGTGCAGGTACTTACTGCAGGAAACGTAAAGGGATAAAACAGAATAAAGAAGAATTCGAAAGCAAATTTGCGGGAGCTCCTTGTCCGGGGCTTTCGCTATTTTTTTGCCCATGCCCGGAAACTGAAAAAGATTAAAAAAAACTTAATATTAAATAAATATTTACTGTAAATCAAGTTGACAGACCTTATTACTTATATAATGAAAATGTATTATTGTCTGTTTTTTAGAATGATAGCAGAATGCTTTCTTGTGGAGGTTGTGAGATGAGGCAAAACAGATTTGGTTTTAGACACCTGCTTTCGGTTATGCTGGCGATCGTACTTTGTGTGCAGACAGCAGTACCTGTATATGCCATGGACAGCAACTTGCTGAACTCATCTATCGGTGATGTTACAGTAGAGGGTGCAGATGGAATGTCCTTACTTAATGAGGAAAATCCCGAGGACCCGGAAAGCGATGACGATGAGGCAGTTTCCAAAGAAGCTGCTTCCTCTGAACTTTCGGATGTAATAAGCGGCTCCGAGACCGGAGATGAAACCGGATATTCCGGTGAAGGAGCAGAATCCGGATCGGATAACCCTGCAGATGATCAGGACGGAAAAGAAAACGCGGATCCTGATAGTGATTCTGAAGAAAACGAGATTACTGATGCCCCGGAGGCAAGTGAAGAAGAACTCGTCGAGGATGAGGAAGCTGCGCAAGAAGATGAGACCGAAGTTCCTGTTTCCGAAGAAAAAGAAGAGAAGCTTCTTAAAGAGACAAATAGCGGAACCTGCGGAAAGGGTGATGACGCTGAGAATGTAACATGGTCTTATGATACAGAGACCAATATTCTTACAATCGACGGAACCGGTGCTATGGCGGATTATAACAGCAGCGACTCTTCTCCGTACAGTCAGTATGCAAAGTCCGGTGCCACGAAGATCATTATCGAGGAAGGCGTTACTGCTATAGGTGAAAATGCCTTCAGGGACTATTCTAATGTAACAGCTGTGGAGATACAGGAGGGCTCAATCCTCACGTCTATAGGTAATAGTGCCTTTAGGGGATGTACAAAGTGTGAGTCTTTTAACTTTCCTCAGTCGATTACCACAATTGGAAGCAATTCTTTTGACAGCTGTCATAAACTGACAGCTTTTACAGCTCCGCAATCCCTTTTGTCAATAGGACAAGAAGCATTTAGATACTGCGGCGGACTGACTTCAGTGGATCTGTCTACAGCTTCAGTTGTGCTGAATACAAATTCATTTTCATATTGCCCCAAACTTACAACAGTTATATTGCCGAATGCAATAGAGAGCATTCCCAATAACTGTTTTGACAATTGTACAACTCTTGCTACTATCAACGTTCCTGATAGTGTTACTACCATAGGAAGCAGGGCCTTCGCATATTGTAAAGCTCTGACGAGCTGCCCTTTGCCTGCGAATCTGACGTTTATCGGCTCAGAAGCTTTCTATGGGTGCATTGGGATTACTGAAGCTGCGATTCCGGCAGGCGTTACGACCATCAAGGAACGTGCATTCAGAGAATGTACGGGTCTGACAACCGTGGTTATTCCGGCTGCAGCTACTTCTTTGGAGAGTAACATATTCTACGGATGCTCATCACTCTCATCTGTTACACTTCAGCAGACAACTGCTGTTTCAATTCCAAACAGCATGTTTGAAAACTGTAGTGCGCTTAAGCAGATAGCACTTCCTGCTACTACTACTTCTATTGGTAACTACGCTTTTAAGGGTTCAGGACTAACAAGTATCGTAATTCCCGATAGCGTTACTTCGATTGGAAGTGAAGTATTAAGCTCCTGTACTGACCTGACATCTGTGACTCTGCCCGAAAACTATGCGGCTGCTATCCCTAATAACGCCTTTGACGGATGTACCAAGCTCACAACAGTAACTATTCCTGCGAATGTTACATCTATTGGCAGCCAGGTATTCAAGGATTCAGGACTCACAAGCATCGTCATTCCTGCAAAAGTGACAAAAATAAATACATATGCCTTTGAAAGGTGCTATGGCCTTAAGACAGTAACTTTTGCTGAAAACAGTGTTATTACCGAGATTTCCGCTAATGCTTTTAGGGATTGTACAAATGAAGCATTCACACAGATAACCATCCCGAAGAGTGTTACAAATCTGTATAAAGATGCTTTTCCGGGATGTACACATCTGGCTGCAATTTATATTGAAGAGGGCAGTGCTACCTATTACCATACAAACGGTGTTGTATACAAAAAGAGCGACAATCTTCTTCATATAATTCCTCCGGCATATACGGGAGAAATCAGACCTCTTAAAGGAATTACCGAGCTGACTACTGACTATTACAAGGGAAATACTACTGTAACGACAGCTTATGTTCCCTGTACTGTTGTAACCATAAAGCAGGAGGCGTTTAGGGGTTGTACGAACCTTAAGCAGATCATATTTGAAAAGGATGATAATGGCGAGACTGCGCTCACAACTATTGAAAGCTCAGCCTTTCGCGGATGTTCATCTCTTACCGGCATAGATATTCCTGAAACAGTCACCATACTTGGCGAGAGCATATTCGAAGATTGTACCGGTCTGACCGCTGTTGACTTAAGTGATCTGACATTAGCTAATGGTAAGACTAAAGTTCCGAGTTATATCTTTAAAAACTGTTCGGCACTTACTACAGTGAAACTTCCTGCAAATGCAACGCAGATAGGGCAGCAGGCTTTCTATGGATGTTCATTGCTGAGTGGGGTTACAGTTCCCAACACGGTCACTGCGATTGATTATAATTCATTTGAAAAATGTTCCAGCCTGACAAGTTTTGCATTTCCTGCCGGAGTGACTAAGATTTCGAACGGTACATTCCAGGACTGTTCAGCTCTTGCAACTGTAACAGTACACGATGGGATTACTGAAATAGGCAGCAATGCTTTTAAAAACTGCTCTTTATTGACAGGATTTCAGATTCCTTCGGCAGTGACTAAGATTGATTACAATGCCTTTGATAACTGTCAGAAGCTTACAAGTGTTTCAATACCTGCTACTTGTACAACGCTTGGGAGCAGTGCCTTTGCAAGATGCTCCGGCCTTGAGACTGCGACGTTTGCAGATGGGTGCGGGATAACCAGAATCCAGGGAAGTACTTTTGAAAGCTGCTCATCACTTAAAAACGTGAATATTCCGGCCACTGTAACTGAGATTAATGGCAGTGCTTTCAAGAACTGTACTTCGCTTGCA
>JAILFT010000037.1 GCA_024697425.1 Butyrivibrio sp. | reverse complement strand
TTCTTCTACCTACTATCAGGAGAATAAGAGACCTTTCCACAATTTTGGTAATGACCTTGTAAGAGCCAGCATTAACAGGCTCTTTGACTGCAACATCAGAGATGTCATGACGGGCTTCAGGGCTTTCTCCTATGAGTTCGTCAAGACCTTCCCGGTTCTGTCCAAGGGCTTTGAGATTGAGACAGAGATGACCATACATGCTGTTTATAACAACATGCAGATTGACAACGTGATCATCGATTACAGGGACCGCCCCGACGGATCTGTTTCCAAACTCAATACCTTTGCTGATGGCTTCAAGGTTTTAAAGACCATAGCAAGACTTTACAGAAGCTATAAGCCATTCGGCTTCTTCTGTATTATTGCACTGGTACTGGCTGCGGTTTCTGTTGGTTTCTTTATACCTATCCTCCGGGAATACTGGGCAACTCACCTTGTTCCCAGGATCCCCACACTGATTGTGTGCTGCTTTGTTATGATGGCAGCGGTACAGAGTATGTTTGCAGGAGTCATCCTGTCAACCCTTGCTATTGATAAGAGAAGAGATTTTGAGATGCAGCTTAACATGCTCCAGAGACATAAGGAGACTGACTACTCTAAAGAAGAGGAGTAAAGCTTTTGGAATCTTCAAGCGAGAACCATTCGGGTAAAGTGAATAAGAACGTAAATCTTGCCGGAAAGGTTTCGAGAGATTTAATACTGAGTATACTGGCAATCGTAATATATAACGGTGTCCTTCAGCTTTTGATCTATCCCGGGCTTAATGCCCGGATGGGAGCAGAGGCTTTTGGCACCGTTCTTTATTTTATTTCCGCCGTGTCTATAATGGGGGCGGGATTTGGCACTTCCGCAAGCTACTCAAGGATTGTGGCAAGGAAAGAGAGAGCGGAAGCCAACGGGGATTACAATGCATTTCTGGGTATAGTAGCGGTTATTTGTGTTCCGGTGAGCATTGGGGTGGTAATGCTTGCGGTCAGACCTGAATCCGGAACAGCAGGATACACAAGGGATGCCTGGCTTACTGCAGGATTGTTTGTGCTGATGGTGATCACAGTGGTTCGCTACTATTGTGATGTAGAGTACCGCATGAACATCAGGTTCAAAGACTATTTCCTGTTCTTTATTTCAGTGGCAGCAGGTTATATCCTTGGTCTGATCATATTCGATATATTCAGTGGCGTAACTCAGGGAGATGGTTATGGGGGATTTGGTTCCCCTTCGTCGTATGGCTGGCTTTTTGTACTGCTTTTGGGGGAGATGTTCGGCATCCTATATACAATCATTCGAGGCTCGATTCTGAGACCTCCCTTTTTTGAACGTTCTGTGGCCTTTAAAGACAATTTAAAGGCTGCCTTCTATATTTCACTGGGTAATGTTATTTCAGCCCTTATTTTGAACGCGGACAGGATTCTTTTGCGTATCTTTACAGGCGCGGAAGAGGTGACCGTCTACTATGTGGCTAGTCTTATGGGCAAGATTGTAGCTCTTTTGACCACGCCACTAAACGGTATAATCATCAGTTATCTTGCCGGATATAAAATAAGGCTGGATAAAAGGAAATTCCTTCTATCCAGCGCTGTGCTTCTTGCTGTAACTGCAGTTCTGACTGTTGTCTGTACTTCGGCATCCTATGTATTTGTTAAAATCATGTACCCGGATGTATTTGCCAGGGCTAAGGAGTATTTCCTCATTGCCAATCTTGGGCAGTTGTTGTACTTCCTGTCCGGGACTCTTATGGTTGTAGTTCTTAGTTTCTCTGATGAGAAGCTTCAGATGATCATAAACTGCATCTATGCAGCAGCCTTCGCCATCGTAGTGATTCCTGTGACTGTATTTATGGGAATCTCCGGTATGGCATATGGCCTTGTCTTGGTTAACTCATTAAGATTCCTTGTAACAGTGATCTTAGGGCTTTATCAGTTATCCCAGGAAAGAGCTTCTTCTGAAGGCTGAGCCAGAGGGAATTCTCCCTTTATATACTTGGCCCATGACTCAGGATAGTATTCCTTCATCATGCCTTCATCGTATCTGTAATATTCCTCGGTATCATACTCGGCAATCTTGATAAAGTCTGTCTCCAAATAAGCATAGGGTTCATTGTGTTCCGAAAAGTTAATATAGTGCGCAAAGACACGTCCGAATATCTGCCTGCCTCTAAGCGTTAAATGAACACCGTCCATGAGATACTGATCTGCTGTATCGAGGTAGAGATCGGTATGGGTCCTGAACATGGTATCAATAGAAACAACCTGTGTATCCTCGGCTACGTTCTGTGACTTCTTGGCATAATCTGCAAGGGTTCCGATTCCGTTGCTGACTATATAGGAATCGCCGATGTACTTTCCGTCAGGACTGGTATATACGCTGTAGAAAGGCGATATTATATAGATGGTGGCATTGGGACTTAGCTTTTTAAGTCTTTCAACCCCGCACTTAAGGGCGCCATAATATGTATGGATCTGATCCGGGTCATTGTTCTCTGTAGTATTAAGTTTCACATTGCTGAAGAAGTCGTTGGCACCATACTCGATGAAGTAGTAATCAACCTTGGAAGGATTGATTCTGTTCATGGTGTTGAGAACTTCGTGATTGTCAGCAAGAATGGTATTTCTATCCGCTTCTCCTGCCAGTGCATAGGCCATTCCTACAAAGCAGTTGCTGGTGACTTTATCAGGAGTTACCAGATTTGTAGATGCCTCCAAAGATGCTGTCGATCCGCCGATTCCCAGGTTATATACCACTGAATTGGGAACTCTTGTGGCAATCATGTCAGCAATACTGGATCCGTCATTTCTGCCGTTGGCGAACTGGCTGTCTCCGAAGAATACCATTTCCACCTTATCAACGTCCTCCTCTGTTGTCTCCTCTTCGGCGGGCTCTTCCTTAACCACAGTTGAGCTCTCTGCTGATGATGTGATCTCTTCAAGAAGAGGCTCAAACAGGTTCTCGATTACCACTATTGAAGAATCAGCATCAGCTGCATCCTCTGTAGTTTCCTCGGAAGTAGCCGCATCATCATTGACATATTCGGTAGCAGTCTGAGTATCCTTGTCGGTTTTTAGTGAACATCCTGAAAGAACCAGCGTTGTTGTAAGTAATATGGTTGTTATAAGTTTTAAATTCTTTTTCATAGATTTCTCCTCGCTTTTCCAAAACACATTCTAACACCAAAAAACAACTTTTGTGTGAATTTTGTAGAAAAATTAAGAAACGGAGGACTAATCTTAAGAAAGTCTTAAGAAATAGACGGTATAACGTTAAATAATCCATGCTACAATCATGTATTGTATGAACCGGAATATGCCAACGTTCTCTCCCCGCAAACTGTTGAAGAAAACGGCGCTGTGGGGTATACTACTTATGTTGTGTAAAATATTATTTTTAGGAAGGTATTCCGTATGAAAAAAGCGCTTATTATCGGAGCAGGCCCTGCGGGACTTACTGCTGCGTATGAGCTTCTGACCAAATCCAAGGATTATCAGGTAATTGTGTTTGAGGAGTCTGACAAGTTCGGCGGTATTTCAAGGACTGTTGAGTACAAGGGCAACCGTATGGATATGGGCGGCCACAGATTCTTTTCCAAGGTGCCTGAGGTAAATGAGTGGTGGGAGAACATGCTCCCTCAGCAGGGTGCACCGACTTATGATGACATTGTTCTTGACCGTCCCATGAAGATGAAGAAGGGCGGTCCGGATCCCGAGAAGACGGACAGGGTTATGTTAAGGCGTAACCGCGTTTCCCGTATCTTTTTTGACAGAAAGTTCTATGATTATCCCATTTCACTGAAGGTTGAAACTTTCAAGAATATGGGCTTTGCCAAGACGATGGCCTGTGGATTTTCCTATCTTCATGCCATGCTCTTTAAGAGAGAGGAGAAGTCTCTGGAGGATTTCTATGTAAATCGTTTCGGCAAGAAGCTTTATTCCATGTTCTTTGAGTACTATACCGAGAATCTCTGGGGCAGACATCCCTCTGAAATTGACCCTTCCTGGGGTGCTCAGCGTGTAAAGGGTGTATCGATCCTGGCAGTTCTCAAGAACGCCTTTAACAAGAAGCATGGCAAGACCGGAGGCAAGGTTGAGACTTCCCTTATCGAGGAATTCTCTTATCCCAAGCTTGGTCCCGGACAGCTTTGGGATGTTACCGCTGAGGAGATCAAGAAGCTTGGTGGCACCATCATCATGAATGCCAAGGTTGTTAAGGTTCGTAAGAACGGCAATCACATCAAGGGTGTTACCTATCTTCAGGATGGACAGGAGATTGATATCGACGGCGATGTAGTTATCAGCTCAATGCCTGTTAAGGATCTTGTTGCAGGTATGAACGATGTTCCTGCAGATCCTGCAAGGATTGCAGCGGGACTTCCTTATCGTGACTATATGACTCTTGGAGTTCTTGTTCCCAAGCTCAATCTTGTAAATAAGACCAATATCAAGACCATTGGCAATATCGTGCCTGACAACTGGGTTTACGTTCAGGACAGAACCGTTAAGATGGGACGTTTCCAGATTTACAATAACTGGTCCCCTTACCTGGTTAAGGACATCCAGAATACCGTATGGGTCGGACTTGAGTATTTCTGCTTCGAGGGCGATTCCATGTGGAATATGACCGAGGACGAGTTTGCGAAGATGGCCATTGATGAGATGGTAACATTGGACCTTATCAGCAATCCTTCGGAAGTTATTGATTATCATATGGAACGAGTTAAGAAGGCATATCCTGCATACTTCGATACCTATGATGATATGGATAAGCTAGTTGAGTACCTCAACACCATTGACAACCTGTACTGTGTCGGCAGAAACGGTCAGCACAGATACAACAACATTGACCACTCCATGTGCACATCCTTTGAGACTGTTAAGAATATTCTTTCAGGCACTCAGGACCGCAGCAATATCTGGAACGTCAACACTGAGAAGGAATATCATGAGTCAGATGAATCCAAGGCCACAGAAGATGAGGTTGAGGTAGACTGACCCTGTGCCCATCGCGGCAATATATCAAACAACCAAACTCGGAGCTACACACGGCTCCGAGTTTCTTTAAAAGGGAGATTATGAAGAAGATAAGTATTCTTATTCCCTGCTTTAATGAAGTGGAAAATGTGGCGGCTATCGCCGGTGCTGTGGAGGCAGAGCTTTCAAAGAGTCTTTCCTCCTACGACTACGAGATAGCTTTTATTGATAATGCCTCCACCGACGGTACACGAGATGAGATAGAGAAGCTCTGCGCCCAGAACCGCAGGATCAAGGCCATATTTAATGTGACCAACTTCGGACAGTTCAGTTCTCCTTTCTACGGCATGTGTCAGCTTGACGGTGACTGCGTTATCCCTGTTTGCGCTGATTTTCAGGACCCCGTGGAACTGATTCCTCTTCTGGTAAAAGAGTGGGAGAAGGGGCACAGGATTGTGAGCGCCGTTAAGAAATCCAGCAGGGAGAATCCTTTTATATATTTCCTCAGGACCTGTTACTACAGGCTTATCAGAAACATGTCCAACGTCAGGATGATAGAGCATTTCACAGGATTCGGACTGTATGACAGGACTTTCATTGAACTGCTTCGAAAGCTCAATGATCCTGTTCCGTTTCTTCGGGGGATTGTTGCGGAGTACGGCGAGGGCTTTAATATGACCACTGTGGAATATCAGCAGCCAAAGCGCAGGGCCGGCAGGACCCACAACAACTTCTACACCCTGTATGATGCGGCAATGCTCAGCATAACCTCCTATTCCAAGGTGGGACTTAGACTCTGTACCTTCGCAGGGTTCTTTTGCGCACTTGCAGATATTATCGTGGCTATCGTGTACCTGGTGCTTAAACTGACCCACTGGTATAGTTTCCATGCCGGTTACGCTCCCATGATCATCGGCCTGTTCCTGATTGGCGCTATACAGCTCTTTTTCATAGGAATCATGGGCGAATATATTTTGAACATAAACACCAGGGTCATCGGAAGACCTATAGTGGTTGAAGAGAAACGTATAAATTTTGATAATTATGAACAATAAACGGAGGAAACTATGAGCGAGAAAGCATGCATTGTAGGAATTGCGGGAGGTACAGCTTCCGGAAAGACCACCATTGTAAGAAAGATAAAGGAGAAGTTTGGAGACGATATTGTGGTGCTGAACCATGACTCATATTACAAGGCCCACGACGATCTTTCCTATGAGGACAGGAGCAGGCTCAACTATGACCATCCCGAGTCCTTTGATACGGACCTTATGATCGAGGATGTGAAGAAACTCAAGAACAACGAAGCCATCGATATGCCTGTTTACGATTACACCATTCACAACAGGTCTGATGCCACAGTTCATGTGGTTCCCAAGAAGGTTATCATCCTTGAGGGGATCCTGATCCTGGAGAACAAGCAGCTTCGCGACCTTATGGACATCAAGGTCTTTGTTGAGACCGATGCCGATGAGAGACTTATGCGAAGGATCAGAAGGGATATGGTGGAGCGAGCAAGGAGCATCGAATCTATCCTTACCCAGTACAGAGAGACTGTAAAACCCATGCACGAGCAGTTTGTTGAGCCCAGCAAGAAGTATGCTGATATCATCATTCCCAGAGGCGGAGAGAATCTCACCGGTATCAGTATCCTTCAGGAGCACCTTAAACTTATGCTTGCGGAGTAAATAACAGATGAACATTGTTTTGTCGGCACTTGGTCTGGTGCTGTGGCTTGTTCTTGTGCCCTTTTTCATCGGACTTGCCTTCAACTTCATATTGCCAAGACCAAGGCGTACAGCGGGGATAACCTTTATTTTTGGCTTCCTTATGTATATGGCTGTCTTCGAGGTGGTGGCCATTGCCTGCATGACCAGGATTGTTTATGATGCCTTTAGTATTTGCTGCAGATTTTTTATGATAGCATCACTTCTTCTGGCTCTTGCGGGGGCTGCCCGGACTGCGATGCTTCTTTTCCGCGGGGAAAAGAGCTTTCTTACGCTGTTCCCGGGTGAGGCCCATGCCCAGGCGCAGGACCTGATGAATCCAAGATCCGATCCGCTTATGTTTAAACTGGATTATTCCAAGGAAAGCCTCATCTACTGGGGAATCTTTTTTGTCATCATGATCTTCCAGATGGTGATGAGCGTTGTGATGGCAAGCTTCGACGGGGATGACGCCTACTATGTGGTTGAGTCTCTTCTGGCACAGCAGGCCGGAGTCATGAACACGATCCTGCCCTATACCGGGAGCAGTACTTCATTGGATATAAGGCATGCTCTGGCAGTTATTACCATGTGGATCGGGTTTGTGGCCAAAAAGAGCGATATACACGCCACAATCCTGTCTCACAGCATAATGCCTCTGTTCTTCATTCCCATGGTTTATCTGGTTTATGTGGAGATCGGAAGGGTGCTTTTCAGAAGAAGACAACACGTGATACCTGTATTCATGGTGTTCATCGCGGTTCTCATGATGTTCGGAAATGTTTCCATATACACTCCGGCCACCTTCTTTCTTATGAGGACCTGGCAGGGCAAGGCACTGGTGGCAAACCTGGTATTTCCAATGATCATATGGATGTTCCTCTGGATGTTTGAGGATATTAAGCCCGGAGGCAAGGCTCCGGTATTTGATAACAAAGACAGTTCTCTTATGAAGCGAACCTCTGTTGCGGAGGATGTGGCCAGATATCAGAGACTGTCGGGCAAAAGAGAGCGTATCGCTCCCTGGGCTATCTTATGGCTGGTAAATATGTTTTCGGGAGTTTGCAGCTCCATGGGAGTTATCTTTGGAAGCGCTCTGATAGGACTGCTTACCTTGATACTTCTGTTCTTTTCCAAGAGATGGACTGTGCTTGTGGGAGCCTTCTTGTGTATCCTGCCGAACCTGGCCTATCTGGCTGTATATTTTTCGCTGTAGGAGATAAGCTATGTATGGAATCTTTATGGAGTGCTGGGTTGCCTTTAAGCTTTACTTTGGGAACCCCTTCCTTCCAATCCTTCTGATCGCAGCGGCGATTTATATCACCGTTACGGAGAAGGATCTTAAAAGAAAAATACTGCTGGGAATATTTCCCATTGTGATCATGGTGGGATTTCTTTTGCCTGTAACAAAGATATTGTACGTGGCTGCCTTCGACGATGGAAGCGATACCTACTACAGACTTCTGTGGCTGGTCCCCATGTACGTAGTGATCGGCTACGCCGGCTGCAGGTTTGCTGTCAGCTTCGGGAAAAGAAAATGGCAGAGAGTTGCAGGTGTTGCAGTGCTGGCAGCTTTGGTGCTGTCGGGATCTTTGGTGTACCTGAACCAGTATGTGACTGTTGCTGAGAATGCTTATCATATTCCTCAGCATGTTATCAATATCTGTGATGTTATCGCTCCCAAAGAAGGGGAACCGAGAGTTCGCGCGGCTTTTCCTTCAGAGCTGGTGCATTTTGTAAGGCAGTATGACACCGACATTCTTATGCCTTATGGCAGGGAGATGGTGGCGACTCAGTGGGATTACTACAACGTGGTCTATGAGGTGATGGAAAAGCCTGAGGTAATTGATGCCGAGGCACTTCTTGAGGCCACAAGGCAGACAAAGTGCAGCTATATTGTGCTGTCTACAGAGCGCAGAATAGATAAGTCCCTGACCACTCTGGGACTTAAGCTCATTGATACAGTGGACGGATATTATATCTATGCTGACCCTGAGGTGATTGAACAGGGTTGAAGCACTTGATGGTTTATAAAAACAAGCAGCGTGTGAGGATGGCATGAGCCATGGATGAGAAAACTGCAAAATATATGGAAAAGATCCATGATGCCAACTTCGACATGCTATGCGAGGTAGACAGGATCTGCCGCAAATATGATATAAAATATTATCTTCACGGGGGAACTTTCCTTGGGGCGGTAAGGCACCGGGATTTCATCCCCTGGGACGATGATGTGGATATAGGATTTGTAAGGGCTGAGTATGAGAGGTTTCTTGAGGTATTTGAAAAAGAGGCGCCTGAGAGGCTTAAACTCCTTAGACCCGAGGACTATCCCACCTTCTATGATTTCATGGTGAAGATTGCCAACACGTCTGTTACATATGCCGCCACCAATTTCGGGGCGGACGATTTTTATGATGGGAGATTTTTACACCCCACCATGGATCTGTTTGTTTATGATATAAAGAAAAGTGACTTTCAGCTGACAAAGCTTAAGTTCTTTTATGCTCTGGCTCTGGGTCACAGACCCTATGTGAATTATGTTCACTTTAAGGGGGCTATGAAGGCGGTGGCCTTTGTGCTGTCATCCGTTGGAAAGCTGATACCCTTAAGTAAGATTGCCGCGTGGTACAAAAAAGTACAGGTTGAAGGCGGAGTGCTGACGATGCCGCAAGGGATGGATAAAGAAAACGCAGGCACTGCTGTGTCAGGGATTTCCGGTGTAGGACATGGCGCAACAGAAGATGAACTGCCAACCATCTTTGTCTCCAACGAGCAGATGAATCCAAAGTACTGGGGGCTTACATTCTTTGGCCCGTGCATCCTGAATGGGTGCGATATGGGCATTATAAGAGGGAAGGAATTCCCGATGCCAAAGCTCTATGACAGGTGGTTTTCCATTACCTACGGGGATTACATGTCCTATCCTCCCGAGGATAAACAGTGGCCTCAACATGTGTATGATCTGGTCTGAAGTGATCGAAGAATTGTTAGAGAATAAGGGGTAACTCTGATTATATGCTGTTCAATTCATATATTTTTATGCTGGCATTTTTTCCTGTTTTTCTGATAGTGTTCTTTGCTGTCAGGAAGGCATCATATGATGATCCTAAGATGAGGGAGTTGTGCAAGGCCTTAGTGGCTGCTTTCTCCCTTCTTTTTTATGCGCCCTTTGGATGGCGTAATCTGTTGGCGCTGGTGATGAGCATCGTGGTGAACGGGGTGCTGGCATGGATACTGGTAAGGCACACTGAGAAGGTTGTATTACGAAAAGAGGAAGGACTTAAGGGAGCAGATGAATCTGCTTTCGTCAATGGTACTGCCGCTTTAACTCCCGGCAGAATTCTCCTTGGGGCTGCCGTGACGGTTAATGTGATATGGCTTCTGGCTTTTAAGTTTAACGGAATATTCTTTCCTGTGGCTGTGAGCTTCTATACTTTTAATCAGATTTCCTATCTGGTGGATCTGTATCGGGGAGAAATCCCGGTCTCCGGTGAAACTGCCGGAAACGGCAATGGATTTGATCTTCTTGGGTATCTTTCCTACATTCTGTTCTTTCCAAAACTTCTTCAGGGGCCGCTGATGCGCTATTCCGAGTTTGATGAAGAGTTTGAGAAAGCCTTGGATGCCTGTGTGGACTATGAGGTTCTTCTGCGGAGCCTGTATCTCTTTTCCATGGGCCTTTTTAAGAAGGTCATTCTGGCGGATACCTTTGGAAAAGCAGTAAACTGGGGATTTGACAATATTCCTACCCTGGGAAGCCTTGAAGCTGTGCTGGTTGCGGCGTTCTATTCGTTCCAGCTGTACTTCGATTTCAGCGGATACTGCGATATGGCAGCAGGCGTTTGCAAGATGATGGGATTTGAGCTGCCGCTTAATTTCAACTCTCCCTACAAAGCCGAGAATATCATAGACTTCTGGAAGAGATGGCACATTACTCTGACGAAGTTCTTTACTAAATACATCTACATTCCTCTGGGCGGAAACCGCAAAGGAATGGCCAGAATGTATACCAATCTTATGATCGTATTTCTGGTAAGCGGTCTCTGGCACGGAAACGGATGGACCTTCATTATCTGGGGAGTTTTACATGGCGCGTTGTATGTGGTGACAAGGATGCTGAAAGATCATCCTCTGCCTGTGCCCCGGGCAATAAAGGTGATAATGACCTTTATTTACGTAACTCTTGCATGGGTGTTCTTCAGAGCAGCTAATGTCAGAGATGCGCTTCTTCTTATCGGACGCATGTTTACAGGCGGCAGAAAGCCCATAGCTTCTGCGCTGTCTTCATGCTTTATGCTGGATGAGCTGTGGTATGTCATAAAGGTGACTCCGATAATGAAGCTGAGCTTCGCCTGGGATATCTGCCTGTGGCTGTTCGTTGCGTTTGCGGCAGCAGTTGTGTTTTTTGCCCCCAATGCCATAGAGAGGGCGAGACGGGATCGTATCGGCGTGAAGACGACTCTTTTGACCGGATTATTACTGGTGTGGTCGGTGGTGAGCTTCGCAGGCGTCAGCACCTTCCTGTATATGAATTTCTAGGGAAAAGATGCTGCGGATAGCCTTCATTGCTTTTGATAAATTATCACTGTACCTGGGAAGTGTGTGTAGTTATGCATGATGATATGAATTCAAATGAACAATTGAATAAGACAGGGACTGGGAATGACCGTCACTATGGGCGCCTGTTTGCGGGGCTGATCGCCGGAGCGCTGGTGGTGTTTGCGGCCCTGGCAGCTTTGGTGGTTTATGTGGATCCGTTTTTCCATTATCACAAGCCGCTGCCTGGATTTCCTTATATCGTGGACAATCAGCTCAGTCAGAACCCCGGGATGGCGGAGAATATGACCTATGACGGATGCATCATCGGATCTTCCATGACTGTGAATTTTGATACCGACGATTTCAGGGATATTCTTGGGTACGACACCTTGAAGCTCAGCTACAGCGGGGCGTATCCAAGGGATGATTACAACATCCTCTCCATCGTGTTTGATGAGAATACCCGGGCAAGGCAGGCAAATCCTATGGGAGCGGTGTTTTTTGCCCTGGATATCCCTACCATGACTGCTGATACAATGGAAACCAAGTATCCGCTGCCGGAGTATCTGTATGACGACAATGTGTTTAATGATGTGAAGTATGTGCTGAACAAGGACGTGATCCTGCAGTACATCATGAGGCCCCTGATCCAGCGCAAGGGCTCGGACCTTTCGGAGATATACTTCAGCTGGTGGACACCGGATTATTACAACATTCAATGGGTTATGCACACCTATGAGGAGCCGGAGAAGTCGGAGGTTGTGTACGGAAAAGAGGACGTGCTGCCGGCTACGGAAGCGAACCTTGAGGAAAATATCCTTCCATTTGTGAAGAAGCATCCGGAAACTCAGTTTTATTTCTTTTTCCCGCCCTACAGCATTCTGTACTGGCACAACCTGCAACAGGAAGGGTTCTACGAGGCGGCCTTTGAGCAGTACCAGTGTGTGGCGGATGAACTTTTGAAGTATGATAACGTGCACCTTTTTTATTTTCAGACCATGGAGGAGATCACAGATCTCAACAACTATGCGGATTATTCTCATTACAAACCCGACATCAACAGATTTATGGTAGAATGCTTTAAGAGCGGTGAATATGAAGTGCACTCCTCAAAGGAGATGGAAAATAACCTTTTGAAGATGCGAAGCATGGTTGAAGAATTCGACTATGACGCGCTTTTGTCACAGGACTGGTAATGTATCGCGGCGATGGATGGACCAAAGCCTGAGTTATGGCAGCCTGTGGGCAGTTCAAAGATGTGAAAAGGAAGGATATGCGTAATGGGTAAAGATAGAGACGAGAGAGATGAATTGAATGAACAGAATGGTGTTCCCTCATGGGTATTCAAGGTGCTGCTTGGTGTGATCATCGCTGTGGTGATCTTCTCGGCGTACAAGCTTATTCGCTGGAACATGGGAACAGCCAAGACAGAAGGTGTGACGGGCGAAAGCTTTGAGGTCGAGGTTCTGGACCAGATATTCCTTATGCCTGAAGATAAAAAGGCGCTTCACGAGGATGACGGGAAGGAGACGATTCTTTTCCTGGGAAATGACATCCTGACTTATTACAATGACGAGAATGGATTTGTGCAGCAGGTGGAGAAAAAGCTTGGCGCCAATGTTATCAATGCTGGCTTCCCTGCTTCCACGGTGGCGCTGAAGGATGCAAACGGAAGTGAGCCCATTGATGCCTTCAGCTTTTTCAATGTTGCAAAATGTATTGTAAATGGCAGCTGCAATGAACTTGTTGGGGCTTCTACACAGTTTGAGGATTCAACCTATGACAGGCATGCGGAGGAACTGGCTGCTCTTGATATGAATACAGTTGATACTCTGGTTATTTTCTATGATGCTCAGGATTATATCAGCCTTCGCATTGGAATGAACCCTGATGATGACTCTGATCCCGTGACTTACAGCGGTGCGCTGAATTCCGGAATCAAGATGATCCAGGAGAAGTATCCCTTCATCAGGATCGTGTGCATGTCATTCCCCATGTGCTATGCTTACGGCTCTGACGGATCCCTTGTTAGCGGCGACAGGTATGATTTCGGAAACGGTAAGCTTACCACATATCTGCAGTTCATGATCGATGTTTCCGGAGCAACCGGAGTGTCTTTTGTGGACAACTACTACGGAACCATTCACGAAGATAACAGCTCCAGCTGGCTTCTTGACAACATCCATGTCAATGCTGACTGTAATGCATTTATGGCGGATCACTTTATCAGGGTGATCTATCCGGCGGAGTAAGCGAGAACTGCGCATCTTTGGGGGAATTTAAATGCCGGTTTACACGAAACTGTTCATTGCATTCTTTTTTTCTATATTCCTGGCGATAAATATGGTCCGGAGGGCTTGGAGCAAAAACAGGCCCTTTGGGACCTTTGTTTCTGATATGCTCCTTTTGGGGGCAAGCATAGTATTTTACTGTTGGTCCAATCTGCAATTTGTTCTTTTTCCAATATGTGTCGGCCTGATATGCTATATTTCAGGACTGATTATGGACAAGGCATCTTCCGGTAAAAAACCGATAATGATGTTATTTGTTGCGATGGAACTTCTTCCGCTTCTTTCATACCGGGTGATTGGGCTGCGTGCGGATCTTTTTTCCGTACCGACGGGAGACATGATCATTCCGCTGGGCCTCTCATTCTTTTCCCTGCAGGCTGTTACATATACCGTTGGAGTGTACAAGGGCGAAGTAGATGTAGAGAAGAATCCGCTGATTGTCCTGCTGTTCATCAGCTTTTTTCCATGCATATCCAGTGGCCCGATAGCAAGAGCCGGTAAGCTGCTTCCTCAGTTTAGGGAAAACAAGACGTTTGATTACGATGCGGCTGCAGACGGCTTCAGGCTTCTGGGATGGGGATTATTAAAAAAGCTGGTGATTGCAGATAATCTGGCTATGTATATAGGAGCAGTAAGAGGTGCTGAGGGTGAGAAGACCGGATTGGCGCTGCTTCTGGCGGCACTTTTGTACTCGTTTCAGCTGTATCTGGATTTCTCGGGCTACTCTGATATCGTGATAGGATGCGCGAAGGCACTGGGTTTTGAGCTGGAAAAGAACTTTGATCATCCCTACATGTCCCGTTCAATTGGGGAGTTTTGGAGAAGATGGCACATATCGCTGAGCAGCTGGCTTAAGGATTATGTGTATATCCCTCTTGGAGGAAGCAGAGTTGGCGCTCTTCGAAGAAACCTGAATACTCTGGTAACTTTTGCTGTGAGCGGATTGTGGCACGGCGCAGGAGTGACATGGATAGTATGGGGATTATTCCATGGTGTCTGTCTGTGTGTTGAGAATATTACAGGGCTTGGGAAAAGAGCTGATAAAAGCATTTTACGTGTGCTTTGGACTTATATTCTTGTCACTTTTGGATGGATCATTTTTGCCTCGAATAATCTTCACGAAGTGTTTGATACTGTAATTGCTTTTGGCAAGATCCCTGCGGAAATTGCGTCGATTGCTATGGGAACGGTAAGCGCAGGTGGAGTGCTCATGATTCCGCATGGATTTAATCTGATCCTGGCGCTTATTTTCCTTATCACTTTCCTGGTTATCAGCGTGATGACTTATAAGAAGTCTGGAGTTGAAATGATCAAGGCCCGGGGACCGGTGATAAGATGGAGCTGCTATTTGGGGCTGGCTCTTTTGATTCTGTTTTTTAGCGCAGAAAACAGCGGGGAGTTTATATATAACAGGTTTTAACCGGAGATCAAAGTTATGAAGAAATTATTGGCTAAACTAAGCCTTTTCATAATACCTGTGCTCATATACCTGGGGGTAAGTGTTTATATTGACGCATACAATGTTTTTCATGTCGACGACATCAGGCTTACCTATATGACGCCGGATCAGAATTTTATAAAAACAAAGTATGTACTTGAGCACAAAGACAGATTTAATGCTTTTCTTTTGGGCTCATCAAGAGTGGGTAATCTTCCGGAGGAAGGACTCCCGGGGAG
>JAILFT010000209.1 GCA_024697425.1 Butyrivibrio sp. | reverse complement strand
CACGAAAGAGCCGTTCCTGTAACCTTTATCTTTAAAATGTTTCTTCAGAAAATCAATGAACTGCATATTATACATCTGTGTCTCTTCATCGAGATACCTGTATCTCTTTTGGATAATGAAGAATGTAAGGAAAAGAGATACGGCAGCGCACAGAGGCTCTATGTAAAACGCAGTTGCCGGGATCAGCTCAAAAACATAGGCCAGGATCCAGGGAATAATAAAGACCTCCAGCTTGAGGAACAAAGGCCTGTCCTGCTCTGCTTTGTGGACCCGTACTATCTTATAGGCCTGCAGGATATACCATATAACCGTTGCTACGGAGACAATAAAGTACACCCCAAGCCACGATACGGTCATCCAGGCAATTGGTCTGCTGACGCCGGTAACATCTTCGGCGCCCTCGATCTCTACTCTTCCGATCAGATAAATGCCAATAACACTCACAACCGCCAGTACTATATAAGGAATATAGAAGTACTTGTATCTGCGCTTTATTCCGTCCATACTTCCGTTTATGTAATAATCCACAAACAGAACCCACATCTGAACACAGAACACCAGCACTATCTGCGGGATAATTGACAATAGCATAGGCCAGTATTTAAAGCCCTGTCCTATGGCATAATATCTTCCGGCACTGTCGACAATTTCAGCCAGGCAGTATATTATCTCCACAATGCACAGGAACCTAAAAAAGTCATCTTCCTTCCTTTTACTGGTGCGAAGCCTTCTGTTAATGGTAAGTAGCAGCAGAATAGCCACACCGGACACTGCAGCTGTCACCATACATATGATCATTCTGGTTGTAATAGACATATCCTAAGTCCTCACTGATCTCTTGCAGGGTTTAAAGCTTCCTTTACAAACTCAATGTCCTTCTCACCATCAAGGATCTTTATGAGAAGATCCGCATGGGCACCGGCAACAGCGTAGGCATTTGTCATTACGATGTTCATCTCCTCATAAAGCTCTTCCCCTGTCATGTTGATGCTCACAGGAGCAGCCAGATGGAAGGAGAGGAATTTTCTGTCCATATCAAGGCGCCAGGCTCCGCAGGGAATCGCTGCATTGATGTAGCTCATAGCCTCAAACAGCTCCGGGAAGTGGTCGCTCTCCACCTTCTCCGCGATGGTTATCGTTCCGCAAAGATGCTGGATCTCATCCTCATCGGAAGCGGGGTGAAGGAAATAGAATTCCCCCAGTGCCTCACCATCGGGAGTACCAAGGTCATCAAAAAGGATGCTGAGTATCACAGGCTCGCTGTCACTTTCCGGCTCCCGTATCATAGCCGGCTCAAGCGCTTCCTGAAATTCCCCCTGAATCCTTTCAAGTATCCTGCGTCTTTCCTCTAAAAGATTGCTTATGTTCATGAGTTTTCCTCCTTGGACCATGTGATCGTTAAAAAGTTCCCGTTATCTTCCCGACATCTTCCTTATGAGCATCTCCTTGTCAGGCTTGCCCTTCTCCTCATTGAAGGGAAGGCCAAAGCTCTTGATCATCTGTATATAGCCTTCTTTCTCGTCATTGTCCGCATAGTCTTTTTTGACAAAGAGTTTATTGTGTATAAGTTCCGCATACTTAACCGCAATGGCATTCATGGCGGTAAACATATCCGCATAGCCTGCTGCCGCAGCCAGCTTTCTTCTTAGCTGATCCTTGAAGGCTTCGGGATCGTGCACCTTCCTTCCAAGCTGGGTCATCTTGTCCTTAACCTTCTCAAAGAATCCCTCAAAGCCAAAGTAGTCATCGAAGGTCTTCGTCCTTATGTCTGACATCCGTTTCTTTTCCCGGATGATTCCTATCAGGGTAAGTCCTATTCCAACCGGAGCCAGGAATACCCCAAGTCCCGGCACGGCAACACTTACCAGGGAAACCGTGCTGGTTAATGTATTAAGGGCGGCTGATTTGGCCTTGTTGTCCGAAAGCCTCTTTGCAAGCTTTATCATGTTCTTTTCATATCTGGTCTCTTTGGTTTCGGGGTTATTCTTGTGTTTTTCTGCCAGATATCTGGAAGCCTTCGTGGCATTGCGGTGATCAAGCATGGATGAAACAGTGGAGTAGCCATTAATAGCCACCGATACTCCACTGGTGACAATACCTGTTACCTGAAGAGCCGACGAAGCAGTGGACTCCGCTGTTTTCGCAACGCCTGCGGCTTTATCCACAAAGAATTTTCCCTGTTCTACTCCCTCCCATACGCTCTTAGCGCCTTCGGCCAGGGAATTTACCGCAGATACCACCTTCTGAGCAATGTCTCCGGCGTGCATATTGCCTGCGTTTTCAACGATGTCAAACACCGCAAGAAGCATGGCGGAAGCCTGCCCCACAGCACCGGTCAGGGCCCCTATACCGCCCTGGGTCACCAGATCCATTTTGGCAAGACCTGAATCTCCAAGGCCCCACTTTAACATGGACATTTTCCCTAAAGCTGCTCCCACGCCCTCGGAAATCGTGGTAAGGTTTTCAAGGCCTTCATCATCCTCTCCTACACTTACGGGATTTAAGCCATTGCTTCCGTCCATGTTATAGTCTTTGGCAATATTCCCGACTTCATTGTCGGCTTCCACAAGCATTCGAAGCGCCTTCTTTGCCTCTTCCGTAAGCTGATCCAGCTTGTCGTTTATCTGCTGCTTTTCTTCTGCTGCTTTTGTCTTGCGAAGCCTTGCCTCCTCGTTCTGAATACTGCTCAGGCAGTTGTAGCTCTTTTTAAGGAGCATCTTTCTGTTAAAGGCAGCAACCGTAAGCTTTTCCTTGACGGACAGCTTATCCTTTTCTATACCCTTAAGGGCTTCATAGGCCTTCTTCTCCTCTTCGGATTCCACGGCGATATCCCTGCCGTCCTTAATCATGTCCTTATATTCCTTGTTGGCCTGCATGGCATCGGAGAGCTTGCTCATATAGGTGTAGCCTCCGGCGGCCCAGGAAGTGACTTTGAGCTTAGTGGCCTTCATCCTGTCCCTGAAGGCATCAAGATCCGGAACATAGGACTGGGACTGCCATACAGCCAGGGTACTTGGGCTCTTTCTCTTCCCCTTCTCTATGAGGTAATAGATAAACAGCCTCTCCCTCTTAGACTTTCTGAAGAGCTCGCTTATGATATCCCCGTGCTCATTTCGAAGAGCCTTGATAACAGTTCCCAGCATTCCGCCGTTATAGGCATTTCTTACAAACCACTGGTCTATCCTGTCGATGGCCTCAAGCTGACTCTCGGTAAGTCCCTGATCTATCTCGCTTGCCGGCAGCTCTTTTTCTTCCTTCTGCTCATCCTGTGAGATTACGTACTCCCGGGTCATCTTCGTGATCTCATCGGTATCCTTTTTCCTGTTCTTTTCAAGCTCGTCGATAAGGGCAACCTGCCTTCGCAAAAGATCGTACTGCCTTATGACATAGGGCATCTCCTCCCCCTGATGGATGAGCTTGTATTTTGCGATATCCCCCTCATAGGGCATAAGAAGCCGCAGCTTATCCCTTACATGGGCCCGCTCATCGATGATCTCATCCTTTCCCAGGGCAGCGCCCCATCTTACATAGGCACTTCCAAGGTTGCCTATGCTCTTGTCGATGCGTTTTTTCTCTGCCTTTGTGGGATTATCAATAGCGTAGGCCCTGGTATTTGAAGGCAGATGAACATTCATGCCCGCAAGAAGGTTCTCAAAAAGGCCGCTCATGGAATCCCTGATCACCATGGCAGTGTTTTTGCGCACCTTACCAACATCCGTATATATGTGTCCCCTGTGGGTGTCGTAGTAGGAATTGGCATATTCCGAAACCAGAAGCGCCGCGGAAACAATATCGTCCGTGGAAGATTTTTTATCCTCCAGAACGCTCTTTAGTTTCTCCATGGACTCGAAGAGCCTGTTAAAGAATGGCGAACTCTTTTCGTCCGCAGTTCTTTTAAGCCTCTCAAACTGTCCGTTTTCTCCGTAAAAAGAGCTGTTAAGTCCCTTAAAGGTCGCATCAAGAGCCCTCTCACTCAGCATTGTCCTGCCGGATTCAACCTGCATCGAAGCAAGGGCCGGCCTTTTTCTTGAAAACCTTGAAAAGGCGGGGTCCATCCTCTTATAGTCAGCAGTGACAAAGCCATCGGTCTCACCGATCTCTACCTCCGTAAACTCATCCAGCTCAAGAGTCTGTTCCTGCTGCTCATCCAAAAGGTCCTTTACGCTTCTTTGCAAAGGAGCGGATTCTCTTCCCTTTATCTGCTCTTTCAGTTCTTCTGAGACATCCTCCAGCTTAAGGTTCTGCTCAAGACTCTCAAGCTTCTGCTGCGCATTTGTCAGGGATTCCTGTAATTCCTTACGAGGGTCCATCCATTATCCTCCTTATCACACGTTCTCAAAGATACAAAACCAGCTCAATTGCCTGGTATTCTTTGTCTGCCTTACCAAAAAGATTTGCAAATTCACTGTACCTGTCGTCTCCAACGGACTGGAAAACCACTTCTTCTATGCCGGGATCCATGGTCACGTTCACTCCAAGCTTTACTGTAAGAGCGGTAAACACTTCTCTCTTGTCGCACTCGGGATCGGTAAAGATATTATTTACCATCACCTTTTTTCCCTCTCTATATGCTTTTGCCGCTCCGATGATCTCGCCCATGTCATTAAGATAAAAGCCTGAGAGGTCATCATCAAATTCACTTCTTATCTTGAAAAGCCCAAGGTCCTCTCTTTCATTTAAACGGCCTATTCTCTCGTCCTTTGGTCCGCCAAGCTTTACCACATTTTCAAGAGAGTCTCTCATCTTTGGCACAAGCCTTGAAAACTTTCCTCCAAGAAGTCTTCCAACGCCGTAGTACAGGATCTTCTCATCTATGACCACAGGAACGAAGCCCTGCTTAGTCGCGAAGTTATAGCCTGAAAGAAGCTCTGCGGAATCACCTGAAACTTCCCTGTAAACAACATACTTCACTCCTGCGCTTTTAAGGCTCTCAAGGGATTTCTCCAGCAGCTCTTTTCCATAGCCCCATCCCCTGAACTTCTCATAGATAAAAAAGCTCACCAGATCCGCCGCCCCGGGCAGATCTTCAGAAAGAGTATATATGGCAAGCCCCATAAGCTTCTTGTCACTGTCATCCACAATCCCGTAGGCATAGAGCCTATCCTGGTCTAAATAATGGCTCCCGATGGGAAAGAGCTTTGAAAGAGCCTCTTCCGGGAGGGCTATTCTCATGCAGGCAGTAGTTGATGGCATGGTATTTGCTCCTTTCTGTGCTGCTACTTCTCGTTTCTTACGCCGCTTATAACTGTTTTCCCCTTCGATCCCGGGAAAAGATAATCCGTAAGCTTCCTGGTCTTGCCGTCATGGCGCCTTAAAAGCACCTTTGTGTCACCGGGATATTTTGATGCCGCGGCATTTACGGAAAACCTCATCATCTCCAGCATGTACTTGTCTGCGTCCATTCCCTGGGCAAACAAAAGAACCGGCATCAGAACCCCGCTTTTTGTCTTCCGCACAAGGAACAGGGAGCTGACCTTTTCATCGGTGATGACGCAGCAGGATACATCCGTTTCAAACCACTCCGGAGGAAGGGCCGGAAGGTCCTCCTCAAGGCCGCATCTTCCGCTGAACATGCAGTTGGTAACTCCTCTTTTGAACTGTAAAAGATCCAGCTCTGAAATGGGTTTCACATAGGAAGGAGATGTCTTTTTCTTTGCAAACTTAAGTCCCGTAACATCGTCCAGGGGCTGTATAAGATCAACGCTCTCCTTCTCCTTAAGCACAAATCCGTTGTCGGAAAGAATCTTCTGCAAATCTGCGGGAAGCATGGACATCTCAAAAACTGTTCTGCACACGCCTTCCTCATTCATTCTCTTTTTATACTCATCAAGCATGGCTCCGGAATCAGCGCCATCACCTAAGATAAAAAGCTCAAGCTGAGCCTCGATATTGTCTTC
>JAILFT010000162.1 GCA_024697425.1 Butyrivibrio sp. | reverse complement strand
TCCTGAGGTTTCCGACTACGATATAGACAACAGTAAGTTCGCATCCTATTCACCTTCCACAGGTAAAGCCTACATCGAATACGGCAGACATCTGCAGAATGCCGGAATGGCACAGCTTGCGGACCTTAATGCAGTACAGATAGCAGATATTGACTTTAACTCACAGGCTTCTTTCGGAAGAGAAGATGACCTTGATGAATTCAATAAATACTGGCTTTCGGTATATCCCGATGCCGGCGGCTATACAGCTTATCAGCCTTTCAATTCGGCATACCTGGATTCCTATGATGGCCAGAATCATGTGATCAAAAACCTTGACATAAACAAGGTGGCAGATGGCTCTACCAATGCCGGAATATTCGGCGATCTGTCTACTTGTGCCAGCGTTAAAAACGTCATCATCACCGACAGTACGGTAAATGCTCCCGGAGCATCCGCTGCCGGTATGTTTGCTGCAAAATTCTCCGGAACTACAACGCTTACAGTAGAGAAGTGCTATATCGGAAATGTGAGCGTTGATGCATCATCAGCAGCTTCTGTTGGCGGTTTCGCGGGAGAAATAGCTCCTGTTGCAACAGTCAGCGACTGCGCTGCTTTAAAGGTCAACGCAGGAAATACCGTGGCTGCAACCAATGCCGGCGCCTTTGCCGGCAGGATAACCGGAGTATTTACAGGAAGTAAGCTCTATGTACTTGGGGGCAAAGTATCAGGCTCCTCAAACGCAGGCGGACTTATCGGATATTCCAATGCGGCTCTTGCAAATCTGGCACTTAGCGGCTGCAAGGTTTCCGGAGCGGAAGTGACCGCTACAACAGGAAATGCCGGCGCCATCGCAGGTTACATCCAGAACCAGACTGCGAACATTACCATTAACTCTGACACTGTTGTTGCAGGCAGCATTGTGAAATCAAATACCGGCAACGCAGGCGGATTTGTTGGAAGCACCGACAGTAACCTTAATATCACAGATTCTACTTACTTTATGCCCGGCTCGTCAGAAGGCTCTCAGACAGCAGGCAGCATCAGTAGTGCATTTGCCAAGGCTGTTGGTCATACAGCTTCTTCGGATGTTGTAGCCCTCACCTACGAGAACCTCAGAAGCCTTTCAGATTTCAAGTACATCAATGAATTAAAGACATCTAATATATCAGGAATGCAGTGGATCAGCGGCGGTAGCAATGCCGGTGGTCTTATTGGCACATCCACCAAGGACGTGACCATCACCAACACAATTGCATCAGGTGTCCTTGCAGCTACAAACGGCAATGCCGGCGGATTTATCGGCAACACCTCCGGTAGGCTTTCCGTGACCGGTTCCTATTCCGATTTCTATATCTCGGGCAAAAGAGCCGGCGGCTTCGCGGCAGGCTGTGCAGCAAGTTCAACCTTCAGTTCCTGCTACACCGCAGGTTTCCTTGTAGGAAACGCAGACATTGCAGCAGGCTTTGCACCTGTGGATGTTGGAGCCATAACCAATTCCTACACGGTATTCAACTTTGATAATGTAACAGATACAGCTCTTTTCACAGGCACAGCAGAAGAGGATGAGGACCACAAACTCAACGAGAACGGTACTGTGTCCAATTATCCCAATGTTGAGTCCCACAGCTATTACCCTGTAGCCAAGTCCAATTCAGGCAAGGCTTATTACGTATACTCAGAAACAGATTTCGAAGAAAACGACAACACTGTCTGCGTAAGAGCTTCAGAACTTGCAGAAAACAAGAATGAAGACGGCGAGACACTTCTGACCGGAAGCCTCGTGAAGTCCCAGGGCAGGAACAATACTACGCCTTATACACTGTCGCCTTTCTTTGGCAGTATTTTGAAGGATTATCCGTTCCCGACACTTAAGGTTACCAAGACTGTTGACGGCGCTGCTTCCGAGACAGTCCTTAAGCATTACAATGACTGGCTGATTATTGACGGCGACAGCAAGTACGATATCGAAGTATGGTACATGCTGTATAACGATACTATGTCCGGACTTAAGAGGGATGTTTCTTTCCTGAGAAATGCAAAGGCTGTTCCGGTAAAGAAAGATTCAACCCACACAGAGTATCAGATAAATGTAGGTTCCCGCGATATATTCAGCGGATATAAATTTGTTGGATACTTTGATCCCGATACAGCATCTAAGCCTTTGCTTTCATCTGCTTCATTTGACAGAACAAAGAAATTCGATTATCTGACTTCAAACGATAATGAGCTTTCAGAGTCTGTAAAGCGGTCCATAAAAAATGGAGACAGGGTGGTACAGACATCTATAAGTTCTGAGAATACATACGGCTACTTGTGTGCTGAACATAGTAATATCTTAGAAGAGAGCACTACAAACAGTTATGCCGCGACAAGGAGAATTTATGCTGTGTACAGATATAATGCTCCGTACACGGTTTCTCTTTCATATCGTGAATACAAACTTCCTGCATCCGGAGCGACACAGGAATCAAATACACTCGAGGAGATTTATAAGACAAAGGCATCCAAATTGACCTCTGATGATGTTTTTGAAGTAATTTATACGTCACCTGTTGATGTGTATAAGTTTATTTATGCTGACCAATCAGCAGTAAAAGCTAAAGTAGCAGCTTCACATAGCAAACTGGCATCTGATGAGGAGCTGACTGAAGATTTTATTGCTGAGAAAGTTTTAGCAGACAGATTCCCTAATGCCAATACTTATAAAGAAAAACTTGTTGTTTTGGATGACATAAGATCAGGCAAGAAAGTAACACTTGATGACGGTACTACGATTGCAGCAAATAACATTAATCAGATAACAAGAAAAGTTCAGAACTTTAAGGATGCCGGTTTTGATCTTCTGGATTTTGATAAGTTATTACGAGATAAGTTGATTAATCAGAGCTACTACAACAATGTTACTAAAAAACCTGTATATACAATAGTCAGGATTGGACCAGCAAAAGATTCCGCTGGAAATAATGTTCCATTTAATGACAGAGGATGCGTTAAGATTGAGAAAGACGGCAATGACAATATTACTCTGTCCACTCATAAGTCGTTTGAGTATGTTATTCTGTACAACACTAATAAGGGAAACCAGATTCTTAATCTGGTCTTTAAGAATACTGATACAAATGCAGGTGCTGATGTTGTTGATAAATATAATGATCTTAGCAATACTCTGCATGGTAAGGCATTTAATTCGGATTCATCCACTCAATATACAGTAAGAGTGGGAAGTGATGGATTTACGGATGTTGCGAACAGCAGTCTTTCAAATCTCATGAAGCCTGAGAATTATCCGTCATTTGCAGGATTTACTCTGGCCAATTCTGAGCGAACTGAATCAGGTGATAAGGAAACGGTTACTCTTACTTATGAAAGAAAAACATATGCCCTTTCATTTAAAATGAATTCACCGGCAGTTAACCCTCCGGAAAAATATAATGATGGTACCACAAACAGGACATCAAGAGATCCTATAACGAATATATATTATGGACAGCCTTGTCAGGATTATCTATGGGGTGTATCATCCGAGACTTCGAAGCCGACGATTACCAGCGAAAACGGCAATACGTATACCAATTACCTGAAAGCAAGTACCAATAATATATATTTATACTACAGTTATTCAGATTATTACTGGGATGATTATTATTATAAGGCAAATGGTTACAGTGGATTGGAATCATATATTCTTTCCCCGACCATACCTTCTACCGGTAGAGTCTACCTGGAATATAAGTACAGGAACTCGTGGTACCATGGCTGGTTTACCTGGAACAAAACACCTACAGATATAAGTTATGCGTTCAATCGCGAGGGTTATATTCTGACAGGATTTAATGTTTATCATCAGAATGAGGCAGGAGAATATATATTACAGGACGATTCGATCAATAGTATAGAAGAGATGCTTCTAATGCCTGAATGTAATATGATGGTTGAGCCTCTGTTTACAGTAAATCCTAAGTACCTCAGAGTTGAGATCTATTATCAGAGCCCATATGATAATATTGCTCCTGAATCAGAGTCTGAGAAGCAGTATGAACTGTACAGAGGCACAAGATTAAAAGTAAATAATGGTGTAGCCAATCAGAAATATAATGAGCAAGGCCAGCTGGTTACTCTAAATAATCCGATACGAATTTCAGAATTGCTCACGAAAGACACCAGTGGCACTGATCTTATCAATTATCTTGAACCTTATTACAAACGTGGCGATTTTTATAAGAGCCCTACTCATAACATGAATGGAACAGAGGATGGAACAGGAGACAACTTTAATCCATATGTTCCAAATGCAGCTAATACAAAGAGATTTGGCGCTCATCACTTTGCCGGTAATGATACGATGGTAGTTGCATTGTACTATGATTTGACTACCGTAGAATACAAGTTCCACTTTATTACCCAGGGTGGAAGCAATAGCTATAGTGTCCCCCGCTATAGCAGCTACAAAATACGTTCACAGTGGGATGATTTCATCACCAACAGCGACCTGTATAATTACGCAGGCACAGCGGAAGACCATCTGGCCATGAAAGGTGTATTGCAGAATACATCGAGTAGTGATTATGTAACAATAGGTAAGCATGCCCAGGTTAAGGTTGAGCGCAACAGAACTGATAATGCTGTAGGAAACACCAGTATTACTTATGGAGGACTTTACGGATCTTATTATCAAACAGGTACTGTTAATAACGGTACGACAATAAAGTATGGAGTAACTGTATACTATAAGGCTCTTTACGGGGCTCCCGCGGTATTTTCTTCTGACAATACCAGTTTGATTCCATATTGGTACTGTTATATGGGCGGAACAACGAGTCCTCAAGCATTGCAGCGATACATAATCGGTGGTTCGGGCTCAACTCCTACGTTTTATAATGAGTACAGTATGAAGTATTTTGGTGATATAACTAGTGCGACAGCCAAACGCCAAAAAGATCTGTACCCATATTACCCAGGACGTTCTTCCGGAACATATTATTTCTATACAGAAGTATCACCGGATGAATTGCCAAATCCTACATGGACCAATTACAGGACGAGTCCGTCACAGAATGCAAATATCAGTATGTTTAACAGGAATAAAGCCAATCTTGAAGTATTTGGTAAAGAAGGAAACGTTATTTTCTGGGTAAATAACGACTGGCGTGTATTTATTGACGGATATTCCACATATGGATATTCTCAGACCAGTACTTCGAATGTCACAACTAATATTTCAAAACAGGGAGTAGGAGGTACCTGGACCGATATTCATATTTATTTGGAGAGAAATGAATATAAGCTGAACTTTGTTGATGCTGAACTAAAAGCATCTGCTTCGAATTTTGCTACGTCTTATCTGTATAAGCAGGTAGTCCCGAAGTTGCCGAGTTGGGAGCAGATAGAAGGTACGGCCGGTGACAACTATATCTTTGATGGATGGTATATTACCAGTGTTTATTCCGACAGTACAAAGATTGCAGACAGGGACGGTAATATTCTGGATAGCTACAAGGCACTGTCTTCCACTTTGGTGGATAAAAATAATAATCTTCTTATGAACCATGAAGATTTACAGATATTTGCCAACTGGGTGCCCGAGTACAGCGATATAACATTCAATCCGTTCTATCCCGATAAGATGAACTATGGTGTGGACAGCAGGCTTACAATAGCTACAAATCCTGTACACTATGGGGATACGATTCCTGATCTTCCTGAAGTTCTGGCACCTGAAGGATATGGTGAGAACTATTCTATAGAGCGTGAAGGTAGTGATCTTTACTATGTGATCAGAACTGAGTCGGACGAGATTATTGGTAAGTATAAGTTCCTTGGTTGGTACAAGTATTTTGGAGCTGATACACCTTCATCAATGGATGATCTCAAGATACAGTTCGAGCAAAATGAAACTCCTGTAACAGGTAACGCTACACTGTATGCGAAGTGGGAGACCATAATCGAGAAATCGACATATACTATAACCTGTCTGGATTATTCGGATGGCAACAAGGAGATTTTAAGCGTTGAGAGATATGCTCCTGCAGGCACGCAGATGATGGTAAATCCTCCTAAGTATAATGATGTAGGAACAGGCGTTGCCGCCAATGATGTTATGGTCCATGGTAGCTATAGTAATCTGCTTAGTTATGAGTCTCTTACAGAACCTATAGAGAGTACGATAGAAAATGGAATGAAGTTTACATTCCTGTATAAGAAGGCTCCTGAGTGGACGTATATAGTTAATACTTGCGTTACTGTAGATAATACCGATATAGTTATTGGTTCGGATACAGAAACTACATCGTATGCAATTAAACAGATAGAAGCTCCTGATATTACCGGATATCAGATCTATCAATATCAGATCGAAGGAGATGATCCTGTGGATAAAGATTCTACCAGTGATCCTATCCAGGTAGATAGACCAGACGATATTACGGATTCTCTTGTAATAACGATTAGATATCTGATTAAAGATGATGCAGTTACTGCAAAGACTACAGCTGATTACTACAAGTATGATCCGATTGACTGGGCTGAATATGCTGAAGGTATGCTTGACTGGGAAGATGAGAATTATGCTCCTGCAATACAGTATACTTTGACAAGCCCCGCTTTGAATGTAACAGAGATCATTGGAGATGAGAGTTCAGCAACTGCAGCAGCTAAAGCTATATCGGCATTGGATCCCGGACCAGATTATACTGTAGCTATGAAGCTCGTTGCTGTAAGCAGGACAGATCCTGCAACGTATCTTGACATAATGGATATTGGAGAGACTACTGTAACAATCATTACATCATCCTATTCCGTGAAGTTTACTGATGGTATCAATACGGGATATGTATATTATGCCAATGAAGGAAGCAATTCCGGATACTGGTATTGGGACGCAGAACTCGGTAACAGGATCGGAGCTGATGGCGCAAGCGTAGTTGCAGCAGAAGCACTCAGTGAACTTACCGGGGATGTTTTGACAAATGCTCAGGCAGTGCAGGGTATTATCGGAACAGCTGATTCAGAAACCGGAAAGTATAAACGATTTGCCGTTGTTGTAAGTGATAAAGCATACATTATTGTTGATGACTTGGGCAATCTGAGTAACGGATCAGTTTTGACATCAGATACGACAGCATATATGGAAGGTGTAAGCCAAACAAGCTATGAAATCGATCTGTATAATGCTCAGGGACAGAAGATTGGCACTATCACCGTAACAGTTCCGGTTCCTGACGGACCTTAACAACAACCTTTAACGATAATGGAGATTATGGATTTGAGAACAGGTCTTTTCCCTAAAAAAAGAATACTGACAAATAAGCTACGTTCTCAAAAGGGCGCATCTGTGGTGTTTGCCCTTGTGGGCTTCATGTTCGCA
>JAILFT010000071.1 GCA_024697425.1 Butyrivibrio sp. | reverse complement strand
GAAAAGAGAGTTCCTCAGGACGGACGATTTGCTGCAAGCGTCTTAAATAAGAGTATCGACATGCGTGTGTCCACTCTTCCCATTGCCTGGGGAGAGAAGATAGTATGTCGTCTTCTGGACAAATCCAACACTAACATTGATAAAGAGATGCTGGGACTTAGGCCTGACGACATGGAGAAGTATGAGAAGCTTATCCATTACAAGAACGGTGTAATGCTCCTGGTTGGTCCTACCGGTTCCGGTAAAACCACGACCATGTACGCGATGCTCAATGAGCTTAATACCAGGGACGTGAACCTTGTTACTCTGGAGGATCCTATTGAGTATAACCTTGACGGACTTAACCAGGTTCAGATCAATCCCAAGACCAACATGACTTTTGCCAACGGCCTTCGTGCTATCCTTCGTCAGGACCCGGATATCGTATCTGTAGGTGAGATCCGTGACGGCGAGACAGCTGAGATTTGTATGAGAGCCGCTCTTACAGGTCGTTTCGTTATCAGTACCATTCATACCAATGATGCTGTGGGTGCTGTAGACCGTCTTATTGATATCGGAGTAGAGCCCTACCTTGTATCCGCAACCCTGCGAGGCGTAATCTCCCAGAGACTTATAAGACGTATCTGCCCTTATTGCGGCGAGGAATACGAGCCTCAAAGAGATGAGGTTGAAAGACTCAACTTAAAGATGCAACCGGGACTTAAGTTCAGATACGGCAGAGGCTGTCAGCACTGCTACAACACCGGTTATTCGGGACGAATCGCAGTATTCGAGATCATGCTTATAACTCCCGAGGTAAGAGAGCTCATTTACAGAAATGCAGGCAGAAAAGCTATTGAAGCGGAACTCATGAAGCCTGAGAACAACTTTGTTTCCCTGAAGGATGCAGGCGCAAAGCTCGTACTTGAGGGAATCACAACAGCTTATGAAGTTATGAGGATAACCAACGAGAACGACTAAAGATAAAGGTGGTGCGTGATCATGACCGATATTGAACAGCTGGTAAAAAGAGCGAAAGAAGAAGGTGCATCGGATATCCATATC
This sequence comes from Butyrivibrio sp., assembly GCA_024697425.1. Lineage (GTDB taxonomy): Bacteria > Bacillota > Clostridia > Lachnospirales > Lachnospiraceae > Butyrivibrio. The sequence goes on along the minus strand of JAILFT010000071.1, from coordinate 8,823 downwards.
GTATGCGGACTTCCGCCCAAATACAGAAAAAGCGGAGATCTTGAGAATATGGAGGATACAGCAGTTACAGAGGAAGACTGTATTAACCTGGCAAAAAAGCTTGCTAAGACCCAGGAGTATTTCGATGAACTCATGACAACAGGAGAGCTTGACGCAGCAGACAGCTTCGCCGGAAACCGTTGCCGTATCCATCTGTTTAAACAGCAGGGAGTTCCGAGCCTTGCCCTTCGTATTCTTTCAGAGCGCATCCCTGAGCTTGATGCTTTGGGACTTCCTCCTGCAGTTATGGATCTTCCCAAGCTCCACAAGGGCATCGTTCTTGTAACAGGAGAAACAGGCTCCGGTAAATCCACAACTCTTGCGGCAATACTGGACAATATTAATCACAACTACAAGCGCCACATAGTTACCCTGGAAGACCCTATAGAGTATATGTATACTCCTGACCTTTGCGCAATAAATCAGCGAGAGGTTGGAAAGGATACCCAAAGCTTTGCAATGGGACTCAGAGCTTCACTTCGTGAGGATCCCAACGTTATCCTTATCGGTGAGATGCGTGACAGGGACACCATTGAAACTGCCATAACAGCAGCGGAGACAGGTCACCTGGTATTCGGAACACTACACACGGGATCCGCAGCGGATTCCATAGACCGTATGGTACAGGTTTTCCCTGAGGCCGCACAGCAACAGATAAGACTTCAGCTTTCAATGGTACTTCAGGCAGTACTGACACAGCAGCTGATTCAGAAAAAAGGCGGCGGAAGAGCCCTGGCTGCTGAATATATGATCGTTACGGATGCCATAAGAAATCTTATCCGTACAGGCAACACACCTCAGATTGCCAATGCGGTTGCCACCAGTGCAGAGATTGGCGGACAGACTATGGACCAGGCTATTGTCATGCTGGTTCGAAGAGGACTTATAACAAGAGAGAATGCTCTTCATTATTGTGTGAATAAAGACTATGTAACCAGAAATATGAACTAAACGGGGGTAACGTAGGTGAACAGCTATAAGTACACAGCACTTTCGGCTACAGGTGAGAAGGTTACCGGTTTGATAGAGGCCGTGAATCAGGTCGATGCCACATCAAAGGTAAGACAGCAGTATGAGATGGTCCTTGATATCAAGGAGTTAAAGGGAGCTCTTGGGCTTCCCGATTTCCTGAATGTAGAGGTTGGCAGCTCCAAGCTCAACAACAAGGAATTTACTCTTATGTGCAACCAGCTCTCAACCATTCTGTCTGCAGGTATTCCTATTTCAAGAGCCATAAGACTTATAGGAAACAAGGTCTCCGACAAAAAGCTTAAAAAGATCCTTCAGGCAGTTGGAGACGATGTTGAGGCAGGCCGCTCGGTTTCCTCATCCTTTGAGGACCACGGAGGAAATCTTTTCCCTGTTACCTTTATAGAGACCATTAGAGCCGGTGAGGCTGCCGGTGATCTGGCGGGAGCCTTTGAATCCATGGCCAAACACTTTGACAAGCAGACCAAGATGGGAGCCAAGGTTCGTGCAGCCATGGGCTATCCTCTGTTCGTTCTTTTTGTTGCAGTAGTTGTTGTAATGGTACTTATGGTAAAGGTGGTTCCTACCTTTACGGCAATATTCAAAGATCTTGGAACAGAGCTTCCCCTTATGACCAGGATACTGATCGGAACCTCCAATTTCTTCAGCAAGTATTTTCTTTACATGATAATAATCATAGCGGCTATCATAGTAGCATTTATCCTGTATAAAAGAACTCCTAGTGGAAGCATGAACCTGGCAAGGCTTCAGCTCAAACTCCCTGTTCTTGGAAATATAGCAGAGCTAAATGCGGCAAGTCTTTTTGCCAACACCATGGCCACCATGATAGGAGCGGGACTTCCCATAACAAAGGCGATACATATCACAAGCCAGGTTATGACCAATGACCTTTATAAAGATAAGGTTGAAGGCATGGTATTAAGGATCGAGGAAGGCCGCACCGTTGTTGATTCCATGAGAGAGACCGAGATAATGCCTGATATCCTGACGGATATGATAGGTGTGGGCGAGGAGACCGGTGAGATGAAACATACACTGGATGTAACTGCTGCCTATTATGACAACGAGCTTGAGCAGGCGGTTCAGAGCGCCATCTCAAAGCTTGAGCCTACGCTTCTTATCTTTATCGCAGGTATTGCCGGATTTATCGTTATTGCAATTTATATGGCCATGTTCTCAATGTACGGAAGTATGTGACGAAAAGGCCTTATTATACTTACTTTCAGAGTGGGGGATAAAGACAATTGCTGATCTATTACGGCGTATTGACCGCAGTTTTCGGACTGGTCTTCGGATCCTTCCTTAACTGCACGGCGATGCGCATTGCAAGAGGAGAAGATTTTGTAAGGGGAAGAAGCCACTGTATGAGCTGCTCCCATGAGCTTGCAGCCACGGACCTTATTCCGGTTTTTAGTTACCTGATCCACAAGGGCAGGTGCAAATACTGCGGAGCGAAGGTATCTGTAAGATACCCCATAACGGAACTTTCCTTTATGGTCCTTAGCCTTGGACTTTACATAGGGATATTTGACTTAAATCCGGGAGCTGCAATTTCTTTTTTCAAATACTGGTTTTTGACGGGATGTCTTTTCGTGATAGCCCTCACAGACCTGGAGACCTTTGAGATCCCGGACGGAGCACTTATAACGGGAGCTGTCTCCTGGGTGATATTTACAGCGGCGGAATTTATCCTTGGAATACACGATATAAAATGGGTTCTTCACCATCTTATGGCAGGACTTATCATCGGCGCGGTGATGCTTCTTATCAGCGTAGTGATGGACAAGGTTCTTGGCAGAGACAGCATGGGCGGAGGCGACATAAAGCTCTTTTCCCTGCTGGGGCTGTATCTTGGATACGCCGGCAGTTACGAGCTGGTTCTTTTGTCCTGTATAGTAGGACTGTTGTTTGCAGGAGCAAGGAAGATATTTGTTAAATCCGCTTCAAAGGAATTTCCCTTCGGACCTTCCATAGCACTTAGCGGGTATCTTCTTATGATATTTGGGGATATGCTCACAAACTGGTATCTTGGCTTTTTTATGTAATGAAAACATAAGTATATAAAAGGGGTACACAAATGGCAAAGAATGATGGAATTCTAGGTATCGACGTAAGGCACGGCAAGCTTTCCCTTTCCATGATGAAAGGAGGGAAGATCCACAAGTCTGTCTGGATTGACGTTCCGGACAACATTGTAGATGACTACAAAATCCTGTCAGACAATCTTTTTGCTGAGTTTCTCAAGGAAAAGATGAAGGAAAACAAAATAACTGCCAAAAAGGCTAACTTTGTCATAGCTGATACCGACCTTCTTATCAGAAGCTTTGACATGCCCAATATGTCCGATGATCAGCTTGAGCTCAACATACCCTTTGAGTTCAGCGATTATATCCTTGGAGATATGAAGGACTTTATCTTTGACTTTGTGAAAAGAGGTCCCGAAGACAACAAGGCTTCTACAACCGTGAGCATTTTTGCCTATGCTGTTCCTGTTGAATATATCAGAAGGATTGGCGAACTCTTAAGGCTTGCAGGGCTTAAGCTTGAAAGAGCCATACCTGAGACCCTGGTTTATGAGGCACTGCTTTCAGGGGTTGAGAACCAGGAGGAGGCCAAGAAGGATATGTGCTTCCTTGATATCGGAAGCAACCGCATAACCATGCGCATGTTCAGGGATGAAGCCTACAGGCTCAGCCACATAATTGATATAGGTGAAAATAAAATAATTCAGTCTATTGCGGATGAACTAAATGTTGACGTCAATATTGCCGAAACATATTTAAGGAATAACTTCCAAAATTGTCAGGATTCCAGAGGCGCTGTTAATTCGTATAAAGATATATCACTGGAGATCATAAAGGGACTTAACTATTATGATATGTCCGATATGGCTGCAAAGCTTAAGGATGTGGTTATCTGCGGACCGGGCGCTCTGACGGAGCCTCTTGTGGCACTTCTTAAAGAGAGGATAGACAAATCAGTTTATACCATGAAGGAGATGTTCCCGGGGGAAACGGACAGGCCTGAGCTTAGCGTAAGCTTTGCTTCTGCAACAGTCATCAGCAGCGTCCTTGCAAATGTTGGCATCATGGAGAGTGAGGCCTACGCAGACGTCAAGAAGACAGACTGGAAGCTGGTTGCACTTGGAATAGTAGCAGTTATCGCTTTACTGGTTCTGGCAGTAAAGGTAGGAATAGTTGACAAATATGCAGAACTGAACAAGGCAAGAGCCTACGAGGCAGAGCTGCAGACCAGGGTGGATGCGGACACCGAGTTTATCAAGAAGTCGGAAGAGCTGTCCGTTGAGTATTACCATTACACCTGGGATGACATGACTGAGGAGGAAAAAGGCAGAGTCAGCAGAATGGATGTTGCAAAGCTTGCAGATTTCATCGCAAGCCAGGGCGTATCCGTAAAATCCATGAATCTTCAGGGAAGCACACTGGTGGTGGGTGTTACAGGTGATTCCCTTAACACCATGAGCAGACTTACGGCTGCTCTTACGGACCAGGAGATAGTTGAGAGCTGCTCACTGTCCATGGCCCAGAAGGAGACCACAGAAGCCAGCGCGCCGGTTACAGAGTCAGCTCCTTCCTTTGATGAAAACGGAGAACTGATTGAGGATTATATCGAGCCGACAAATACAGGCAACATTGTAAATGCTGAGATAAACATTTATCTGACAACACTTAAAACAGATGATCAGGGGGGCGAGTAATGAACATTTTATCAAGGAAATTATCATCCAGAGAAAAAACATTGCTGGTAGTTCTTGTTCTGGTCATCGTGGCAGCTCTTTATTATCTGCTGATTTTCCAGCCTGTGACCGACATGATAACCAGGTCAAAAGACAATGCGGCTTCACTTGAGACGCAGCTTATAACCCTGGATGCAAAGGTAGCACAGATCCAGAGAATGCAGAAATCAGTGGCAGAATATGCAGAGAACGGGCATATTGTCAGCATTATGCCCAGCTACAGCGCAGGCAAGCAGGAGCTTGTTTTCCTTAACAGCACACTTGCTGCCTCTGAAGATTATTATGTAGGATTTACCGGTATAACAAGAGAGGGAAACCAGATCAGAAGAGAGTTTGCCTTGAAATTTACCGTAGATCGATATAGCGAAGCAGAGAACATCATAAACATACTTGAGCACAGCGACCTTCGGTGCCTTATCAGTGACTTTTCCGTAAAGCCTGTTGAGCAGGAAGAGACCATTGAGAATGGCAAGGTTGAAGCCAACTGCGTTGCGACCTTCTATGAGACCATGTTCGGCGGAGTGGCCGATGCGGAACTTCCGGAGGATTCCGCAAAGCAGCAGGAAGAGGTCGTTGGTACCTACGAGTATGAAGAAGGTTCTCTTGCCCATTAAGAAACACGGATGTTTGTAATATGTAGGTTAGTTACTACAGAGGGGTGGTATTATGAGAAAAACTTATGGAAGGATTTTGAGTCGCAGGATACGACAAGGACTTAAGATTGCTTCAGTCTCTGCCCTTGGCAGCCTGGTGGTGTTCTGTTCCCCGGGGGCTCTTTGTGATGTAAGTGCGGCAGGACCTGCAAAGTTTTCCACATACCTCATGATCGATGAGAACGGTGAATTTGCTAAAGATGCCGACGGAGAATACATACAGCTCTTTGACGAGAAAGGCAATCTCCTGGTTTACAACGATGATGTAAAAGAATTCCTGAAGGAGAACGCCGGGGAAGGCGGAAGTAAAAAGCTTGCAGCCAGGGAAAAAGAGTTCTTCCTGATAAACGGCAAATTGTATCTGGATGAGTCCGGAAGCAGCGAGCTTACAGATCTGTCAGAGGTTATGCCGGCAGCATTCAAATATGGCACGATCGAGTCCGGATACACCATGGAGTCCGACAGCGCTACGGTTTATATAAATCCTCTCGATGTAGACGGGGAATCTGTCTATGTGGCAAGAGTTGCAGGAAACTACGCTAAGCTCCCGGCCTTTACGATTTCAGATGACGGAGACATTGACTATCTCGAGAAGGGCTTCATTTCAGACGGAGACAGGAGAGCAGAGTTCGTATATGATTCCAATTATTTCTATGATGAGAATCTAAATCAGCTCACCGGCATGGAGGGACTTGTTCCTGAAGCCGGAGATTCAGGCGCTCCGATGTTTACCGGATTTTATGTAAAAAAAGATGGTGACCGCAGACAGCTTATAGATGTCGACGGTCTTATTGTCATGTCCTCCGCAGACTACAAGGATATGGTTGAGGCAGGAGCTGCAACCGGCGCTGAGTACTGCGATGTTATCACTCTGTCGTCGGATGGGGCAGAAGTGCTGACTCTTTATTCCGATATGGAGGACGGAACTCCCTACAATGATTATCAAAGAACCGATGCCTTAGAAAATGTCGGAGGCGACGTGCTTGCTCAGGTTTCCGGAGATGAAGCTAGAGGCCATTTCGCAGGATTCTATGCCGGTGCAGAGGATGATGCGGTTATCAGATACATCGATGAGAGTGGAAATCTGGTAGGAGACAGTGTTGGAACGCTTTCCGGCAATGTAGATTATTCCGCACGTTACTATCACATCCTTACCGCGGACGGAAGTGATGAGGGCGCCAATATCTACTTCTCCGACGGACAGGCTTACAGTGATCCGGAGCTCTTTTCCCGGATTTCAAATATTGCCGAGGTTACAGGAGGAATTCCTGAGGATACAACTGAGGAGATTCACAGCGATGAGAAGGATATGGACGGCGTTGTAAACCGCTACTTCATCGGATATTACTTTGCTTCGGATTTCTGGGATGAGGCTTATGAAGAGGCTTCCGAAAGAGAGATCCTGCTCTCCGAGTATGAAGAAGAGGGCTTTGACCCGGCAAATGTGGAGATCAATAAGATCAAATTTGCTGACAGGGATGGAAACATTGTTTTTGATCCTTCAAATGCGCCTGCAATTGACGCTGATATGGGAATATACCAGAACTGGTATACCGTTACCATATGGGATGATGGCGAAGTTGAGATTTCCGATGATGCCGATGAGGTAAAGGAAGACGAAGAGGACGCTGAAACCACGGAAGAAGGCGAAGAGGAAGAGTCTGACAAGGAAAAGACAGACGAAGAAGATGGTGAGACTTCAGATGAGGATCCTCTGGATATCGAGCCTGCAGATGGACAGCCTGTTGACGGTCAGCCTACAGATGGACAGTCTGCTGATGGACAGTCTACGGATGGACAGCCTGTTGACGGTCAGCCTACTGACGGACAGCCTGCTGAAGGTCAGTCTACTGACGGACAGCCTTCCGAGACGGGAGAAGCCGGCGAAGGAAATTCCGGTGATGGAAGCGGTGATGATGGAAACACCGATGAGGGCGAGCATGTAGAAGAAACAGCTAAGCCTTCGGATACTATTAACACTTTGGAAAATGAGTCAGGAACAGATGGCGGTGACGGAGACGATGACAGCAGCAGCGCATCCTCAAGCATCGACATGGATGTTCCAAGGACACAGGATGAGGGAGAATAAATAATCCCTGAAACAGCAGAGTTTTAACTGAAAGAATGCTTTCGTTTTTAAATCTTTCAGGAGGGCAATATTATGAATACAGGCAGAGGAATATTTACCGGTAGGAGACGACAAAAAGCAGGCTTCTCAATGGCGGAGCTTCTGATAGTTGTTGCAATACTTACGATTCTCGGCGCAATTGTCGGAGTGAGCTCGGTTTCAATGTACAGGAATATGAAGCAGACTCAGCTGGACAAAACTGCGGAGACTATATTCCATGCAGCTCAGGACAGACTCAGTGAGATCTATGCTTACGGCAGAGAGGAGACCATTGAGGACGGCATTCTGGTGGATTCAGTTCCGGATGCTGCCACCAAAAAGGTCATGTACATATCCAGTGCCACCACCGATAAGAATGCCTACACCGCTATCATGGGAAATGATACGGTGAGTGCCGAGATATTAAACAACTTCTGGGTTATCGAGTATCAGGCAAGCAGCTGCCGTGTTCTTAACGTTGTTTATTCCGATAAGACAAGCGAAGGTCTCGGCTCTTTTGGCGGAGGGATCAATGCAGCTCCTTCTCTGAGTGACATGGTAGCCGACCTTAAGCTCCACAACTTTACGAGCCGCAAGAATAAGTACGGATGGTTTGGAGATGCTACTCTGACTGACCTTCAGGCTAATAATAAAAAGGTTGGAAATACATCTGTCGATGTTGAAGTCATAAACGAAGAGAATCTTTACGCCCATGTAAGAGTTTCTGTTGGCTGGGAAGACAATCTTACACAAAGTGAGGTCAGCCAGTTCCTGGAGCATCAGAAGGTTGTCATTACCCTTAAGGACGCTGACGATACTTCTTTGTTGGCACCCAGTAAGGACTTTGAGATCTCGGGAAAAGACCTTTTGGCAAAGGGTACCATCAATTCGGATTCCGATGGATTTTATAACGCAAAATCCAGTGCCGATCCCGATGCCGGAGATGGATTTACGGCAGATCAATACCTGACTGACAGGTACCTTACTGCATCCTGGGATATGCTTCTGGACAGTTTGAGTGCAGATGCATTCACAGGCAGCAATTCCAAGAAGACCTTTGAAGGTTATTCAACAGGCATCACTTCAGGAAGTAACTTCTATTTCATCGCAAAACTTGTAAGCGATGACGGATCTACTCCTGAGGTTTCCGACTACGATATAGACAACAGTAAGTTCGCATCCTATTCACCTTCCACAGGTAAAGCCTACATCGAATACGGCAGACATCTGCAGAATGCCGGAATGGCACAGCTTGCGGACCTTAATGCAGTACAGAT
>JAILFT010000027.1 GCA_024697425.1 Butyrivibrio sp. | reverse complement strand
TATCGCATTTCTGCGTTACCCTTTGCTAACTTTCACATAAAGATTATTCCTTTTGAAAAGAAATGTCAATAATGAATCCATATTTTTCATCAAGTTCAGCATTATTTAATAATAAAAAGAGTGCCATGCATATTTTTTGTGTAATATGCAATAGCACTCATTTTGCGCAATTTAGTTTTGTTAGGTGCAACTAACTATGTTGATACAACTTAATCGTGTTCACGAGCAGAATCTGCTCACATATCTATGAACTAGCTTTTTCATACACATCATCCCTTTTTGTCTCTCATCCTCTCGACGGCATCCATAGCCAGGCGGCTTCGCTCGCATTCCGAGGCAGACAGGGAAATCTGCCATGCAAGAGGACTGCCCTTCATATGCTCTGAAGCATAGGACAAACCGTTGGTTCTCTCATCAAGGAAAGGCCTGTCTATCTGGTTGGGGTCACCAAGGAGAATGATCTTGGTGTCCTTACCGGCTCTGGTGATGATACCCTTCGCCTGTGTGGGAGTCATATTCTGAGCTTCATCAATGATCAGGTAAGTCTTGAGGATGGATCTTCCTCTTATGAAGTTCAGGGCTTCACACTGAACAATTCCCCGCTCAAATACTTCATCGGTCTTTCCCTGCAGCTCTTTCTCATCCTTGTAGCGCTCTTCTTCATTGGAATCAATGAGCTGCTCCAGGTTATCTATAATGGGTCTCATCAAAGGTGAAATCTTCTCCTGCTCATCGCCGGGAAGAAATCCGATGTCATCGTCAAACTGAGAATTAGGTCTGCACACCAGGATTCTTCTGTATTCACCTGTTGGACGGTTGATCATCTTCTCAAGTCCTACAGCCAGTGAATAGAAGGTCTTAGCAGTTCCCGCCATACCCTTTACAATTACCAGCGGAGCAACTTCTGCGGGCTGCATAAGCGCTTCCTGCAAGAAGTACTGGCCGGCATTCCTTGGCTTAACACCATAGGGCTGGCTCTTCTCAAATTCCAGTTTCCTGATCATGCCCTTGCAGACACGGCCCATCTGGGTCTTGTTGGTGGACTGATCAGCTCTTACAACAACAAACTCATTTTCATACAGTTCAGGTTCGCAGCGGTTACCCTCCTCGTCACAACAGTACACCTGATCAACAGGGATTCCTTTCTTCTTGAAATCCTTAAAGATTTCCTCCGGAGCATACACATCAATTCTGCCGCTGTACTGCTCTCCGTCTCCCACAACCTGCTCAGTTGTGAAGTCCTCGGCCTTGATGTTAAGAAGCTGTGCCTTGATCCTCATCAGGATATCCTTGGTAACAAGGATCACCTGCTCCTTCCTGCTCTCCTTAAGCCCCTTGCATACCTTGAGAATACGGTTGTCGGATTTGTACTCAGACATATCCCTGGGAAGCTCAACATCTTTAAAGTTCTTCTCAATCCTGAGAAGTCCTCCCTTATCCAGCTCCACACCCGCAACCAGATCTCCTGCTCCTCTTAGCTGTTCGAGAATCCTGATCGCTTCTCTCACATTGGCTCCACGCTCACCTTCATCCCTCTTGTGAGTGTCAAGCTCCTCTAAGACTACCAGCGGAAGAACGACCTCGTTATCATCAAAGCACTTAAGAGCATGAGGTGCCTGAATCAAAACGTTGGTGTCCAGTACGTAGATCTTCTTCATGCGTAGGTCCCCCTCTATTTGTATGACTTGTAAGATTATTATACCATATATTGTGGTATTGTGTATTTTTTTATTCAATTCCCAAAAGATGCACAGACAAAAGAAAAATCGCCTCCCCGAAGGAAGGCGACCAGTATTTATCAGTATTTAAAAAATTTGTATCAGATTTCTGCAGCTCTTTTCAGGGCTTCATCAATGTGTGGCTGGAAGTTCTCACGACCTACAAGTTCTACGAAACCATCTTTTTCCATGGTGCTCATGGGCTGTTCGTTGACGTGTGAGAATACAAGCTGCACGCCGTTGGCCTTACATCTCTCATAAAGCTGTTCAAAGGAGTGCATGGCTGTGGCATCAATAGCGGGAACTCCACGCATACGGATAACCAGAGCTCTTGTGAAATCCTTGAAACCGATCTGTGCGATGAGGTCTGCATCTCCGAAGAACATAGGACCACTGATCTCGTACACACGAACATGCTTAGGGATGTCCTTGAGCTCGGGGCCGTCGGGGTCATCATCGGGATCGTAGTATTTCCATCCGCGGATTCCGGATTCGTCGCTCATCCTCTTCATGAACAGGAGGCACGCAAGGACCATGCCGATCTCGATGGCTACAACAAGGTCAAATACTACTGTAAGCACAAAGGTTATAACAAGTACAAATACATCGCTCTTGGGAGCTGTCTTGCAAAGATGTACGAAAGTTCTCCACTGACACATATTGTAAGCTACCATAAACAGGATTGCTGCAATGGTAGGCATGGGAATAAGTGCTGCATAAGGCATAAGGACCACAAGAACCAGAACAAGGCAAAGAGCATGAACCATACCTGCAATAGGGGTTCTTCCGCCGTTCTTGATATTTGCTGCCGTACGGGCTATGGCGCCGGTTGCGGGGATACCTCCAAACAGCGCTGAACCGATATTGCCTGCACCCTGTGCAATAAGTTCCATATTTGATCTGTGGTGGCTGTTGATCATACTGTCGGCAACTACGCAGGACAAAAGAGATTCGATAGCAGCCAGTATTGCGATGGTAAAGCCATCTCCTGCCACGGAGCGGAGCATGCTGAAATCAAAGGAAGGGATCTTCAGTGAAGGAAGTCCTGCCCTTATCTCATAGAGATCTCCGATGGTGTTTACATGAAGGCCAAGGCCCTTAACCATAAGGATGCCAGCAAGTACCGCGATAAGAGATCCGGGGATCTTCTTGCTTACCTTAGGCCATACAATCTGGATCAAAAGACATATC
>JAILFT010000006.1 GCA_024697425.1 Butyrivibrio sp. | reverse complement strand
CCCTTGGTGGTCCAGCCCTTCTTCTCCTCGGCCTCAGTCTGAACCTTCATGGTCCTGAACTTGTACATCATGAAATGCTGTCCATTGAGTCCTACACGTTCCTGCTTGTAGATCACAGGTCCCTCGCTGGTTGCCTTAACGGCGATAGCCGCAGCCAGCATAACCGGCGAGAAAATAATGATGGCAATGAGAGAACCGACAATATCCACCAGCCTCTTCATTATCCTGTTCAACGGATTTGTAAGAGGCACATATCTGATGTTGACAACGGGAATGCCCTGAACATCCTCAGTGTATGGATTACTTGGGAAAAGAGACTGATAATCCGGTATGAATTTGGTATGAACCCCGGACTTCTCGCACTCCGCCACCAGTTCCTCAAGTCTGTCATAATCATCCAGCGGCAGGGTAATGGTGATCTCGTCGTAGTTGTTCTTCTCAAGGTATTCGTTGAGCTGCTCAATCTTGCCGATGACCTTGATGCCGTGATAACTGGTGTTCAGCGGGACGAAGTCGTCAAGAACTCCCGCTATCTCATATCCCCACTGGGGGTTCTCCAGGATCCTGCTGATGTACCCTTCTGCAGCCCTTGAATATCCCACCAGCAAAATGTGCTTGATGTTGTAGCCTTTTTTCCTGATAAACCTCAGGAACTTCCTGAGAAGCCAATGGGCTATGGTAGTCAGCGCCGTGTTCATCACGAAGAATATGGCTATCATGGATCTCGAGAAATCCGGCTGATTGATGATATACAAAACAACCAGGAAGCCTATAACGCCCATAACATTGGCCTGAACGATGTCCACAAACTCGTCCCAGAGCCGCAGCGCCCTCCTGGAGGTGTAGAGCTGAACCATATAGTACAGCAGAAGATACGAAGGGATGAGATAATAAAGCGCAGAAAAATAGACCGGCATTGAAAGTCGTCCGCCGGGTGTCCTGTTCGCAAATACAGATTCAAATTTAAGATAGTAGGACAGCGCGTAGGAACCGGCCACAAGAAGCCCATCCACGATCACGTGTGCCCTATTCAGATGTACCTGATTGTCCTTGATCACAATACTTTTCCATCTTTCCCCATAGTTATTAAATATTCTATACTACTTTCCCCTTTGGGGCAATCAGCATATTTCGGGGTTCCTCCCCGGGAAAAGAGATATCTTTTAAACCGAAAGGGCCCTTCTTGCCAGATTCACCCACAGTTCGATCTGTAGTCTAAGGGCATTCACAAGTTCGGTCCTCCCGAACAGAACTTTTTTGCCAAGGTTCTGTCTAATCTTCCCAAATCCTGCCGCAAGACCTCTTACATGGGCCGCCCCCAGGCCTTTCCTTGCGTAAAAGATATGCTTGATCCCGATTCCCGCAAGTATAAAGGGAAGGTTTATAAAAATCTGAAAGCCGGGCATATTTTTATAGATAAAGTACAGATTGTTGCCCGCCGTAAGCTCCACCTTGAATTCGTTATATCGGGATCCGCTGGAGGCACTGCCGGCATGGTAAACTATGGCCTTTGGCTCCATCACGTTGGCATAGCCCTTGAGCCTTGCCCTGTAGCCTATGTCCACATCCTCAAGATAGCAGAAATGAGCCTCGTCAAAGTATCCCACAGTCTCGAAATACTCTTTTCTGTAAATGGCCGCGCCGGCGCAGGCGCTGGTCACGGACTCGCGCCTTGAAAAATGCTCGTTGCTCTTGTCTTTACCGGGAGAAAAAGCCCATCCAAGAGCGCAGTACAGATCTCCCGCATCGTCGATATCGTGAGGCTCCTGAATCTTGAGCATCTTTGCCTGGGCGGAAAAAAGCTTTCTCTTATTATCCATGACCTTCAAAAGGCTCTCAACAGCCTTCTCGTCACAGATTGTGTCATTGTTTAAAAGGTACACATACTCGCTGTCACTGGCCTTTATCCCAACATTTACCGCGTTGGCAAAGCCGGTATTCTTCCCTAGCTCGATCACCCTGACTTCGGGGAAATGGGTCCTTATGTAATCCGGGCTTCCGTCGCTTGAGCCGTCGTCCACCACAAGAACGTCAAAGTTCAGGATACTCTGCTTTCGAAGGCTCTTAAGACAGTCCTCCAGATATTTTTTGCCGTTGAAGTTTGGAATTATAACAGTAAGTCTGTTCATGGTGTTACCCTCGCATGCTCTTCGGGTGGTCCCTGGGGACGGAGTCAAGGGACCATTTTCGCCGTAACTCCCGGGTCCCAAAGGGATCTGTAGCCCCGCTTTTTAAGCTCAGCGCCGAATTTAACTGATAGACTGGCAATATCTTCTGCGGGCATCTGAGCATATGCCGCGCAGGCCAGCCCTTTGCGTCCCTTAGCCTTGCTGTCCGGATCACCCAAAAGCCGTTTTGCCTCTGAAAAAGAATCCACGTATTTAAGCCCTGTCGTCTCCTCAAAGAGAGGAATAAGTTCAGGCCTTACGCTTATACATCTTATGTCCACCCCATAGGCATCCTGCTGAACAGCTGCCCGGTGCTGGAAACCTCCGCTGTAGTCAGAAGGAAGTCCCGCAAACACAAGAGTGTTGTCTTTTCGATACATTCCTCCGCAGATACGGCTCTTTTTATCAAGGATCCTGCCGCCTACGCAGCCCACATCGCTCCTTGAAGAGAATACATCAGGCTCATAGTCTACCCGGTAAAAGCCAAGGTGCTTAAGAGCCGATACTTTGCCGGCAACACCGCTGCTATCCAGAAGGCTCTGGATTGCCCGTCCTCCGGCCTCGTAGGCGTAGGACTTGCTGGCAGGGTTGGCAGCTGTTGAATTGCTGTGGCAGCGCCAATGATAGAGCACCTTCCCGATGTGCACGATCTGATCCGATGCAAGGGGCATGGAAAGCGCAGTCTCGGCGCAGGCACGAAGCACAAGATCAAAATCCTGGGCTCCGTCAAACTCCGCCCGAAGCTTTAATCTTTTTATGATATCTGCCCTTATCACGGTAAAATGGCATATGTAATTGTTGGACAAAAGATAGTCCATGTTAAAGTTTGGTTTCTGGTGATGCTCATAGTAGCGTCCCTGAGCGTCATCGAACTTGTCCTCGTCGGAGTAAATGAGGCGCACCGGGCATCCTGCGTACTTCACCAGTTTGTTGGTCTTCATGCTCTTCCTGATGACGCGGTCAACCTCATACAGGGCGTCAGAGGTCAGAAGATCGTCATGATCCAGAAGACCTATATAATCGCCGCCGGCCTCTTTTATGCCAAAGTTGGTGTTGGCAGCGATACCGTCATTGCTCTCAAGGTGAAAATACCTGACCCTGGGATCATCCTTGGCATAACCTTTTGCTACTTCCAGAGGTTTCTCTGAAGCATCCGCAAGGATCAGCTCCCAGTTGCCATAGGTCTGGGCTATAACAGACTCTATCATCTCCCGAAGGTACTGCTCCGGAGTGTTGTACAGAGGAACCACAACGGAAAAACGCACAAGGTTGTCCTTTTCCGCAAGGACCTTGTACTCTCTTTTCTGCTCCTCCAGTACTTCACCTGATAAAGGCCTGTACTCATACCCGGAAGCTGCGTTGTCATGTACTCTTTCCAGGGCAGCAAAAAATGCGGCCCTGACACCATTGCGCTTAGCGTATGCAATTGTCTTTCGGACCGCATTTGTTATTCCCATATAAATATTCCTACTTTTAAATCCTATCAGCCAATAACCTTCTTTACAGCTTCTGTCAGCTCATCCTGAAGCTTTGCTGCATCATCAAGGTTCTGTCCCTTAACCCCCATGTAGAACTTGATCTTGGGCTCTGTTCCTGAAGGTCTTGCACAGCACCATGCGTCGTTATCAAGAGCAAAGTACAGAACGTTGGATGTGGGAAGTCCGGTCTCACCCTCTTTTCCTGTAGCCATATCAAGAGTCTTGCCGGTCTTATAATCTCTGAACTGTTCAACCTTCCACTGACCGAACTCCTTGGGAGGATTGCTGCGGAGTCTGTCCATAAGAGCTGCTATCTGCTCAGCACCCTCCTTGCCCTTCATGGTGATGGAGTACTGACCTTCCTTGTAGTAGCCGTACTTCTCATAGGTGTCGATCATTGCATCCCATACGCTCTTGCCCTGCTTCTTGTAGAAAGCAGCAAGCTCGCAGAGCATCATAACAGCCACAACGGCATCCTTATCTCTTGCGTGGGTTCCTGCAAGGCATCCGTAGGACTCCTCAAGACCGAATACATAGTTGTTGCACTGTCCGTTCTCCTCGAAGAGCTTGATCTGCTCACCGATGTACTTAAATCCTGTGAGAACTTCAATATATTTAAGTCCATAGCTCTCGGCAACAGCCTTGGCCATGTTTGTAGTAACAATGGTTGTAACGAAAGCAGGGTTAGCGGGCATTGTGCCTGTAGCCTTACGCTCTCTTAAGATATAATCTCCGATCAGCATTCCGGACATGTTTCCGGTAAAGCCGATGTACTCTCCTGTCTTAGTATCTTTTGCATAAATGCCAAGTCTGTCGGCATCGGGGTCTGTGGCAAGAACGATGTCTGCATCCTTCTCCTTGGCAAGCTTAAGAGCAAGCTCGAAGGCCTTGGGATCCTCGGGGTTAGGATAATCCAGAGTTGTGAAATCGGGATCGGGCTCTTCCTGCTCAGGAACAACGAATACATTCTTGAAGCCAAGCTCCTTGAGGACACGCCTTACAGGCAGATTACCTGTGCCGTGGAAGGGTGTGTAAACGATGGTGAACTTGTCAGCCATCTCGTCAATTACATCCTGGTGGATAATCTGCTTCTTGAGTTCAACCATGTACTTGTCGTCGATCTCCTCGCCAAAGGTAACATAAAGTCCCTGTGCAATGGCGTCTTCCTTGGACATGGTCTTAACATCGTGATAATCGGTGATGGCAACTACCTCGCCGATGATTCCTGTATCGTGAGGAGGAGTAACCTGCGCGCCGTCCTCCCAGTATACCTTGTATCCGTTATACTCGGGGGGATTGTGTGAAGCAGTGACCATAACGCCTGCGATACATCCAAATTCCCTCAGAGCAAAGGACAGCTCCGGTGTGGGACGAAGAATATCACTGACATAAGCTTTGATTCCGTTTGCAGCAAGACAAAGCGCTGTCTCATCGGCAAATTCAGGTGAGAAACGTCTGCAGTCAAAAGAAATAGCTACGCCCTTCTGTGCTGCGCCTTCGCCACCGTGTTTTTTGATATAGTTTGCAAGACCCTGTGTAGCCTTGCGTACAGTGTACTTGTTCATTCTGTTGGTTCCGGCTCCGATAACTCCCCTAAGTCCGCCGGTACCAAACTCAAGCTCTCTGTAGAAACGATCCTCTACCTCAGCCTCATCATTCCTGATGGAGAGGAGCTCATTCTTGGTCTCCTGATCAAAATACTCGTCGTTAAGCCAGTATTCCAACTGCTTCGTTGCTTCGCTCATGATCTTTCCTCCTTAAATAGCGCAAATTACATATCAAGTTATTATACCACAAAGCGGCGGGCCGAGTGAACAATTATGCACATTCGATGCCCGCCGATGACAGCAGATTCTTTTCATCTGTTATCTCATAAAATATGGGTTTGAGGGAATCATCTCCACTCAAACCCATTATCTGCCACATCCTTTTTTACGATTTCCACATTGTCGTCCCAGGAAGAGTATTTCTCATCCCCTCTGTGATCCGGTATAAGCTCGTCCCCATACCTTTCCTTCAGGTCTTTTCCCAGATAATCCGTGAACTTGCAGCTGCCGTAGTAGTTAAGGTGCGTTGCGTCATTCATATCCTCACCGATAGCCATCAGGATCCCGAAGGAATCCATATGCTTTAAAGTATAGTCAAAGTAAACATGCTCATCTCCACCTGTTCGAAGATCCGCAACGTACTGCTCAAGCCAGTTATATCTTTTATCCTCCTCCTGGACCGTTCCCACGGTCTGCTCATCGTTGAGCCTGTAGGGCGCGATGGTTATGTAAAGTTCCATGTTGTGCTTCCTGGTGTAATCCACGATTTTCTTAAGGTATTTAACAGACTTATCGGAAGGAGGAAGAGCCTCATCACTGCTAACCTCAAAACCGGGTACTGAAGCCTTTGAAAAGTGCGGTACATAGCCCTTAAAATCAGCGTGATCCGTAAAAAGCTTCTCAAAGTCCTCGGCTGTCACCTCCTCATACTGATCGTGATAGCCAAAAAAGGACGGAAAATATTTGTTCCAAAGGTCTCTGTCCCCGTCAAAACAGGCATTCATCATAGCCAATTTGTTGAAGGAAAACTTCATGCCATAAAGAGCATCCGCCAAAAAAGTGTACTTGAACTTGTGGTCCTCCTGATAAGCAGCAGGGGAATAAAAATCCAGAACCACAACCCCGGGCTTTTGTCTCTTACATGCCTCGATCAGATAGTGATAAGACACCCACAAAGACTGCTCCGCAGAGCCAAAGTCAAAAGCTGAAATCCCATAGTCCTCCCATAGTTTCGCGGTGTTTATCCCATAGTAAGCATGGCTTGAGCCAAGGACCAGCACATCTATTGAATTCCTTGGCTGGTCGTAAATTGCCATGGACTGCCTTACACCGTCAGTTGTATGCTGTTTTATAATTGTATCAGCAACAAGAAGCGTGCCCGCCAGAATTACAATGCTCAGAACGCAGGCCCAGAGCTTCTTTTTGGTTTTTATATCCATCTCTTTTCCCCGTTAAAAATTCATGTAAACAAACTTCCTTATATCTTCACCGGCGCCGTATTCGCCAAATATCAGCACCAGAGAAAGAACCGCCGCAAGAATAACGATTCTCCTGTTATCACTTAGCTTATCTATCATCATGGCAGGAGGAACAGTGTCTTTCCTGTAGGCCAGAACATCCAGAATGACCAGCACTGCCAGAGCAATACCTGCAATCCACCAGTCCATGGTGCCAAGGCCAAGGAGCTTTCCTTCATTCATTGCAAATCCCGTCATAAGCGCGTTGGCATTTATGGCAGGCACCATTCCTCTGATAAACTGCATCGCCTGTGACATGGAGTCCGCTCTGAAGAATATCCAGGCAAAAGAAACAGCTATAAAAGTAATCACTCTGCCAAGACCGCCCTTAACAAGGAAATCCAGCCTGGACTTTTTAAGAAGCGCCGCAATGATGCTGAAAACTCCGTGGAGAAGGCCCCACACTATGAAGCTAAGACCCGCGCCGTGCCACATTCCGCAGATAAAGAAAACAATGACAGTGTTAAGGTGCTTTCTGAATGCGCCCTTTCTGTTGCCCCCAAGGGGGATATATACGTAATCCCTGAGGAAATTGCTTAAGGATATGTGCCATCTTCTCCAGAAATCCGTGATGTTCTCCGCAAAATAAGGCGTCATGAAGTTCTGGGTAAGGTCAATTCCAAATACCTTTGAAATTCCTATAGCGATATTGGTGTACCCTGCAAAATCGCAGTAAATCTGCAGAGTGTAAAGAAGTGATGCCAGCATCAGAGCAAGAGGTCCCATGGAGCCAATATCCGCAAAGGCTGCGTCCACGGGCCCGGCAATCTTATCCGCAATAAGAAGCTTCATCACCAGCCCCCAGACAAAGTAAGGCGCCGCCACAGTGATACGCCTGAAGGAATAAGATCTGATATTTCCTGAATATTTCAGCTGGTCTATGAACGTGCCTGCTCTCTCAATGGGGCCGCTCATCCACTTGGGAAACCATGTCATGTAAATGGCGAATTTCACAGGGCTTTTCAGGGGCTTCATCTTCCCGGTATAGAGATCCGCAACATAGCTTATTGCCTGAAATGTATAGAAAGAAAGACCGATAGGCACCGCTGCCCAGGCTTTATCGCTTATGTCCCTGCCAAGGGCCCTTGCCAGCAGAGGCAGATATTTCCAGGTAAAAAGAACTGTCGCAAAAAGGATGATCACTGCAAATGCGACTATCTTACGGGAACTGTCCTCACTTGAGGGCTCTTTTCCCGCAAAAAACAACCTTCCGGTAGCCCAGGCTATGACGGTCACAAGCAGGATCATCGCAAGGCCTGTAATGCCGCCCTCCACAAGTATGTAGCCAAGGCTGCCTGTAAGGAGCACATACTTGCGAAGATTCCCCGGTGCCAGCTGGAACAGCACCAGCATGACTATCACAAATGTTATGGTTGTAAACTGCAGTGTCATTATCTTTCCCCAATAAAAAAGGCAGAACATGAAAAAGAAGGCACGATAAAATGCCTGTTTTTCATATTCTGCCATGTATACACGTTTCTTTTCACAATCCGGATACTCGCTTTCGCAGATATGAAGCGACGTAAACGGTATCATAAAAGCCTTGACCTTGCGGCCGTATAACTAAGCAAATCTATTAAATCAATTAAGCAATCACGATTATAGCATAACATTGGTGACAAGAGCAATAACAACAGGATTCTTTCCGGTTTTTTCCATGATCAGGCCTCGTGCCACGCTTTCAACACCTTTTGCTATGCGCTCATCGTGAACTCCCTGGCCGATAAATCTTGAAATTTCTTTGGATACTGCGGTTTTCAGCTCGTCCATAAGTCCCTGAGATTTTTTCTCATCAACAAAGCCGCGGCTGGTGATATTTACCCCCGACGCAAGGCGCCCGGTCTTCTTGTCGATGCAGACTTCAATAACAACACCCCCGGATTCGGAAAGCTGCTCCCTGTCCCTGATAAGTGCTCTGTCGATCCTGGTACGCTCATAGCCATCCACAAGAATATCGTGGAGAGTAAGATGGCCCATAACAGCAGCTCCGCAATCCAATTCAGGTTTTGCAGCTGCGATATCTGTTTGCTGGTCTGATGTAACGTCGCCGCTTATTGTACCGGAAATATGTCCAAGCTCCAGGATATCTCCGTTATCCAACAGGAATATATTCTTTGTTGGGATTCCAACTTCCGACGCTATTCTCTTGGTCTCACGTCTGTACCTGTACTCACCGTGGGCAGGGATAACAAACTTTGGATGCAGCATGGCAAAGAGAAGCTTCAACTCTTCCGCGCAGGCATGTCCGGTGGCATGAAGATCCTGGAAAACCACGATTGCTCCCTGCTCCTCAAGACTGTTCAGAGTTCGGTTGAATTCCACTTCATTACCGTGAATTGCGATGGAGCTGAAAAGGACAACATCATTTTCTTTTATCCTGACCCCCGGATGGCTCCCCTGCGCAATCTCTGAAATACACTGCACAGACTTTCCGTGACTTCCTGTGGTCAGGAAGATGATCTCACCGTCATCGTAATCACCGAGTTTATCTGCAGCCACGATCATCCCTTCGGGGACATCCATATATCCAAGCTTTCTTGCACAGTCAAATACCTCAAGCATCAGCTCGCCTTCCATAACGAGCTTTCTTCCGTACCTGGCCGCCAGATTGATGATCTGTTGTATCCTGTCCATATTGGTGGCAAAGGTAACGATGATGAGCCTGCTTCCACGGTATCTGCTGAACATGACATCCAGCTGTTCATAGACATAGAGTTCCGATCTGGAAAAACCTTCCGTCATTGCATTTGTGCTGTCTGAAAGAACTGCCAGAACTCCCTTGCTTCCAAGGGCAGTGATCCTTGAGATGTCACCCATTTTGCCGGTTACCGGAGTCATATCCAGTTTGAAGTCACCGGTACTCAGTATTATTCCAAGTGATGTGTAGATGGCCAGCATAGCTGAATCAGGGATGCTGTGGCTGGCCTTTATGAACTCAACCTTAAAATCTCCTACAACTATGGTAGCGCCTTGTTTTATGACTTTCGTCTTAATTCCCTTTACGCCGAAGTCAGAGAGTCTTTTCTCCACCAGAGCGATGGTAAGCGGCGTTCCGTAAACCGGGGCTTTCAGCTGGCCCAGAATATACGGAAGAGCTCCGATGTGGTCCTCGTGGCCGTGGGTCAGCACAATGCCCTTAAACTTATCTACGTTCTCCTCAAGATAGGACACATCCGGGATCATAGCCGTCACTCCGGGCATATTGTCCGGAGGAAAAGACATACCGCAGTCAATGGCTATTATGCTGTCTTTTGACTCTATGAGAGTCATATTCATGCCTATTTTGTCAAAACCACCCAGTGGTATTATTCGCACAGTGTCTGCCATGGTAATCCTCGCTTATCTTAATATATGGGTATTATCTAATTCTCTTCGAGCAAAAAGTCTATATATCTAACAATGCCATCTTTGGTCTTCAAGTCAAATCGTGAATTTATACCAGTATAATATTCTCGTATGCTTTCATCTGTAATTACATTATGGGATGATTCAAATGTCTCCAGACCATACCGCGCAATATTCCATGGTTCTTCACTATGTGTTATATCCATGAGAACCTTACCGTTATATTTGCCATAATTGGCTAATACAAAGTCTATTATAGACTTCTCCTTAGCGGAAAGGCCGGAAAAGAATTGATCACTCACATATATATCAGAGATGACTTCTTTCTTGAACACTTTGTATTTCTCGTATACAGTCGGAAACACAGGGCCATAGGCCCAAGCTTCACATTGCTCCTCAAAGATAGGTTTTTTACCAAAGACAGCCAGTGAAAAGCCCTTCACAAAGTAAAGCAGCTTCTGAAGCGATAAATCCGTAATATCATAATCAGAATTAACAATATAAAGCGCCACCAGATCAACTTTGTTATCACAATTCGTCAGGCCATCCATCAGCTCTAGCCTGTTCAAAACCTTCTTGTATGCCACCGACGTTATTCTATCCTTGCCTTCTTCAAGCACTTTTCTCATCTCATGATGGTCATACAAAAGAGTCTTCAATATATCGGAATACTTCTTCTGTGGTATCTGACCTTCAATGTACCTGGAAATGGTGTGCTCTCCAAAACCAAGAAGGTGCGATAAAGGCCGCTTCTCAATAGCGTATTTATCCATCAGAGCATATATATCATCCCCAGATACAATTCCATTTAAACGCCGGTAATAGGCCTCAAATCTCTTCTCATTTTCATCATCCAGCCCCGGAATATAGATTTCACTATGACATTCCTTGCATACCCCCACTAGCTCAGTATACTCATATTCTGTATTTCCAACATTCCGTTTCCTTATTCTTTTTTCGATAGAAAAAGGAACTATATGTCTGCAGTTCCAGCATAACAGTCCTTCATTCGTGTCAACGCCTGACCTGGAGTCAGATGCTCCATATATAATCACCTCCCAATCCTCCTTTCTTTTTAATAGGATATCACAATAGTACACTTTTTACAATAGTGTACTATTGCCATTGCCAAATGACAGAAACAGCCGCTCCAGAAATTAACCGGAGCGGCTGGCTTGCAGTTATTTATTATTCTACTATGTGCTAAGCAAGTTGTATTTACTGTGTCCTAAGTTCAATTTACTGTGTTCTCAGGCTTGAATAGCCTTCAACGTTAAGGCTGAAATCGCTGCGGTCAAGGGAGAAGTTGGGATTGTAATAAGGATCTCCCTTATCAAGCACTTCTTTCCACTTAGTGCGGAAGTGCTCAGATTCTATCTCGTAACGTTTAGCGTTCTTGCCCTCCAGGTCAAGGCCTCTGGACAATGACTCATAGTGGAACAGCTCAGCAAATGGAGTGAATACGTTTAGGTATCCCTTGTCGCGGAGTTTCAGACAGAAGTCCACGTCGTTGAGACTTACCTGGAAGCTCTCGTCGAAGCCGCCAACCTCATCCCATTTTGCTCTTGATACCATGAGGCATGCTCCGGTTACTGCGCTCACATCCTGAGCGTAGCAAAGACGCCCCATGTAACCCAGGTTCATGCCGGCCTGTCCGTAATGGGAATGTCCTGCGGTTCTGTGGGCACCAAGCTTAAGCACAACACCTGCATGCTGTATCTTGCGGTCCGGGAAATAGAGCTTTCCACCAACTGCTCCAACGTCCTCTCTCTGGGCGTACATAAGCAGCTCTTCCATCCAGTTCACGGTAATGACCTGAGTGTCGTTGTTGAGAAGAATGATATACTCTCCTGTGGACTGTGATACGCCGTAGTTTACAACAGCCGAGAAGTTAAAGGGTGCGTCGTAGGCAGCATCGGACTTGGCTGGCGTTGCTGATGCGGCCTGTTCTGCGCCTGTTACAGTCGCTGTCTTCTGCGCGGGAATCTCTCCGGCTTTTTTAGCGGCAGTAAAATCAACAACCTTTACGATGTCCTTGAGGGCACCGGTTCTAAGTTCCTCGTAGTAACCACGAATCTCGCTGCCCTTGGAGTTGTTCTCCACAACGACGATCTCGTAGTTATCATATACTGACTTCTCATAGATGGAATCTATGCATCTCTTGAGGTCATCTTTGTGCTCACAGTTAGGTATGACAATTGAGATCTTGGGAGTTCCCTGAACCTCATAAGTAATCTTGAAAATAGTCTCAAACGCTCTGGTGCTGGTGATCTTGAAGTGATCGTAGCCGTGGCGGCGAAGGTGGTCCGCTACAGCACCCTTGGCAGCATCGATGGCATAAGGCTTCGCACTGATATCCGATGCAACACTTCCCGCATGGCTTCTCCAGTAGTAGAGGAGCTTGGGTACATGTACGATGTGCTCTGCTCTGTCGGTAAGACGCAGGATCATGTCGTGGTCCTGGCTTCCGTCGAACTTGGGTCTGAAGAGTTCTGTGCCATCCAGAAGAGTTCTTTTGAACACGCTGAAGTGACAGATGTAGTTGTTGGCCCTCAGGTTATCGATGGCGTAATCAGGCTTAAAGTGCATGGTTATCATCCTGTTGATGTCGTCGCCCTTGAAGGTTGTCTCATCACAGTAGATGTAATCAGCGTTCTGCTCGTTGATGGCCTTTACATACCAGTAGAGCACCTCGGGATGGAGAATGTCATCATGGTCAAAAAGTCCGATATACTCACCATCTGCAAGTTCAAGGCAGTGATTGGTATTGCCGGCAATGCCTTCATTCTTAGCAAGTTTCTGATACTTGATCCTGCAGCCATCAGCGCCTTTAGCTCTGGCATCAGCCTGATACTCTTTTACAATGGTCTGAACAAGTCCAACATGCTCACCATCGGAACCATCCGCAAGGCACAGCTGCCAGTTTCCGTAGGTCTGATTCAGAACTGACTCAATCATGTCTCTTAAGAACTTCTCAGGTGTGTTGTACAGGGGAACCAGGATAGAAATAAGAGGCATCTTCTCAAATACCGCACTCTCCTGCTCCTTCCTTGTCTCCTCGGAGGGAAAGCTCTCGGTACCATAGTGAGTCATAGCTCTTTTCTCAACCTGCTTGTACCTGATCTTGGCGATGACGCCTTTAAGAGATCCCTGATTTCTGATCCTGTCTCTCTGGCGGATCACCCAGTGCATGGCATTTCGCGCCGGTGTGGAGGCTTTCCAGATGGGATTGTTCTTGATCCTGTTGAGCTTGAATTCAAGCTCCTGGTTCTTGTCCTCCAGCTCGGCAATCCTGCCTGCCAGATCCGCAGTCTTTAATTTCTCCCGCTCATAAGCGGCCTTGTAATCCATTTCCTGTGACATAATTTCCTCATAAATCTTCAAAGTCATAGCTTGCCTGCTGCAAGCAGCAGCAAGCTATGACCTTGAATCCCTTATTCTCAATATGTTTGGAACCCAGTTAATCAACTTCAGGCGGCTGGTGCGGTCTATGGCCAGCATGCCGATCTGGTAGTAGCCTGCCGGAAGAGTGTTCTTGTCTATGCGGACTTTGTAGCCGGTGAGGTCCACGTTGACCTGGTCCTGAAGCCGCACGCGGATGTCCGGGCGGTACCAGATGTAGGGCGATATGCTATAGACCTTGGAATTCACCGGGCCGGCGCCGTCCTGACGGCGCTCCACCTGCCTAAGCAGAAGCTTCTTGTCATAAATTGCATTGTCGGAGCCGATGACAAAACTGTAACCCTTGAGGAAGTACCCCTCCTCATGCCCAACAGCAGTTACGCCGTAGAGCCAGTTATCCATGGTCCCGTTGTACTCACAGCCAATCCGCAGGCACTGATCTTCCCTGGCACCGTGGATTCCCTTCTCATGAATGGAAACCTCAGCAAGAGGCAGATCCTCCACAGGAGTGTAATCCTCCTTGGGAATAATGGCCGAGATGGTCTCATCCTCAGTAAGATGCGGGCTGTAGAAAGGATCCACGTTGTAGAGATGGGAATGCCTTGTCATCAGGGTATCTCCCTCAACCGCCAGCCTCTCCATCTTCTTGGGATCCAGGTTATCGAGGCCTCTTGTCAGAGACTCGTGATGGTAAAGATAAATGTGATTGCAGCATACGTTGTAGTAACCCTTCTCGTGAACGCTGTAGCAGAAATCCACGTCGTTGAAGGCAACCTTTAATTCCTCAGGGAATCCGTCAACAGCAGCAAATTTCTTGCGGCTGATCAAAAGACATGCGGCGGTGACGCCGATCATGTTGTGAATTCCCCTGTTATATCCAAAGTAATGATTCTTGTTGTCATGCATCTTCTGGAGCTTGTGAACCGGGCCTCTGCGGACATTGGCAATTCCCGCATGCTGGATAAGATCGGTATCGGGGTAAATTAGCTTTGCTCCGACAGCTCCCACATGCCCAAGCTGAGCCTGGGACACCATCTCACGAAGCCAACCTTCTTTCACGCACTCTATATCATCGTTCATAAACAGAAGATACTCTCCCTGGCAGTTCCTTGCGCCCTGATTACACATGGCGGAGAAATTGAACTCCTGAAGCTTGTAGATATAGTTGATCTTGGTAAGACCATTCTTCCTGGGGGCGCGGCTGGCGTAAACGCCGTACTTCACCCTGTTGGCGGCACTGCTGCCGTTGTCCACGATGATGACATCGAAGGTGATGTTCTCATCGCTATTGGTCTCAATGATTGAATTCAGACACTGATTAAGGATTTCCGGATGGTCCATGGAAGGAATGACAATGCTGACTGTTGTGGGCTTAAGCAGCATATGCCTGGAGCTGTGGAAGTTCCTTCCGTAAAAAACATCCTGCTCCGGGCTTCTGTGGAACAGCACCTCTCTGATGTGTCCGATGGGGAATTCAAGCCCCGTGCGCTTTCCGAAAGCATGCTCATGTATGGCAAGCATACAGAACAATACGTCTGCGGACAAAAGAGAAGCCTCAAGCCCTGTCTGCTCCACTGAGCCCCGCTTATTGGCGGTGCCGCCCAGCATCCTGACTGCATTATCATATTCAACTGCACTGGCATGCATGGTCTCTGCCCTGCATGCGAAGTAACTGCCTATATAGAAGGCATTAAGATATGAATCCGGAGACCAGTCCGGCTTAAAGTAGGGATGGATATACTTCCCGTTTGAGGAAGCCTCGTCCTCGTCTCCGTAAACTACATTGTGTTCGGGATGGGCAATGAAATACTGTCTGATGACTTCCTGAGCCTTCTTCACAAGCTTTCCCTTGGGACTCACAAAGATATAGACCACATTGTCATCATTTTTGATATCTGAAACTTCCCAGACCTTGGCATAGGGAATAACCTTGACGGTGGGCTCGGGCTTCTTGTGGGGAATCATCTCCCCATCCGGGCTCTCTTCGTACTGGATTGGAGACTCCCGCTTGGCAACCGGCTCTTTTTCAGCGGCTTTCTGCCACTTATCATAAGCCGAAGACTTGGCAGCCACCATCTTGTTGTATTTATTTATCCTGCGCTTTACAAGCGCTTCCTTCGCCAGGTCCTTAAGCATTCCCCTTAGTCCCACTCCTCGTCTTTATAGAACTTCTCTTCGCGTTTTTGTTTTATCTTTCTTCCGATCTTGCCGAAAATGTTCTCTCCCTTAGCGGAAGCCTTCTCCTCCTGAGCTTCCACGGATTCAACCACCGCATCTGCAGATTTTTTGGGCAAAAAAGCCATCAAAAGAGTCAGCTTAAGATGATTGCGCTCCTGTACGCTCAGGGTATTGCTCTCAAGCCCAAACTCGATATTAGGATCGTCGGTATTAAACACCATTGTGTCATCTGAGATCCACTGGCCGTTGCCGGGATGGATGCTGATATTCATGCTGCCATCGGAAAGCGATTTGCCGTTCCAGGTGGCATCCAGGATTGTCACGATACAGGGTGCAAACGCCGGATCGACTCTCACATTCCTGCAATCGGAAGAAACCCTTATATCAAGATTGATGATATTGTTCTCGTCGTACTGCTCCTCAGGGAAGATGGAATCCTCCTCGGAATACCCCTCTCCCTCGTCCAGATAGATCTGAACGCAGTCATCGGGCCTTGCAGCTTCTCCTTTTCCCATAAGTTCTCTCGGAACGGAGACTTTACGTCCGATTCCCTTGAAAATCTCAACCATGGACTTGCGGTTACCGGTGACATACTTCTGGAAAGCATATTCCTCCTCCAGAAGTTCAGCCATTTCCTTGTCCGTAAGGCCAAGCCTCTTGTAAACCGGCTTGGGATCGAAGTGTTCGCGCTTTCTGTCTTCCAGTCTGTAGCAGTAGAGCGCTCTCCACACCTGCTCTTTTACCGGAATGCACTTACCGTAGGTCCATTCATAATCTATTATAGTCCAAATAGGCCCATTGACCATAATATTCGAGAATATCAGGTCGTAGTCGGAGACGGGATAGTCCTCCTTGTAGCCGATTCGTTTGATGTACTCGTTCAAAAGGGCATTGAAACCCTCCATGTCGTCTCTGTCAATGCACTCATCAAGCAGCGAAGATAGCGGAACTCCATTGACAAAAGAGAAAATGGCACAGCCTTCCTGCTCGCTAAGCTGGCAGTCATTGATCTCAAGATCTCCGCCCCTGAACTTCTCAAGAAGATTAAGGTATGCGTCTCTGATACCAAAAACATGCTCTCTGGCAGCCACGGTCAGCGGGAACTTCTTGATGATCTTCCTGCCGGCGCGGTCGATGGCAATGTCTGTCCTTATCTTGAACTCATCAACACGGTCGTTGCTGTATTTGCTGTAGATGGTATCAAAGCCCGGACCCAATATTACTTCAAAAGAATTTGCGAAATCAGCATACATGCCGTCCCGCACCAGTTCCTCGTAGGCATGTTTCTCGTTAAAGAGCACCATACGATCCCTGTCAAAGTTTCTTACATTGTCCTGAAGCTCGCCATGCTTTGGCAGATATGAATCCGAATGAATCATGGTCATGAGCTTGTAATCAGGGTAAGGGTAATAGAAGTGGTACTCGTTTATACCGCACTTCTTGAATATATTGATCAGGCCGTTCCTTGAGAAGGTCTTGGCGACGCTGTCCGCGGAGTAGCCCTCGATTCCGGTAAAGTAGGTACCAAGGTGATCCTCGGCGCAGCCGGCAAAGTACTTAAGTCCCAGCCTGTTCTCAATGGCGATGACAATCCTTCCGCCCCTTTTTAAATGCCTCTGAAGCATCTTAAGAAATTTCTCGTAAGGGCTGTCGGTGCCAATGTAACCCTGACCGTACTCAAATACTCCGATGAGGAAGATATAATCAAAATCCTTGGGAAGATCAGGCTCAATATCCCTGAAATTTCCCACATGAATTGTGACGTTGTTGCAATCACTGTTTCTGGTGGCATTGATCTCGGAGCGGCGTCTTGACAGATCGCAGGCCACTACTTCTTTTGCCTTACTTGAAAGCATACCTGTTATTGCGCCGCAGCCTGAACCCACTTCAAGTACCTTGGCATTCTTATCCATGGGGATCCACTCAACTATGTTGGCCCTCTGGTCGGAAAGATGATACAGGATCGGCCAGCTGTTGCGCTCTTCGATGACCTTCTGATAGTCTTCCTTCTTGTATTTTTTTACAATCTCAAGAAGGTCGTTCTCTATGGCTCCGTCGCTGTAGAGATCAACCCCCGAGTAATGTTTGAAATTAAGGCTCACTCCGCCTATCTTAATAGTTTCCTGCATCTACGCATACCTCATAGATGATTCGCATGTCCATTAGAATTGCCTTAGGCAAGGGACGCGCTCACCCTGAATCATTTTCTTACGGCTTTATCAGCACGTGCTTCAGTCTGCTTATTTGGCGTCCGTAACCACGCACTTGGATTCCATATCATAGTAACCCACCGTATTCTTGTCCGACACCACTGTCACATTGAGAGCATCGTACAGTCTGTGGTAAACCGTAAAGTTGTCCTGCTCAAAGCCCGTAACGCCAAAGCTTAAGAGATACTCCCCGCCCTGGAGGTTCATCTTCTGGGCAAAAGAGATATCTTTTACCTCACCTGCTGTTACCGGCTCCAGGAATGCCTTCTCCACCATGGAGTTGGTTCCGGTGATCTCGATGCCCATGATGTTCTTGAAGGTAAAAGCGAAAATAGGTGCCGCAACATCTCTGTTAAATCGGACCTTCATGTGCACCGTAAAGTCAGTTCCCTTGATAATGGAATTGGTGACGGTTCCTTTTGAATCAGTAACAAAAAAGTCTTCAATAACTGCAGCCCCGTCGCCGTACTCAAGGGTGTCGGGGTTTTCCGAATCCTTGCGGACCTGAGATTTTTCAGCACTGCCTTCGGACTTATTATCTGCCTTTTTATCCCTGCCCTTGTCAGATTTGCCGTCAGCAGCCTTGGCTGCAGCTGCGCGGATTTCCTCGTCGTCCAGAAGGTTCTCACCATCTGCCTTTGGCAGCGGATACTGTCCCACCAGCACCTGCTTGTAGATGTCGATCATCTTCTTGGGGGTGCCTTCTCCCAGCATTACACCCTGATTAAGGAGTACCGCTCTGTCGCAGTACTTACTGATACTGGAAAGGTCGTGGGATACAAAGAGAATGGTCTTGCCCTGTTCCTTGAATTCCTCAAACTTGTGATAACACTTGGCCTGGAAGAACACATCTCCCACAGACAAAGCTTCATCGACAATAAGGATTTCCGGGTCAATGTTTATGGCCACCGCAAAAGCAAGTCGCACAAACATACCGCTGGAGTAGGTCTTAACCGGCTGATAAACATAGTCTCCGATGTCGGCAAATTCCAGGATCGCATCAAGCCTCTTAGTGATCTCTTCCTCGGAAAATCCGATCATCATGCCGTTCAGATATATATTATCGATTCCGTTGTATTCCATGTTAAAGCCGGCGCCAAGCTCAAGAAGTGCCGAGATATGGCCGTCCACGTTCACTTCGCCCTCGGTAGGGGAAAGAACTCCTGTGATGATCTTAAGGATTGTGGACTTGCCTGAGCCGTTGGTGCCGATGATTCCTACAGTCTCGCCCTTGTGGACAGTGAGGTTTACCTTGTTGAGAGCAAGGTGCTCCCGATACTTCTTTTTCCTCATAAGACCCAGAGAGTCCTTGAGCCTGTCCATGGGCTTGTCGTAGAGCTTATATACTTTTGTGAGGTTTTTTACCTCAATCGCAATGTCTTTTTCCATTTGAATTCCTTGTATCACAGTACGTCTGCAAAATGCGTCTTCGAGCGTTTGAATATCAGTGCGCCCAGGCAGAAAGCAGCCACTACGAAGATCCAGAAATATGTAGATGAGTAAAAGTGCTCAAAGAACCAGGTGTCTCCGTAGATCGAATTTCTGAAGCCCTCCACAATGTAAACCATGGGATTGAGCTTGACGATCCACTGATATTTGTCGGGAACAATGTCAATATTCCAGAGAATAGGGGTTGCCCACTGGAACAGCTGCAGAACAATACTGATGATCTGCAGAAGGTCTCTGAAGAACACCACGATTGCACAGGTGGCATAGCTCAGGGACAGAACCAGGATAAACTCACAGCCCATATAGTAAATGATCTGAAGCCAGTAAATGTTGGGATAATACCTATATACACAGGCAATGATCATAAGCACGCCAATGAAGAACACGTGAATGAACATGGCCGCAATTATCTTGATAATAGGCAGAATACTGATCTTGAAAAGAACCTTCTTCACCAGATAGTTGTACTCAAGAAGTGAAGTGGTTCCGTTGGTCAGCGCCTCAGTAAAAAAGAACCAGGGAACAAGTCCGGACGTAAGAAACAGGACGTATGGAACCTCCACACCTCCTGAAACCGCCTGAGATCTTGACTTGAACACTATATCGAAAACAATGTAATACATAATAACAGTGACCACCGGCTGAGCCAGTGCCCACACGATACCCATATATGAACCGGCGTAGCGCTTCTTGAAATCATTGATGGCAAGGCGCTTTATGAGCTTTCGGGAATGAAACAGCTCAACAGGAAGCACCATGAGTCGGTCGAACCATGCGTAGATCAGAATACAGCTGATGCCTATAAGAAGGCATCCGCATACCTTCTTGAGCATCTCGGTGTGCGGATCCGCCAATGGGTTATTATGAAAAATGACAAGCAGCGCCAAAGCCAGCGCCAGTGCATAGAAAATCCCCAGAATCAGCTGCTTGGAGAATTTCTTTGATCCTGTTAGCAAAACTCCTTAATTCCTCCCCACTTAGTATCTTTCTCTGAAAGATTAAGCTCAACACCCTCCTGAAGAGGCCACTCAACTCCGATATCGGGATCGTCCCACTTAAGACCGCCCTCATCATCGGGATGATAAAAATCCGAGCATTTGTATGCAAACTCGGCGTAATCTGATAATACCAAAAATCCATGGGCAAAGCCCTTAGGAATAAAGAACTGCTTCTTGTTCTCGGCTGAAAGCACAACTCCAAACCACTTTCCAAAGGTCTTAGAGTCCTTGCGAAGGTCCACAGCCACATCAAAAACCTCACCGTTTATACAACGAACCAGCTTGTCCTGAGGAAACTGTTTCTGGAAGTGAAGGCCTCTTAAAACACCTCTGCTGCTGGCTGACTGATTGTCCTGAACGAACTCGACGTCTATGCCCGCTGCAACAAAATCATTCTTGTTGTAGGTCTCCATAAAGTATCCTCTGGCATCACCGAACACCTTGGGAGTGATGACCTTAAGTCCTTCTATTTCACATGTTTCTACTGTAATCTGTCCCATTTCAATTCATCTCCGATATTGTTTATTCTGTAATATATTTATCCCCCGGGAAAAGAGCCATCGCTCCTTCACCGCAGATATGCTAAGGAAAAAAGTTTACGGCGAACCAACTACGCTGCCGCCGGGTATAAACTCTCCAAATCCTCCCGGAGGTGTTGCCGGCGGAGTTGTAAGGTATCCATCCGCATCAACCGGTGGCTCGGGATTGGGGTTCTGAAGTTCTCCCACAACGGCCATTCCGGTGCCGGCCCTGTCCTCAGTCTCAGTGGAAGTAGCGATTCCGCTTTCATCGGCGTTGTCGCTTCCTGATCCGGAAGACTTCTGGATAACTACAACCGCAGGGATCTTCTCAGTCTCATCAAAAAACTCTTCGTCATACATGAAGGCTCCGAGATTATCACCGATCTGCTCGCCGTAGATTATCTCTGTAGAGGCTTCGGTAGCAGCTTCCTCAGTCTGAGTCGACTTCTTACTTCCCCAGCCGAATATACTGTTTATTTTGTCTGCATTGGTGGCGTACACTATCACCAGTACCAGGATAAAGGCACTTATGATGGTGAG
>JAILFT010000170.1 GCA_024697425.1 Butyrivibrio sp. | reverse complement strand
AGTCATGGACAGGGAGAAATACAAGAAGCTCCTTATTGAAACCGGAAGCCTGGTGGTTAAGATCTACAGGCGAAACCTGATCCTGGGAGACTATGTCCCCGGAACCAAAGACAAGCTGAGTGTTTTCCCGGAGAACATCTTTTACGAGGACAACGCTGTAAGCAATACCTGGATGACAAGGTCAAGGCATTTCGAATACATTCAGGAGCCCATGTACTTCTACTATCAGCATGATGGTTCTACGGTCCACAGCATTTCCAAAAAGAACCTGGAGGATCGAATGGCCGCAGGCCGCATGATAGTTAAGGAAGCCAGGGATAACGGCTATTATGAGGACTACAGGCAGGAGATAGAGTTTCAGTATACTGTGCTTTTCTACGTAAACACCCTGTTCTCCGCAATGCCCAGGAAATTCAAGGTTCCCGGCTGCTACAGCTTTACCAAAGCCCTGGGCAGAGAGATGAAGGAGACCTTTCCTGATTTTCAGAAAAACCCCTACTACATAGAGAAGATACATCCGGAAGAGAAGAAACTAATCGGCTTCCAGATGAAGTCACATCTCTTCTTTTATATTTATTACAGGCTTCTTTGGTTCTACAGGGACCTTAGATCAGGTAAAAAAAGCTGAGGCCGGCATTTCGCGAATCGGCTTCGAAAGGGATATATTCAGATGCGAAAGATTTACAGTAAACTCAAGGTGCTTCTTGATAATAGGCAAAAAAGACAGATGGTGGGCATAGTTATCCTGATGCTCATAGGCGGCGTGCTGGAAGCCTTCGGTATCGCTATGATCGCCCCTGTTATGCAGGTTGTTATTGACCCTAAACAGGTGGAGGAGAGCAGGATACTTTCAGGGATCTATAACCTGTTTCACCTTGGAAGCACCACCCAGCTGGCGGCCCTTATCATGGTGGCTCTGATCCTGGTATTTGTCATAAAGAACGTATTCCTGTACTTCATGAACGTGGTACAGCTCCGGTTCGTTTACACCAACCAGTTCGCCACATCCCGCCGCATGATGATCAACTTCATGCAGCGCCCCTACGAGTATTACCTGAATGCTGACACTACTGTCATTCAGAGGAATATAACTTCGGATGTAAATAACCTCTACGCCCTGATCCTTAGCTGTCTTCAGCTTATCAGTGAGATCATCGTGTTCGTGTGCCTGGTCATCATACTCCTTAGTCAGGATGCGAAGATGACTCTGACCATCGCAACACTTCTTGTTATCGTGCTTCTTGTTATCAAGTTCTTTATCAAGCCCGTCATGGTCAAGGCCGGACAGGACAATCAGGACTATTACAGCGGCCTCTACAAGTGGATCTACGAGTCCGTTACCGGCATCAAGGAGATCAAGGTCGCCAATAAAGAGAATTACTTCATCAACGGGTATGCTGACTGCGGAGCCGGATACGTAAACGCAGTCCAGAAATACAACCTGTACAACTCAACGCCGAGGCTCCTTATCGAGACCATCGCCATTGCAGGCATGATCGGCTATATGCTGGCGGTAATGGCCACAGGAACCAGCATTGCTTCCCTGCTTCCTCAGCTCACCGTACTGGCAGCAGCAGCGGCAAGACTTCTTCCCAGTGCCAACAGGATCAATAACTACCTGACCTCAATAGCCTACTTTGAGCCTTTCCTCGATAATGTAAGCGACAATCTTCAGAACGAGATCCACGATACCTCCATCAACTACAACAGTGATGATTACAGGGTAAAAGAGGCAGTGGAGAAGCTTCCCGTAACGAAGACCATAAGACTTGAGGATATCACCTACAAGTATCCCAATACAGATAAGCTGATCCTGGACAAGGCAACCATGGATATTCCCGTTGGAAAGTCCGTGGGAATTGTTGGAACCTCAGGCGCCGGCAAGACC
Organism: Butyrivibrio sp.; assembly: GCA_024697425.1. Taxonomy (GTDB): domain Bacteria; phylum Bacillota; class Clostridia; order Lachnospirales; family Lachnospiraceae; genus Butyrivibrio. Next base: position 16,471 of record JAILFT010000170.1, on the reverse strand, counting down.
ACCATTGTGGATGTACTCCTTGGGCTTTTGCAGCCTGAGAACGGCAGAATCCTTGCTGACGGAATTGACGTAAACACAAACTACAGGGGGTGGCTTAAGAACATCGGCTACATCCCTCAGACAATATTCATGACAGACTCAACCATCAGGAAGAACGTGGCTTTCGGTGTTCCCGAGGAGGAGATAGACGATGCCAAGGTCTGGCAGGCTCTTAAAGAAGCAGCTCTTGACGAGTTTGTAAAAGAACTTCCTGAAGGACTGGACACTCAGATAGGAGAGAGAGGAATCAGACTCTCCGGCGGACAGCGCCAGAGGATCGGAATAGCGAGAGCTCTTTTTGAAGATCCTGAGGTTCTGGTACTGGATGAGGCTACCTCGGCCCTTGATAACGACACTGAGGCTGCCATCATGGATTCCATCAACAGACTCCATGGTAGAAAAACACTTGTTATTATTGCCCACAGGCTTCAGACCATTGAAAAATGCGACATGATCTACAGCATTGGTGAGGGCAAGGCAACACTTAAAGAAGAGAAGTAACAGGTTTGGGGGAACCGATAGTTATGGGAACTGCTGACGAAATTCAGAAAAGCAAAAGAGATCCCGGATTCGAGCTTTTAAGGATAGTGGCGATGCTTATGATCATCACCCTTCATTACAACAGCCACACGGGAGCAATGCTTCAGCTGGGAATTCCCGCCACGGGGACAGCTGTATTTGCCAATGTCATGGAATCCTTTGCCATAACAGGGCTTAATGTCTATGTCCTTCTTTCGGGTTTTTTCCTCTCAAAGGGCAAAGTAAGGCTCAGCAGGATACTGCAGCTGATAGCTCAGGTTTACTTCTACACTTTTGTGATCTCACTGGCAATGATGCTGGTTGGAACCTACAGTCTTAAGGCGGGGAACACCACCTACAAGCTGGTGGAATATCTTTTCCCCATCTCTTCCGAGCATTACTGGTTTGTGACAGCTTACGTCATCATGTACGTTCTGGCACCTGTTATGAACGCCGCAGTGGATAAGCTTTCCAGGAAGCAGATGAAGGCGGTTATTATCGGTCTTCTTACCTGGTTCTGCTTCATCAAGAGCGTTGTTCCGGTTCTTTTCCCTACGGACCATTTTGGATATGACTACGGCTGGTTTATCTGTCTGTACCTTATTGCCGCTTATATCCGCAAATATAATGTTGTATTGTTCTATTCCGCAAGAAAGAGTGCCATGGTGTTCCTTATCTCCTGTGCAATAGTTGCTACCATGAGCATATCTCTTTATTTCATCAACTTTAACCACGGCGGTTTCGCCCATTACTCGGAAGTGCCCTTTAACCATAATTTCTTCTTTACCCTGACAGGATCACTGGGGCTTTTCTCCTTCTTCAGATTCTACAGGATGCGGGAGGGGAAGGCGGCAGAAGTGGTGCGCTTTGTGGGACCGCTTACCTTCGGCGTGTATCTTCTTCACATGCACATTGAGATCAGAGACAGATGGGTTACATGGATGGAACATCTTATCGGTTCTGTTCCCTACCACAGCGTTCCTCTGTTTGCATGGCACGCTATAAGGTCGATCCTTATAGTGTTTGCGGCCGGAATTTTTGTTGACTGGATAAGAAAGATGATCTTCGATTTCATCGGAAGAGTGATGCATGACACATGGCTTTTCAAGAAGATAAGAGAGCTGGACGAGGAATTATGCTAAGAAGCCTTAGAAGCTATTTTTACAGATTCAAGAGGTATCAGAAGCCCCTTGAGACATATGTTTTTCCGGTGATCCTTTTTCTGTATCCTTTTATCGGGGTGAATCAGGGTCTGGACATCGCGGATACCACCTACAGCCTTTCCAATTTTCAGTATTTGAAAGGCCTTGATCCCATGTGGGCACTGTCCACCTACCTTGCAAATGTTACCGGACGTTTCCTTATGAAGCTGCCTTTTGGCGGCAGTATGCTTGGGATAAGCATCTACTGTACGCTGTTTATATGTGCTGCAGCCCTTGCTGCCTATTACCTTCTTCAGAGGTGGATGCCCGGATGGATGAACTTTATCGGACTTTTCATGGCTGAGAGCCTGTTCTGGTGTCCGAGAGTAATCCTCTATAACACCCTGACCTATCTGTTTATGACACTTGGAGTGTTGTTTCTTCTCATTGGAATGTTTGAGTGGGAGAAGCAGACTCTTTTCCTGGTTCTTGCGGGAGTGTGCCTTGGACTTAACGTAATGGTGCGTTTCCCCAATATTACGGAGGCGTCACTTATACTGATACTGTGGTTCTTCCAGTTGATAACCCGCGGAAAATTTGCGGAAACAGTAAAGAAGACACTTATCTGCATGGGAGGGTACCTCATAGGTCTTTTTATCCCCTTTGCAGCCATCAGCTTTGTCTACAGCCCCGGCGCTTATTTCAATATGATAGGCGGTCTCTTTGGCATGACCGAGGGAGCATCTGATTACACCGCAGGCGGAATGCTGGCTTCCATTGTGGACGCATACCTGCACACCGGCTCCCACATGCTGATCATGCTTCCCTGCATCGGAGCGGGCATCATCATGTTCATGCTCCTTCCGGAAAAGTATGTGCTTGCCAAAAAAGGCCTGTATATCTTAGGGCTCCTGATCCTGGTGCGATTTTACTTTGCCCAGGGCGTATTTACAAGAAACTATCACTACTATGACTGCATGTTCTCTGCAGCCATGATGTTTGTCATATTTTCAATAATAATGTGTGTTATTGGAAGTCTGGGAGTCTTAAACGGCAGCAAACAGGAACAGACCCTTGCCTTTGCGGCCCTGATGATAATCCTGATAACTCCCATCGGCAGCAACAACTATACCTATCCTGTTATCAATAACCTTTTTGTGGCAGCGCCCATAAGCCTTTGGATCTTCAGGCGCCTGATGCAGAGAATGGGGGAAAAGAACTATCACTTCCCCTGGCAGGCAATGATAACAATGGTTATTGCTGTAACCCTGATCCAGGGTGCCATCTTTCACGCAAAATGGTCCTTTGGGGACGGAGTCGACGGCTCATTTCGGGGTGACCACGTGAATATTCCCAAGGTGTCCGCTATGGCTACCACTAAGGACAACGCAGACTCCCTTAACGAACTGGGCAAGGCCATTAAAGATAACGGCCTTTCAGACAGAAAAGTCATTCTTTTCGGAGGCGTTCCGGGGCTTTCATATATCTTTGACATGGAGCCTGCCATTAACAGCGTTTGGCCCGACCTTGACAGCTATTCAGTGCAGAAATTCGATGATGAGCTTATGAAGCTGTCAACATCCGAGGAGCAGCCGGTTATCATCATTGGCAACGAACCGGCGGACTATGCGGGCATTCAGGTCAAAAATGATATTTTATTGGACTATATTACAAATCATGATTATAATAAGGTCTTTGAGAATAATAGATTTACGGTTTTTGCCTGTAATGAATAGGAGTTAATGAAATTATGGAAACAAATGAAACTAAGAAGAAGGATATTTTCGACAGGATCATGTCCCTGCCGGTTTTGAATATCTTTGAACCTTTTTACAAGAAGCACAAGGAAGGCCTTTTGTACCTGTTCTTCGGAGGTCTGGCATTTTTCCTTAGCATCTTCCTTTTCTGGTTCATGGACACAGTGATGCACCTTAACGAAGTGGTGAACAACACCATCGACTGGATCATCTGCGTTGCCTTCCAGTTCTTCACCAACAGAACCTGGGTGTTTGACGGCAAGGTTGACAGCACTAAGGATTTCGTGAAGCAGGCGGGCTCCTTTACCGCGGGAAGACTCTTTACCCTGGTAGTGGAGGACCTTATTATCTACATCTTCATTACCCTCATGGGATTCCCGAAGATGCCGGTGAAGCTGGCCGCAACCTTTGTTGTAATAGCACTGAACTACGTTATCAGTAAACTCATCGTATTCAAGAAGAAAGACTGACAGCCCATTTACTGCCTGTCCCATAGGAGAAAATGCCATGCGTATTAATTTCAATGTTCCCCCTTATACGGGAAAAGAGTTTGATTATATCAAGGAGTGTGTTGAGGCCCAGAAGATCTGTGGTGACGGTAAATACACTGCCCTGGACAATGAATGGATCGAGAAAAAGACCGGGGTAGCGAAGGCTCTTTTGACCACATCCTGTACCCATGCTACCGAGATGTCTGCAATCCTTGCAGGGATCAAGGAGGGGGACGAGGTAATAATGCCTTCCTACACCTTCGTATCAACGGCCAACGCTTTTGTTCTTAGAGGTGCCAAGGTAGTGTTCGTTGACATCAGGCCCGACACCATGAACATCGACGAGAACCTCATCGAGGCGGCCATAACTCCCAGGACAAGGGCAATTGTGCCGGTTCACTATGCGGGAGTCGGCTGTGAGATGGACACTATCATGGACATTGCAAAGAGGCACAGTCTTTACGTTATCGAGGACGCAGCCCAGGGCGTTATGAGTACCTACAAGGGAAAAGCCCTCGGAGCCATCGGTGATTTCGGAAATTACAGCTTCCATGAGACCAAGAACTACAGTATGGGTGAGGGCGGAGCGCTTCTTCTAAGAGATGAGACCTTCGTTGACGACGCCATCATTATAAGAGAGAAGGGCACCAACAGGACCCTCTATAAGCTGGGCAAAGTAGATAAGTATTCCTGGATCATGCCAGGATCCTCCTATCTTCCCAGCGACATGAACGCCGCATATCTCTATGCGCAGCTTTCCATGGCTGAGGAGATCAACAAGGACAGAATGGACCACTACAACAGGTACTTTGAGGCTCTGCATCCCCTTGCCGAGGCAGGACTTATCGAGCTTCCCTATGTGCCCGAGGAATGTGTACATAATGCCCACATGTTCTACATTAAATGTAAGGACTTCGAGGAGAGAAAGGGCCTTATCGATTACCTTCTTTCCAATGACATCCTTCCCGCTTCTCACTATGTGCCGCTTCATTCTTCAAAGGCCGGCCTGCAGTTCAGCGTTTTCCACGGGGAGGACAGATATACAACAAAGGAAAGCGAGAGACTCCTTCGCCTTCCCATGTATTACAAACTCACAAACGACGACCTGGACGAGGTTGTCACAAGAGTAAAGGAGTACTACAAATTTACATAATCCCGGAGCGTTCACATGAAAAAGCCGCACATTAGCCCGAACTTCATAGTTTCTGTTCTTATGACTGTGGCAGTCGTGGTTTTTGCGGGCTTTTTTGGGGATTATTACTTTGATCTAAACGATGATGTCCTGATGAAGGACATTCTGTCGGGAGCCTACACAGGAACTCCCGCCGGACATAACATACAGATGCTGTACCCAATAAGTGCCTTTATCGCCCTGCTTTACCGGGCGGTCCGGGCTCTTGACTGGTACGGCATTTTTTTGTGTGCATGCCAGTATCTGTGCGTATTTGCTGTATTTTACAGATCCCTTAAGCTCTGCAGGGACAACCTTCTTAAGGCTGAGGTTGCCGCCATGGAGCTGACCTTCATGCTTGGAGCTGTGGGTGCGCACTTTTTGTTCGTGCAGTACACCTTTACCTGCGGCTTTTTGTCCGCGACGGCGATTTTTCTGATCCTCACAAACAGGGAAGAGGGGAAAAGAGCCTTCGTTCTCCCGGTATTTCTGATATTCCTTGCATATCTTATAAGGTCAGAGATGCTTCTTTTGACCCTCCCCATGGTGGGAGTGGGAATCCTCTCCAAATGGTGGCTTCTGCGGCTTGAACACGGGGATAAGCAGGAGGGGAGCATCATGGTATCCAGAGCCGGCAAGCGAAAAGAGCTGTTTAATTCCTACCTGGGACTTTGTGTGACAATCGTGGCCTGCCTTGCGGTTTCCATAGTTGCCCACAGGATTGCCTATTCCACCCCTGAATGGAAGGATTTCAATCGCCTTTTTGATGCAAGGACAGAGCTCTATGATTTTCAGTACATCCCCGATTATGACGAGAACAAGGCCTTCTACGATGAGATTGGCCTTGATAAGAGCGAGCAGCAGCTGCTTATCAATTACAACTTCGGCCTTGATGAAGAAATAAATACCGACACCTTAAGGGCTGTGGCTTCCTACGCGGATAAGCTTAAGACCGACGAGGTTCCGCTGACAACGCAGCTCATAAATGCAGTCCCTGAGTACCTTTACAGGCTTCGCCACGTGGCCTGGCAAAAGAGCTATCAATATCCCATGTCGGATTATCCCTGGAATATAATAACGGCTGTTTTGTATCTGGGAGTGCTGATTCTCTATCTCTTTTCCCGGGAAAAGGAAAAGAAACTGCCTGTGATAGCGATGCTGGCACTGCTGTTTGCCTGCAGGAGCAGTCTGTGGCTTTACATTATAGTAAGGGGAAGGGATCCCGTGAGGATCACTCACCCGCTGTACCTTGTGGAGATTGCGATCCTGGTGGGAATGATCCTGGCGGGACATGAAGGCTACAGAAGAAACGTGTTCATCCCTGTGGTGATCGCGGCTTTGGTGGCAGCTGTTTCAGTACCAAACCAGGTGAGCATCATAAATGAGGAGATGAAGGAAAGAGACAGCATGCAGCAGCACTACGTGCCGCTTTACGAGTACTTTCATGAGAATGGGGACAATTTCTACTTTGTGGATGTATATACCTCCGTATCCGTGGCAGATGCTATTGATTACAGCGAGGAGACCTTCTCTGAGAAGATGTTCGAGAACGTTGATAACACCGAATATAACCATGATATCATGGGTGGCTGGGCCTCAAAGAGTCCCTTGTATTATAAGAAGCTTGCAAATAACGGCTTTGAGAGCATGGAGAAGGCACTTCTTCAGGATAATGTCTACATGGTACAGCTTAAGGGCAAGGATACAGTGTGGCTTTCCGACTACTACAAGGACAAGGGTAAAAATGTAAATATAGAGAAGGTTGACCTTGTGGCTGACGTGTTTGCGGTATACAGCGTAACCGCAGAATAAAAAAACAGCGCTTGGTAAAGGATGATCACCAAGCGGCAGGATATCGGGATTGGCGCGGGTTTATGCTGAAATGGAGATTCAATGGATAAGTTTGTAAAAGTGGGTTCCAAAGTTTCTCTTCGCCCCATTGAAGAGGCTGATTTTCCCCTGGTTGTGGAGTGGCGAAACAAGGACCGGATAAGAAACAATCATGTATACAGGAAGGACTTTACGGTAGAGGGCATGAAAGCCTGGAAGGAAAACATGCTGGATACCGGGAAAGTGGTGCAGCTTGTTATCTGCGAGAACGGCAGGGATGACCGTCCCATCGGGTGCCTGCATCTTCGGGACATCAACCGCAAGGAGGAAAGCGCTGAGTATGGCATTTTCATCGGTGAGGAGGATGCCCTGGGAAGGGGCTACGGCAATGAGGCTGCAGTTCTGGCTACGGAGTATGCCAAAGATGAGATGGGGCTTAAAAAGCTGATCCTTCGGGCTTTTGTCTTTAACACCATAGCAATAAAGAGCTATGAGCACGCTGGCTTTGTGAAAACCGCGGATCTGAAGCAGGTTGAGTGCAGTGACGGCCAAAAAGATGATATGATATTGATGGAAAAAATACTGACAGACTGAAAGGTTCATTAAAAATGGCAGATAAGAAGATTAGTTTTGTGATCCCCTGCTACAGGTCCTCAAAGACCATCGGCGGGGTAATAAATGAGATAGATGAGACCATGAAGGGAATGGCGGGGTATGACTATGACATAACCCTTATAAATGACGGATCTCCCGATGATACCTGGGACGCACTGCAGAAGATTGCCGCAGGCCGAAACGACAACAGGGTTCTTGGAATCAACCTGGCTAAGAACTTCGGGCAGCACGCTGCTCTTATGGCAGGCCTTAACGCTGCAGACGGTGACTACGTGATCTGCCTTGATGACGACGGACAGACCCCTGCCAATGAGGCAGACAAGCTTATAGCTGCTCTTGAGGCAGGTGCAGATGTGGCTTATGCAAGGTACAGCCACAAGAAACACAATCTTTTCAGAAACTTCGGCACAGCCATGAACGAGTGGATGGCCAGCGTGATGCTGGGTAAGCCCAGGGATCTTTATGTTTCCAGCTATTTCGCCGCAAGGCGTTTTGTGGTGGATGAGATGATCAAGTACACAAGTTCTTATCCCTACGTTATAGGCCTCGTACTTCGCACCACCAGAAATATCGTGAATGTTGACGTTACTCACAGGGCAAGGGAAGTGGGCACCAGTGGCTATACTTTCAGTAAGCTTATGGCTCTTTGGATCAACGGTTTTACCGCCTTTTCCGTAAAGCCCCTGCGTATCGCCACCGCAACCGGAACGATTTTCGCCATCCTGGGCTTTATCTATGGCATATACACCATTATCAAGAAGTTCGTTCTTCCTGACGTGCCCGTGGGCTTTTCTGCCCTTATGAGCGCCGTGATGTTCATCGGCGGAATGCTGATGCTGATGCTGGGCATGATTGGCGAATACCTGGGAAGACTCTATATTTCCCAGAACAACAACCCGCAATATGTGATTCGGGAGACTACCCGTGATGAAAAATGATAGAGACAACACAAGGGCCTGGCTTATGTCAGGCTTGTTTGGCATTTTAACAGGAACCTTTCTGGCCTTTGGCTATCAGCTGGAAAAGCTGGACAGGATTGACCTTTCCGACAGGAATGCTCTGCTGGTCTGGGGCATGCTGATGCTGATAATAACCATGGACACCAGATACATCTGGAAGGGCTACAACCTGGCTCTTGAAGGCCGAAAGCTCTTTGGCTTTATCAGGCTTCCTGTTTACCGCGACACAGATGCCCCCGGGAAAAGAGATTTCCTCGTAAACTGGGGCTGCATGATACTGCTTGCCATTCCTGTGTTTATGGCGGAGTTTCCCGGCTTTTTTGTATATGACGCGGCAGATGAGCTGAACGAAGTCCTGACAAGGACCTTCACCACTCACCACCCGCTGCTCCACGTACTGCTCCTGGGAGGAACCATAGCTCTTTTCCATAAGCTTACAGGCTCCTGGAACGTTGGCATTTTCGTATATCTTGTGCTTCAGATGCTGGTGATAACCGCAATTTTCGCCTATGCCATCACCTACATGCAGAAAAAGGGCATCGGGAAAAAGAGCCGGATACTCTGGGTTCTTTACTACGGAGCCTTTCCCACAATTGTTATGTACACCCTGTGCTCCTGTAAGGACGGCCTGTTCTCGGCACTGCTGCTCCTTCTTACGGTTCTTTTGCTGGAGCTTGCGCAGGATCCGGAGGGTTTCACAGCGAACCGGAAAAAGATAGCTCTTTTCATCCTGACAGCGACGGTTATGCCGCTTTTCAGGCACAACGGCTTTTATGCATATCTGGTATTTGTGCCCTTCGCCCTGATCCACTTCAGGAAGAGGCTAAAGAGCCTTCTTACACCGATGCTCATTGCGCCGGTGGTGCTGTATCTTGTGATCTCGCCCGTTTTAAGCGCGGCCTGCCATTTGAGCGAGGGAACCCACCATCAGGAGATGCTGACGGTGCCCATCATGCAGTTGGCAAGAGTTTATGCATATGAGAAGGATGAGCTGACTTCGGAGGATATCAGTGCAATTGAGGCCTATATTCCTGAAGAAAACCTTGAAAAGTACACCCCAAGGCTTTCGGACCTGGTAAAGCTTGGGTTTAACAACGATTTATATGAACAGGACAGTGCAGGCTTTTGGAAAGTGTGGAAGAAGCTGGCTTTGGAGCATCCCATGACTTACCTTAATGCATGGATGCTGACTTCCTACGGCTATGTGTATCCTCCGGCGGTGATAAATGTTTATAAGGGCAACAGCATGTACACCTTTACCTACGAGGAGAGCTCTTACTTTGGCTATGAGGTGGAGGTCCCCGGCGAGAGGAAGAGCATGCTTAAGCCCCTGGATGAGCTCTACAGATACTTATCCATCGGGACTTTCCAGAGTGACCTTCCGGTGATCCACCTTTTCTTTTCCCCGGGTCTGTACGTGATACTGTTCATGTTTGTGCTGCTGTACAGGGTCTACCGCAGGAATTACAAAGGAATTCTGCCATTTATACCCATGGTGCTCACCTTCTGTACGGTGCTTCTTGGGCCCACCTATCTGGTGCGATACGTGCTGTATCTGTGGCTTACAGCGCCGCTCCTTCAGGTTTCCGGGCGGTTTGATTAAGAGCCCCTTGTGTGGTATTATTTTGTGATGGTTTTTTTGAAGAGGCAATAGGGAGAATGAGAAAGATAATTCGCAAAAGTACAGCCTTCAGGGCTGTTATCATAGCTTTTGCCTTGCTGGGGATTCTGTGTATATTCCCGTTAAGGCTGTTTAAAAGCATCCTTCCCACATCCGGCGGAGGGACCATAGTTTCCGAGTCCCAGGGCATAAATTTTGAGAACAACAATCTCATGCAGGAGTTTGTGTCCCAGTACGACAGGTTAAGCTCAGTTGACGTCTATGTCACCAAAGTAGAGAAGGGCAGATACATCGCCTGCGTGCTTTACGACGAGAACGGTGCAATGGTCTTCAAGACCTTTGTGGACACTGAGGGCAAAGAAATACCGGGGTATGTGAACATCCCCATGGAGATTGACCTCGAGGTGGGAAAGACTTACACCATCAAGATGACGGACTGCAGGTCCAAGTACTATGTGGCCTTTGAGGATGTGCCGGCGCAGCCCGCATATGTGGGAAATCTTAAGTGGAAGTACGAGAATATAGAGGGACTTCACCTGGCAGCAAGGTATAACTACAAGCTGCCGCTGTCAAAGGGCAGGTCGCTTATGGCTATAGGCATTATCGCAGCTTTGGCTGCTGTGATGTGTCTTTTGACCGGAATATATTACAGCAGAAAGCCACAGAAGGACGGGATTGTCACCATATGGCAGGCGGTAAAGAGCTTTGCAAACCCCATTGCGGCCGTTGTTTTCGGCGTTCTGATGATCATGGTGTTCCCGCTGAAGGTTTTTGATTCGAGAGTGCCGGATATTCTGTTCTATGAGGCCGGACTTGCTATTTCTGCAGCTATTGTGTTTTATGCCATCAATCACAAGCCGGTAAAGCATGAGGTGGGCATTTCCTTCTGGCAGAGCCTTCGATATGAGGACAGGGCCCAGTATCTTGCCATCATGTTCTCCATGGCCATGGCTATCTGGTATGGCGTGCAGTACATGAACGACCTTTTTGATATTTATCACAGCATTTCCGAGAGGCAGGTGACGGTATGGCTTCTTATCATGCTGCTGTTTACCTTCTCTTTGAAGGAGTTTTTTAACATTTACAATCTGGTGTGGGTCATTGGCGCCGGACTCTACGGTTACAGATATTATGACTTCCACAGGATGTACTTTGGAGAGTTTGAGTATGATCTTCATAACAAGGTGCTGGGGCTGAATGTGGTGATCTTCATCCTGGCGGGACTGGTGGCGCTGAATCTTGTGCGCCTTATCGGAATTGCCATCAGGGACAGAAATGTGGCGTCCGCCCACAGGGAAAAGATACATCTCGTCAAGCCCACGCTGTTTGGAGTTCTGCTTATTGCTTTCTTTGTGGCCATCATTGTATTCAGAAACACCAGGACCTGGGGCATATATCTGGCCCTTGTTTACACAGCTTTCTACATCAGGATCGGCTCCTGGAACAAGAAGAAAGACTTTTACAAGATCCTCTCCGGAGGACTTATGATGAACTTTGCGATTTCCCTGGTATTCAGCTGGCTTCACAGATATTTTACCGGCTATGTCAGCGGAAGATTCGCGTTCATATTCCACACGGTTACGGTAACTGCTGAGTATCTGACCTTTATGGGGGCAGCAGCTCTGGTGATGCTCATTGTAAAGGTGATCGCTCTGCCAAAGGGCACAAACCTTCGGGGCGTTATCGTTTCTGCCTGGAAAGAGATGACTCTTTTTGGATTTATCATGTCCTATGCGATCTTCACCGTATCAAGGACTGCCTATGCAGCTATTGCGGGAACAGCTATACTCACCATCATTGTGGTCATGGCATGCCACAGAAGACAGCTTGGACGGATCCTTTCGGTGCTTATCATATCGGTGGTGCTGTGTTTCCCTGCATCCTTTACATTGCAGAGGATTATTCCCACCATGGTGGCAGATCCGGTGTATTATCCCATCGATGATGCCGATGAGTTTGTAAGAGGCGGCGCAGACTGGGATAACACAAACTTCATGTGCGTCGAGAGATTTGCAAACCTCTTTATGAGCAAGATCCTTGGGGCAGAAGTGGGAGTTTATCAGTATCCCATTGATATCTTCAACTATGACGGACCAAGCGGAGCTCCGATTTACGACGACTATGGCCGGCCTTTTGACGAGAGCCCGGACAATCCTGAAAATCAGGGAACCGGCGCCATCGAGCTTCCCGGCGGCATTACAGCCCCCGGCGAGGGACTTCTGGCAGCAGCTTCTGAGACTTCCGCCGAAACAGAGACTCTTCGCAAAATGGTCCCCGATGTTGTGGGCCAAATGACCCCCGGGGACGGAGTCAAGGGATCATTTGCGGTTAGCACGGAGAATAGCGGCTTATTTGCAGCCTCTGACGAGAACCCTGCTGCATATGCGGTTAACGACGAGAACCCTGTCCGCCACGACGAGCTGGAGGATTATGTAGACACTTCAAACCCGCTTGATGTAATATCTAACGGACGCATAACCATCTTTAAGTCATACTTAAAGCAGCTCAACATGACCGGACATGAGGAGATGGGCGTACTTCTTCCCAATGGAGAGATATCCGTCCATGCTCATAACACATATATCCAGGTTGCCCATGACCATGGCATTCCTACGGGAATTCTTTTTGCAGTGACTCTGGTTGTCGGCCTGATCTTTGGAATAAGATACTATTTAAGAAAAAATGAGGAAGAACCTCTTTCACTGGTTACCTGCGCCATCATTATCGGCTTTATGGTTGCCGGAGTTTCGGAGTGGGTATTCCTTTACAGCAACCCTATGACCATAGCGCTGATGCTGTCTCTGGCACCGCTGACATATAGGATTAAAGAGAAATGAGTAATAAAAAAGAACCTTTTAATTTTCAAAAACTTTATAGGCGAGTGGGACTGATAATCTACGATATTCTCTGTATTATCGGGGCCAGCTACGTGGCAATCCTTATGAGGTATGAGTTCAGGATGAGCAACATTCCTGAACACTTCCTGGATCCTGTCACAGGTTTTTTGCCCATTAACATTATCATCACCATTGCCATATTCTACCTGTTTAAGCTCTATGACAGCCTGTGGGCTTATGCGGGAGAGAAGGAGATGCAGAATCTGGTTATGGCCTGTGTGCTCTCGGGAGTCATCAATGCCATCGGACTTCAGTTCTTTAAGTCCCAGAGCCAGCCTGTTCCCCAGAGTTACTACTTCCTCTATACCTTCCTTCTCATCACCGGAATCTTTGTGAGCAGATTCTCCTACAGATTTTTCAGGAGCATGAAGCAGCAGGCCGGTAACCGCAACAACAGCAAGGCGGTGATGATCATCGGCGCCGGAGAAGCTGCCAATATCATCATCAAGGACATCATCACCAGCAATTACTCCACAATGTCCATCAAATGTATCATTGATGACGACACCAACAAGTGGGGAAGATATATTCAGGGAATCCGCGTTGTTGGCGGAAGAGACAGGATTGTAGAGTGCGCAGATCTCTATGACATCGACGAGATCATCGTGGCAATCCCTTCCGTTTCAAGGCAGGAGCTTAAAAAGATCCTTGATATCTGTAAGAACACCAACTGCAAGCTCCGTTCCCTTCCGGGAATGTACCAGCTGGTAAACGGTGAAGTTAACGTATCAAGACTTCGCGACGTAGAGGTTGAAGACCTCCTTGGAAGAGATCCGATATCGGTTGATATTGATTCCATCGCAGGCTACGTAAAGGGCAAGACCGTTATGGTAACAGGCGGAGGCGGATCCATCGGTTCTGAGCTTTGCAGACAGATCGCAGACCACAAGCCCAAGCGCCTGATCATCGTCGACATCTATGAGAACAATGCCTATGACATTCAGCAGGAGCTGAAGGTTAAGTATCCCGAGCTTGATCTGGTGGTACTCATCGCTTCTGTCCGAAATACTCTCAGGATCAACCTCATTTTTGAGAAGTACAAGCCTGAGATCGTTTATCATGCGGCAGCACACAAGCATGTGCCCCTTATGGAGGACAGTCCCACAGAGGCCATCAAGAACAACGTATTCGGAACCTTCAAGACCGCTATGGCAGCAGCTACAAATGGCTGCGAGAAGTTTGTTATGATCTCCACAGACAAGGCTGTTAACCCCACCAATATCATGGGAGCCAGCAAAAGAATCTGCGAGATGATAATTCAGACCTTTGACAAGCACTATGATACTGAGTTTGTGGCTGTAAGATTCGGAAACGTTCTTGGCTCCAACGGCTCTGTTATCCCTCTTTTCAAGAAGCAGATAGCAGCCGGTGGCCCGGTTACGGTAACAGACCCTAATATCATTCGTTATTTTATGACTATTTCCGAAGCTGTATCCCTGGTGCTTCAGGCAGGCGCCTTTGCCAAGGGTGGCGAGATATTTGTCCTTGATATGGGCGAGCCCGTCAAGATCCTCGATCTTGCTGAGAACCTCATCAAGCTCTCAGGTTACAAAGTTGGAGAGGACATCAGGATTGAATTTACAGGACTTCGTCCCGGGGAAAAACTCTACGAGGAGATGCTCATGGACGAGGAAGGCCTTCAGGACACTGCAAACAAGATGATTCACATCGGAAAGCCCATCGAGATGGACGAGATGAGATTCTTCTCCCAGCTTGAGAAACTCAACGTGGCTGCAAGAGAGGAGTCTCCTGAGATCCGCGATATCGTCAAGGAGATTGTTGAAACCTACCATCCCGATGTTCACAGATATGTTATGACAAGAGAGCGCAAGGAAGCCCTGGCCAAGACCTCAGAGCTTATCAACTCAACAGGAACGTAAGTGAGCGCGGCGCGGTGCTTGCTGTTCTGATAATACCGGCTTGCGAAATCAAGCTCAAATTTGATACAGGAGGAACTGTATTATGGAAATCAAGCCCTTTGAGAAAAAAGTTTGGCTTTCTTCGCCCACAATGCACGGCGAGGAGATTGAATATGTAAAAGAAGCCTACGAGACCAACTGGATGTCTACTGTGGGCGCTAACATAAATGAATCCGAAAAAGCTGTATGCTCCAAGATTGGATGCAAGGATGCCGTAGCCCTGGCTTCCGGCACAGCAGCTCTTCATCTTGCCATAAGGCTTGCAGGAGAGAGACTCTACGGCCAGCCCAAAACTGCCAAGGGAGTCCTTGAAGGGAAAAAAGTCTTCTGCTCCGACCTTACCTTTGATGCCACCGTCAATCCCGTGGCCTATGAAGGCGGAGAGGCAGTATTTATCGATACAGAGTATGAGACCTGGAACATGAGCCCTGTGGCTTTGGAGAAGGCCTTTGAGATATACCCCGAGGTTAAGCTGGTGGTAGTTGCTCACCTTTACGGCACACCCGGCAGGATTAGTGAGATCAGGAAGATCTGTGACTGCCACGGTGCACTTATTGTGGAGGATGCCGCTGAGTCTTTTGGCGCCACCTATGAGGGAAAGCAGACCGGAACCTTCGGGGATTACGGCGTTATCTCTTTTAACGGAAACAAGATAATCACAGGTTCTGCAGGCGGAATGTTCCTTACCAATAATCTCGAGGATGCACACAAGGTGCGCAAGTGGTCAACTCAGGCCAGAGAGGATGCGCCCTGGTACCAGCATGAGGAGATGGGCTACAATTACCGTATGAGCAATGTTATCGCCGGCGTTATCAGAGGCCAGCTTCCTCACCTTGAGGAGCACATCGCTCAGAAGAAGGCCATCTTTGAGAGATACAAAGAGGGATTCAAGGACCTCCCCGTAAGCATGAATCCCATGGATCTTGATAAATCCGAGCCCAACTACTGGCTCTCATGTCTGATCATTGACAAGGATGCCATGTGCAGGCAGGTCCGGGGCGAGAAGGACGCGCTCTATGTGACCGAGCCCGGAAAGAGCTGTCCCACACAGATCCTTGAGGAGATTGCAAAGTACAACGCAGAAGGCAGACCCATCTGGAAGCCCATGCATATGCAGCCTATTTACAGGATGAATCCTTTTATCACCGAAGCCGGAAACGGCAGGGCAAGAAGCAACGCTTATATCGACGAAGGTTCTGTTCTGGACGTTGGATCTGATATCTTTGAGAGGGGACTTTGCCTTCCTTCCGACAACAAGATGACTCCCGAGCAGCAGGATGTGATCATCGAGATTGTGAAGAGATGCTTTGAGTAAGAGGCCTGCGAGGGCAGGAAGACCATAATGAATTGATTTTTCTTACGGGCGAAGCGGCGGCTTCGCCCTTTTTGTTGCACAAGACCGGCAAGCGAATGGATGCTTGCATACAAATTCATTTGCCGGTCGTAAGGACATGGAGCACGAAGTGCGGAATGTCTGTGTGCAGAATCGAGTAGGAGTCAGCCTACTCGAT
>JAILFT010000152.1 GCA_024697425.1 Butyrivibrio sp. | reverse complement strand
TTCTCCCAGGTGGAAAAATATACCAAGTCCAAAAAGATAGCCTGGGTCTTCGACTCAACTTCTGAGATAGCCTACGGCTACGATGGAACTGTCACAGCGGGGATTGATTTTACAAAGATCGAACTGGAAAAGGACGAGGAGAATAAGACCGTCAAGGTCACAATCCCCCCTTCGGAGATTCAAAATGTTGATATCGACACCTCCTCCTTCAGGGTGTATTCGGAAAAAGACTCTCTGTGGAATCCCATGAAGCTTGAGGATTACAACCTCTCACTTCAGGAGTTTGAAAAAGCGGCAGAGAAAAAAGCCCTGGACAGCGGAATCCTTGAGCGCTCCGACGAGCAGGCAAAGCTTCTTATCAACGGATTTATCAGGAACTATTCCGCCCTTTCCGATTATGATATTGAAATGGAGGTAAAGAGATGACTTTAAATCTGAAAAAAGCTATGATGATTGCCCTGGTACTGCTTGTTGCGGTGATTTCCGTAACCGTGGTGGCTCCCTGGGCCAGTTCCTCCAAAACCCATGCCGGGTCCATTGAGCAGACCGAAAACATGACCGGAGATGTACTTACTCTTTCGGGCATTTCCGCAGGAACCTCCGCCACACTCTCACTGCTTCCGGGAGATATCTGTACTCCCATCGCAGAGCAGATGGCTGAGCTGTCCAAGTATTTCCTTATAATCCTGAGTGCGCTTTATCTTGAGAAATACCTTGTAACCATCGCAGGGATCATAACCTTCTATTTTCTGATTCCCTTAGCCTGTATCCTCTTTTGCATATACATTCTCACCGATGGCAAAAAATGGCGTGAAATTGCCGGTAAACTTGCCCTTATAGGACTCATCATCTTTATCCTGGTCCCTGTCAGCAGCAAGCTATCAGCTCTTGTTTATCAGTCACAGCAGAGCCGCATAAACAATGCCGTTGAAGAGTACAACGGGCTGGAGATCGAAGGCGATGAAGGAGGCGGCATCATAAGTGAGCTTACCACCATCACCAACAAGACCGTTGACAGCGTCACAAATTTCCTCAGCAGTCTGGTGGAGTCACTGGCAGTGATGATCGTGGCCAGCTGCCTTATTCCCATTCTGGTATTTATCCTCCTTGCCTGGATCGTAAAAACCATATTTGCGGGTACTTGATTTTAAGAGTATTTTCATATATTCTAATATAAGATGCGCTTTATCACTTTAAAGCGTTGGATTTTTAAGTAATATGGTAGGAGGTTTTTTCATGAACGACGCTAATAACAAGCAGCTCATGCTGGGCAATAAGGCTGTTGCCCGGGGGCTTTACGAAGCCGGTGTCTGCTTTATCTCCAGCTATCCCGGAACACCCAGTACTGAGGTTACCGAGGAAGCTGCCAAATATGATGAGATCTACTGCGAGTGGGCTCCCAACGAGAAGGTAGCCATGGAATCCGCATTTGGCGCAAGCCTTGCAGGACGCAGAAGCTTCTGCGCTCAGAAGCACGTAGGCTTAAATGTTGCCGCTGACCCGCTCTACACCATGTCCTACACAGGTGTTAATGCCGGAATGGTAATTGTTGTAGCCGACGATGCAGGCATGCACTCTTCACAGAACGAGCAGGATTCGAGGCACCACGCCATCGCAGCCAAGGTTCCCATGATCGAGCCCTCCGACTCCGCAGAGGCTCTGCAGTTCACAAAGCTTGCTTACGAAATTTCCGAGAAGTTTGACACTCCCGTTCTTCTTAAGATGTGCACAAGAGTTGCCCACTCTCAGTCAATAGTAGAGACCGGTGAGAGGACCGTGCCGGATTTCCCTTATGAAAAGAATATCGGCAAATATGTTATGATGCCCGGCAATGCCAAGAGGCGTCATCCAATCGTTGAGGAGCGCACCAGAAAGCTCATCGAGTACGCTGAGAACTGCCCACTTAACAGAGTTGAAATGGGTGGCACGCAGATTGGTATCATAACAGGCTCAACCTCCTATCAGTACGTTAAGGAAGTCTTTGGAGATACCGTTTCCGTTCTCAAGATCGGTATGACCAATCCCCTTCCCGAGAAGCTCATCAGAGACTTCGCTGCTAAGGTAGACAAACTCTTTGTTGTAGAAGAGCTTGATCCCATAATCGAGAATCACGTAAAGGTCCTCGGTCTTACCGTTACAGGCAAAGAGCTGCTTCCCATCTGCGACGAGTTCTCTCAAAAGCTCATTGCAAAGGCATTTGGCAAGGAAGCTGAAGACTCTTTTGCCCTGGAAGATCAGATTCCAAACAGGCCTCCCGTAATGTGTGCGGGCTGCCCTCACAGAGGATTGTTCTACACCCTTAAGAAAAATAACTGCACCGTTCTCGGCGATATCGGATGCTACACCCTTGGCGCGGTTCCGCCTCTTGGAGCCATTGAGATGACTCTCTGCATGGGTGCGTCCATCGGCGCTCTTCACGGATTTAACAAAGTCCGCGGCGCAGAAAGCGAGAAGAAGACTGTTGCTGTCATCGGAGATTCAACCTTTATGCACTCCGGAATGACAGGTCTTGCCAACGTTGCATACAACCAGTCCAATTCAACCATTATTATCGTAGATAACTCCATCACAGGTATGACAGGTCATCAGCAGAATCCCACAACAGGCTACAACATCAAGGGAGACCCTGCAGGAAAGATTGATCTTGAGGCCCTGTGCAAAGCCATGGGCTTTGAGAGAGTCAGAGTTGTTGATCCCTACAACCTTGAGGAATGCGACAAGGTTCTTAATGAGGAACTTGCAGTAGAAGCGCCTTCGGTTATCATTTCAAGACGTCCCTGCGCTCTTCTTAAGTATGTTAAGCACAATCCGCCTCTTAACGTTAACACTGACAAGTGTGTTGGCTGCAAATCCTGCATGAGGATCGGCTGCCCTGCCATCTCCATCAAAAACGGCAAGGCCACCATCGACAGCACACTGTGCGTAGGCTGTAATGTATGCAGCCAGCTGTGTCCCGTAAGTGCCTTCGAATAAAGCTTGCGCTTTATTCAAAGACTTTCGGGGCGACAATTAAATTTGCTGACGCAAAAGGTCGCCCCTCACACTTGTATCATTTTCTCACGCAGTCAACAGCTAAGTGTTGACCGCTGATTTTACTTTATTTAGGAGGCGTGAAGCAATGGAGACTAAGAATATTATGATCGTGGGCGTTGGAGGACAAGGCTCACTTCTTGCAAGTAAACTCCTGGGTCATCTGCTTATGGCTCAGGGCTATGACGTTAAGGTTTCGGAAGTTCACGGCATGAGCCAGAGAGGTGGAAGCGTTGTCACCTACGTTCGCTACGGTGACAAGGTCTTTTCCCCGGTCATTGACAAGGGTGAGGCAGACTACATCGTATCCTTCGAGCTTTTAGAGGCTGCAAGGTGGCTTCCTTTCCTTAAGAAAGATGGACAGATCGTCACCAACACTCAGCAGATCGATCCTATGCCGGTTATCACCGGTGCTGCAGAGTACCCTGAGAACCTGGTGGAAAAGCTTAAGGCTACAGGTGCAAAGGTTGATGCTCTCGACTGCCTGTCACTTGCTGAGGAAGCAGGTTCCTCAAAGGCAGTAAACATCGTACTTCTGGGAAGACTCTCCCACTACTTTGACCTGCCTGAGGAAGCCTGGATGAAATCACTTGAAGCTAATGTTCCCGCCAAGTTCCTTGAGATGAACAAAAAGGCCTTTGAGCTTGGTAAGAACTTTGCCTGATACCGTCGTGTTTTTTATGTTGGAGGAGAATAACTATGGAGAGGTATTATCAACCGGAGATCGAGTGTGCCTCCCTTGAGAAGATCAGGGAGATACAGTCAGAAAAGCTGGTAAAGCAGGTTAAGCACGTCTGGGACAATGTTCCCTACTATCGCAAAAAAATGGAAGAAAAAGGTGTCACCCCGGAGGACATAAAGTCAGTGGATGACCTTCACAAGCTTCCTTTTCTTTCAAAGGCAGACCTTAGAGAGAGTTATCCTTACGGACTTTTGGGCGTTCCCAAGAGCGAAGTTGTAAGGATCCATTCCACTTCCGGAACCACAGGTAAAAGAGTCATCGCCTACTATACGCAGCATGACATCGATCTTTGGGACGACTGCTGTGCAAGAGCCATCACTGCTGCAGGAGGAACCGAGGATGATGTCTGCCAGGTTTCTTACGGATTCGGACTTTTCACCGGAGGCGCAGGACTCAACGGCGGATCCCACAAGGTTGGCTGTATGACAGTGCCCATCAGCTCCGGTAACACCGATCGTCAGATCATGTTCATCAACGACCTTCAGGCAACAATCCTTTGCTGTACCCCCAGCTACGCAGCTTATCTTGGCGAGCGTATGCAGGAACTTGGCTACGGTCCCGACGATATTCCTCTTAAGGCAGGAATCTTCGGCGCTGAGGCCTGGAGTGAGGAGATGCGTCACTCCATCGAGAAGACCATGGGTATCAAAGCCTACGATATCTACGGTCTTACAGAACTGTCCGGCCCCGGCGTTGCCTTTGAGTGCTCTGAGCAGAAAGGCATGCACGTAAACGAGGATCACTTCATCGTAGAGATCATCGATCCCGAGACCGAGGAGGTTCTTCCCGAGGGAAGCCAGGGCGAGCTGGTATTCACAGCGGTTGATAAGGAAGCCTTCCCCATGATCCGCTATCGTACAAGAGATATCTGCAGGGTGAGCAGAGAAAAATGCTCCTGCGGAAGAACACTTATAAAAATGGCCAAGCCCATGGGAAGAAGCGACGACATGCTCATCATCCGCGGCGTAAACGTATTCCCCAGCGAGATCGAGACTGTGCTTCTCAACAACGGCTATGCTGCAAACTACCAGATTGTAGTTGACCGTGTAAACAACACTGATACACTGGATGTACAGGTCGAGATGACACCTGAGATGTTCAACGATAACGTAGGTGAAGTTGAGCAGAGACAGAAGAAGCTTGAGGCTGACCTTAAGTCCATGCTGGGCATCAAGGCCAAGGTTTCACTTCTGGCACCCAAGTCCATCACAAGATCTGAGGGCAAGGCTGTCAGGGTTATCGATAGGAGGAAAATATGAGCATACAGCAGATATCCGTATTTCTTGAAAACAAGCCCGGAACCCTCAAGAAAATGACCGGTGTCCTGGCAGAGAATAAGATAGACCTTAGAGCCACGTCCCTTGCTGAGACCAAGGACTTTGGCATAGCAAGACTCATTGTTGATGATGCCATCAGCGCCATCAACACTCTTAAGGAGCATGACTTTGTTGCAAGCCTTACTCCCGTTCTTGCAATTGAGATCCCTGACGAGGCAGGCGGCCTTGATAAGCTCCTTGAGGCCTTCGACAACGAGAATGTCAACATCGAGTACATGTACGCCTTCTCCGGAGGCAAGAGCGTAAACAGCGCCTACATGATCTTCCGGGTAGCCGACACCAAGGCTGCCGAAGCAAGACTTGTTGGCAAAGGCGTCAAGATTCTGACCCAGGAAGACATCGCCAACATCTAAAATGAGCCTTGGGGACGGAGTCAAGGGACCAAAATAGTACAACAATATATAAGAGCACAGGAAGAAGCCCCCTGCCGGTTCCGGCAAGGGGCTTCTCTTTAGGGATAATACTAACAGGATGGGAAAGTGTATGAGTTAACGGACCGGCATGAGTCCGGGTGCAACCTCCGAAGCATCACCCGTTGCCCGATAACTTACTCTGCATCATCTGAAAGTGATGTACTCTGATGAACCATAACTTCCTTGTCATAGCATGCAAAGGCACTATCCACAAGGCTCTTGTCAGGTTTCTTCGTAAAGAGCGAAACCGCAGGAACAATGACAAGTCCGGCGATCATACAGAAAGCACCGGCATTGATGGGTGACTGCAGCAGTGCAGGGAAGCTTGAACGAACAAGCATATTTGCAAGCATTACAACCGTTGAGAATACGAAGCTGCACCATACGCCCGCTTTACTTGTTCCCTTCCAGTAAAGTCCGTACAGGAACGGTGCAAGGAACGCTCCTGCAAGAGCACCCCAGGATACACCCATGAGCTGAGCAATAAAGGTCACATTCTGCTTGTACTGAATGATGGCGATAATAACAGAGATAGCAACGAATACTACTATCAGAGCCCTCATGATAAAGAGCTGTTTCTTTTCATCCATATCCTTGATGATATGGCCTTTAAGAAGATCAAGGGTAAGAGTTGAGCTGCTGGTAAGTACCAGAGATGACAGGGTCGACATGGAAGCTGACAGCACAAGAACCACCACAACAGCTATAAGGATATCCGGAAGCCCCGAGAGCATTGTCGGAACGATAGAATCGTATCCACCGGAAGCAATATCGATCTTATCGGAAAAGAGCCTTCCAAAGCCGCCAAGGAAGTAGCACCCGCCTGCCACAACAAAAGCAAAGAAAGTGGAAACAATGGTTCCCTTGGAAATGGCCTTCTCACTCTTTATCGCATAGAACTTCTGTACCATCTGAGGAAGTCCCCAGGTTCCGAGAGATGTAAGGATAACAACACCCAGAAGGTTAAGAGGATCCGGGCCGAAGAAGGATGCGAAGATACCCGGTGTTGTTGCCACACTCTCATCGCTGATCCTTGCAAGTCCGTCAAGAGCAGCCATAAATCCGCCCTGGCTGTTAAGTACCGATAGAATAACCGCGCAGATACCGATCAGCATGATGATGCCCTGAATGAAATCATTGATTGCAGTAGCCATATAGCCGCCTGCGATAACATAGATTCCCGTAAGTACAGCCATTACAATAACGCAGACAGAGTAGTCAATGTTAAAGGCCATTCCGAACAGTCTGGAAAGTCCGTTGTAAAGTGAAGCTGTATAGGGTATCAGGAATATGAAAGTGATTATGGATGCTGCGATCTTAAGGGATCTGCCTCCGAATCTTGAGGCAAAGAACTGCGGCATTGTAGCCGAATTAAGATGCTGGGTCATGATCCTGGTTCTTCTTCCAAGGATAACCCAGGCAAGGAGCGAACCTATAAGTGCGTTTCCTATTCCGACCCAGGTTGCCGCTATTCCGTATTTCCAGCCGAACTGTCCGGCATAACCAACGAAAATAACTGCAGAGAAATAGGATGTTCCATAGGCAAAAGCTGTAACCCAGGGACCTACCGATCTGCCCCCGAGAACAAAACCGTTAACATCAGTGGAATTCTTCCGGCAGATAAATCCGATAGCCAGCATAAGGCCGAAGAATACCAGAAGCATTAAGATCTTGATAATCATATATTTCCCCTCCAACAAAATGTTCTTTCCATACTTTATCACTTTAAACCGGCAGATGTCAACAGTTTAAAGCGATAAAGTAGGCATTCTTGAATAATTATTCAAGAATGCCTGTTTTATTGAATAATATGTTGGAGTCAGAAGCTCATTGATGCTCCAATTATCCTTCTTTTACAATTGCCTTGCCACTATTTTGAAAGTAACTGTTTTTGTCCCGCCATATGTGCCTTTTCCCCTGAGGGTGACCTTGGCAGTACCCTTGTTGATATTGGATACGTAGCTGCCATCTACTATCTCAAAACAGTTAATATCAAAATCTTCCCGGCCCTTTCCGGCAACAAAGGTTATATTGCTCTCCGATAAAGTTATCACGTCTCCGGTATAGGTCTTATCCGGGATTTTGAAAGTGATGCCCGACGAGATATTTTTATTCCTGTCAATAATACGATATTCGGCTGTGAGAACACTTCCCTCGTAGTTTCCTTTTTCTTTTCCCGTAATAGTGGCCTTTATTACTGTTCCAACAGCCGGGCTGTCCTTGGGATCAGCTGCAGTCCCATCATTCCTTGTTGTCCCGTCTGTCATCACAGCATTGCCAACATAAGTAAATTCAATTTCTTTATTAAGGTCTGTGCCAAAGCCAAGCTTCCTGCCGTTGATATCATAAACTGCCACAGAGCTCTTCCACTTGCCTGCTGCCTTGTTGTAGTTCACATCAGCCGCTGTGATCTTCACATTTTCGGTAGTATCTGTAAGAGCAGAAGGTCTTATGGCAAAAAAGACTTTCCTTGTCCCCTTATAGTTACCCTTTCCTGTAACGGTAATAAATGGTGCTTTCCTGCTGCCGCTTCTTTCCTCAAAGGCTTCGGTTCCTTCCTTTGCGGTAAAGGCTGCATTATTATTTCCATACTTAAGGGTGTAGTCTTTGTTCAAAGCAATGACACTTCCGCCCACCTTCACAACAACCTCCGGCTTCACTCCGCCCTTTACATAGGTTGCTGTAATATAGCCGTCTCCATCCATTTCGGAGGAATCTGAAGCCTCCACGAGAGCACTGTCGATGGATGCGGGATTTATCGTCACACTCTTTTTAATGGTGCCGGTATACCTTCCGATCCCGGTTATGGAGATGGCAGCCTTTCCCTTGTCTACTGCCTTTCCGGTCACAATATAATCCGCATTTTCCACAAGAGGTTCTGTGTCCGTCTTCTTTAGTCTGACCGTGATCCCCAGCTCATCCATGTGGTCCATTCCGTCATAGGTAAAAGAACTATTGGCAAAAGAAACATCTGCTCCCTTGATGCTTGTTCCCGTAATTTTAAAGGTCAGCTTCTTAGTTCCCGTAAAGGCTCCAATTCCCACCACGGTCACTGCTGCCGTACCTATCTCTTTGTTATCTGTAAATATAAGGTTGTAGTCAGTGCCTTCAGTGAGGACAGTCTTTCCGTTCTTTACCAGGACCTCCGGCTCTATCTTCTCACCGGTATATACAAAGGACTTTTTAGGAATACTTATTGAAAGCTTTGAAACCTTTGTGATGTCTTTTCTGAGAATAGTCTCACTTACAGAGATGACACCCTCATAATTTCCGCCTTCTACAGCACTGATATATACCGCATAACGTCCGGGATTAATGTAGTCTCCGTCCTCTGCTGCCTCGTCGCTTATATCATCGCCGACACTTCCCCACTTTCCGGGGTAAGAATACAGAATATCCTTGTTCTTTTTCAGCGCAAGCTTACCCATTTTAACTGAGGGCACGGCTTTCTGGGCTTTTCCGTTTGCTGTCAGAGTAAGCTTTGATGTATCAACTGTTATATCGGACTCCGTAAGTTTCCTTGGCCTGATGTTAAAATACTTACTTGCGGCCTGGCCCGTGAAGTTGCCTTTTCCCTTTACCGTTACGGTGGGAGCTTTGCTCACATCATATCCTTCTGCAAGGATAAAGGCATTCTTGTTGTTCTTATAGGAGACAGTGTAATCCACTCCCGCAGTAAGGAGCCTGTCTTCGTAGTAAACAGCTACAGAAGGCTTTATGGCCCCGCCGGTATACACCGCATCCTCAATTTCCGCAATGGTGATCTCTTCTTTTTGGAATTCCTTCCATCCGGCGTAAAGCTTAAGTCCTGCACCCGAAGGATCTCCCAGAAGCGCCCTTGAAGCAACGGAAGAAGAGGTAACCTTTGTTCCCGACATATTTGCCCCGGTATACCATCCCATAAAGATGTTTCCGCTCTTTGTGGGAACAGGAAGATCTCCAAGTGCTTTCCCAAGGGTTACGTAAACCGTATCGGAAACGCCGGCAGGAAGGGCTCCGCCATTTGCATTAAGTGTGATATTGGGAGAATAAACCTTCAGAGACAGAAAGCCGCTCTTATCCTCAACCGTCGCGGTAACGGTCTGAGTGCCCGGGGCTTTGGCAGTCACTGTGCAGGAATCGCCATCCTCTGCCGGGTTAATGGACAAATAGCTTCCGCTGCTACTCCATACCGCAGCCTTTGTCACTGTGGCATCGGAAGGGGTAATCCCATAAGAAAGCTTTGCATTCTCGCCAACGTACAGGGACGTAACACTGTTGCTGATAACCCTGACACTGTCCACTTTCCTGTAGGTTGTAACCCTGCATGTAGCAGTCTTTCCCATGCATTTTGCAGTAACGGTGGCACTTCCAATGCCCACGGCCTTTACCTTTACCGTTGATTCCCCTGTCTTTTCGATAGCAAGAATGCTCTCATCAGATACAGTAAAAGCAGCATCCTTACTGTCTGTGGTAGGATCGGGAGTATAGTTAAGAGTCAGAGTCTTTTCACTGTCACTTCCCGCATCAACAGGGAGATTCATCAACTGCCTGTCAAAAGATATGGCTGTAATAGGCGCGGGAAGGACCTTTACAGTAATCTTTGAAGTTACATAGTCGTCATAGTCGGAAACGAAGGTAACCGTCGCAGTGCCTTCATCAGTTCCCTCAAATGAAAATCCGGAAGGGTCATAAGAAAGAACTTCGCCGGAACTTTCAATGTTCACCGACGAGGTATCTTTAAAGCCGGTTATTCCATCCTTACTGGGAATCCCGACTCCTTTAAGATACAGCCTCTCACCGAATTTGATACTTACAGATCCGCCGTTTTTGATAACGGAATAGGTTCCGCCATCCATAGTTTCACTGTTTGCAAATCGTCTTATCTCCAGGTTCTTAAGATATGCCTCAGGATCATACCCCTCCTTAAGATAGGGCATATATCTTCTGCTCAAACGGGCAGGAGATGCATCATTCGAAAGAAATAATTGCACTTTGTCATTATCATCAATCAAAACCGCATAGATAACTCCCTTTTCGACATAATAGCTAAACACATCCATGTATGCATACATAGCCTCATTCGCCTGATTCTGTGTAGCTGCGGCAAATCTGATCCTTGATCCCTTGGCATATTTATTCTTAAATGCAGTCACCTTTGTACTATCATTGCCCTTCATATCGATGGCAATAACATCAATATGTCCTCTGCTTACAACACTGCTTTGGGCCAGGGCTTTTATGTCACCGGGCACAAGAATTGTATCGGTGCTGTCATAAAACAACACCATCTTCGGCCTTCCACCGGTTGCCGTTGTAGTAAGCTCTTCTCCATCAATTCCAGGGAAAGTCATTGGAATATTACTCAGATTTCTCAGAACTGCTTCACTTTTCCCCCAGGAGTACCTTGAAACAGGGTGGGCGCTTAAAAAGCTGTCCGTTTCATACTCGTCGTCTGCCGGATGATCAGCAAAATCAAGCTCATTTAACAAAAAGTCTCCCCATGTAGCGTCATTGTTGTACCAGGGGCGCTCCGGATCCGTACCGCCATGGACTCTCACCATGTTCCAGGCATGGTTTATCCTAAAGCCCACAATATATTTTGAAGCAATCCCGGCCTCTCTTGTAAGTCTCGTAAAGGCATTGGCGTAGCCCTGACATACGCATCTTTTATTGACAAGAGCCGCGTAAGTACCATGGCAGCCGTATGCCCCATCATTGGTATAAGTGATGGAATCAACAAGATATCTGTGTATTCTGGATACTTTCTCATACTCTGAAAGGGAATTCGAATCAAGGTCAAGCTCACTGACAATCTCTTTTACCTTCGCATCAACTGCAGCTTCCTCAGTAGCGGCATTCCCATAATTTGCCCATTTAAATGTAATGGTTATATTACAGCTTCCTCCGCTTCCTCTTCCTGATGCGGAGTATCCTATCAGATTTCCTTTTATGTAATCGCCACCGGTGGGATCCAGTTCATCGGCTTCGCTGACCTCCCTGAGAGCATTTGCAACATCCTTCTGAGGATTAAAAGAACCAGAGCTATAGGAATAGCTTGTCTTTCTGCTGCGCATCGCCCCTTTAAGGCCGCCGGTAGAAGCAGTGACCAGAAGCTCCTCTCCCTCAGGAACCTCAGGGCAGAGTTCTTCCTCCGTATGCTCACTCCTAAGGCTCTCTTCAACGTCCTCATCGGTATAGATGTACTTATACCCGGGGCCCACATGGAACTCAAGGATTTCCTCGGATTCCGAATCAGTCTCATCCGAAGATTCCCCCACCAGGGCATCATCCTCCTCAGAGCTCATAAGACTGTCTGCCTCGGAAGCTTCCTCAGATGCATCTTCTCCTGATGTATCTTCTTCCGATGAATCCTCCTCTTTTGATTCGTCAAAAGAGACCTCCTCTGATGCCACCTCTGAGGCTTCGCCGGAAACTGTATTTTCATCACCCTGCGAATTGCCTGATGGATCTTTCGAAGCTTCGTCTGATTTCTCTTCCTCAGAGTCAACCGACATACCATCAGCCGCTTCCTGAAGCGTAAGATCAGATGAAGTCAGATCATCTTCAGTTTTTTCCGTCAAAGAAGCATCTACCGATGCTTCAGCAGATGCCTGTGTAAGTAGTTCCTGTTCCTGAGCGGCATACGACACATTTCCCACATTGGGAAAAGCAAGACTTAAAGCCAGCGTCGCAGCCAGAATCCTTGTTACTGCCTTTTTTAACATTATTACCTTGTACTCCTTGTCATTATGGTGATAGCCTTATTGAGAACTGTAATGTCCGTTTCTTTGGCCGATCCTCCGAATTCTCCGTCTATAGTCCACTCAGTTTCTTCATCGGAGATAAACCTTGCATAGTGAACCTGTTTGAAAGTAATGTAGGGGTTTCCAGCTTCCTTATTGGCAAGGGCTGTGATAATAGCGCCAAACTCAGACAGATTCTTGGGTGCCTTAATAAGAAGCAGCTCCATTCTGCCGTCATTCTGCTGCACATCCGTGTCACCGAAAAGATTCATCCCTCCTACGGAAGCGGAATTACTCATGGCTCCGAAAACGTAATCCCCTTCTTCATCAATGCCTTCCGACTCAATCTTCATATGGCAGCTGTATCCGATATTCTGGGGAAGTTCCGCGATAGCGCTGATAACGTATGCCGCATATCCAAGAACGTTCTTAAGCTCCTGATCAGTTGCGTAGCTCACCTTTGAAAAAGCGCCAAAGGCCGCCACGTAGTTAAAATATCTGTCATTCATCTTGCCCACATCATAAGCATAGGGCTTGCCATGAACCGACACGTCGATTGCCCTTATGCGCTGAGAAGGTATCCCTATTCCTCTGGCAAAATCATTGGTGCTTCCCGCAGGGATATAAGCAAGCAGTGGCTTTTGCTTCATATCCATCATGGCGCTCATTACGTGATTTAATGTTCCGTCGCCGCCGCTGCACAGTACCAGCTCAATCCTGCCCTCGTACTGCGCAAGTATCTTTTCCGAGGAGAAATCCGTGCCCGGAATTATGGGATACATTATAGGCTCATACCCTTCATGAGCAAGTGCTGTAGCCATGTCCAGCGCATCATTGGCGCCACGGCCCGTTCCCGCTATTTTGTTGATAAGAATAAGTGCCTTCTTTTTTTCTGCCATAGCCAATCGTCCTGCCTGATTCGAAAATGTCGTCTCTGTCTGACTTATCCGCGCTTCTTGTAGGTCCTGTAGGTATAGGTCAGATCGAAGTATACCTGCTCTTCGCTTTCATCCACCAGCTCCCACTCCGGAAGTTTATCAAGATTGGGAAAAAAGCTGTCGGCGTCATAAGCTTTATCGATAAAAGTCACAATACAGGTGTCACAGTCATCAAGGAACTCCTTGTACACACTTGCCCCGCCGATGATAAATACGCTGTCGGGATCTTCATCCTTAACAAGCTCCAGAAGCTCCTCTTTGTTGTGGGCAACCTCTGCGTTTTTTACCTCATAATCCTGTTTTGTGGACAGGATTATATTCCTTCTCTTAGGGAGCACTACCTGCTGCGGGAAAGTTTCAAGGGTCTTTCTTCCGTAAACTATGGTGCCTCCCATGGTTATATTTCTGAAATTCTTCTGGTCCGCGGGAATGCTCACAAGGAGCTGCCCCTTGTTCCCTATGGCCCAGTTACTGTCAACGGCTACAATCGCCTGCATTTATTAGTCCTCCTTCGCCCACGCGGGGCAGGTATTATGAGCGATACGGATTGCTTCGCTTCGCTCTCGCAATCCTTCGTCCATTCGGAATCCGCACTGTCGTGCTACTTCCTCATGTCCGTTACATTCTCAGAAACAATCAATTCACTCTGCAAGCAGAGAATTGATTGTTCCTTCGCCTGCCTATCGCTCAAATCGCAATAGGAATATCTTTAATCTGCTCTCCGGCGACCTCGTAGCCCTCGAGGGATACGTCGTCACGGGTGAACTTATAGAAGTCCTTCACATCGGGGTTAAGATGGAACTTAGGTGCCGGAAGGGGCTTACGCTCTATAAGCTCCTTGATAAGAGGAATGTGGCGGTCATAGATGTGCGCATCGGCAATCACGTGCACCAACTCTCCGACATTCATATCGCAGACCTGCGCGATCATGTGCACCAGAACCGCATACTGGACAACGTTCCAGTTATTGGCTGCCAGAACATCCTGTGATCTCTGATTCAGGATAGCATTGAGAGTCAGCTTATCCTCCCCGGGCTTCTGGGTGACATTATAGGTCACGGAGTAAGCACAGGGATAAAGATGCATCTCATGAAGATCTGAGAAAACATAGGTGTTGGTCATAATGCGGCGGGAGAAAGGATTGTTCTTAAGGTCATAGAGAACCCTGTCCATCTGGTCAAACTCTCCCTCTTTATACAGGCTCTTTTGCCCGATCTGGTAACCGTAGGCCTTTCCGATGGATCCCGTCTCATCAGCCCACTCGTCCCAGATGTGGCTGTTAAGTTCATTGATATTGTTGCTCTTTTTCTGGTAGATCCACAAAACCTCGTCGGTGGCGCTCTTGAGGGCTGTCTTCCTCAGTGTCATGATGGGAAATTCCCTGGAAAGATCATACCTGTTCACAACGCCGAATTTCTTGACGGTGTAGGCCGGTGTCCCGTCCGGCCAGTGAGGCCTTACCTTCTCTCCCTCGGTGGATGTGCCATTATCCAGAATGTCGCGGCACATGTCGATAAAAATTTCGTCTGCTCTTGCCATACTCTCTCCTCCTTGGCATATTGCGCGGGCGCAATGCTGTATTTACTCGCTTCCTTTATCGTGACCACTTGTCGCACAGTGAATTGATCTGATCGGCGAACTTGGCCTTGTCTTTGTTGGAAATACCTTCCGACCTGGCTATGATGCCCATAAGCCTTGCTCCGGCAGCCTTAAGCCGCGCGTAAACGTCGGAAACCAGCGTAGACTCTTTTTTCTTGACAGGAATCGGAACACCTTCCTTAATGAAGGTTCCTGAAATTATATCAAATTCAGTGCCACTGTAGGGCGCATAGGTAGTAAAGCCGTGCTCCTCAGAAAGACACCGGGCAAAAGAGGTACATACGCTGTCCTCTCCGTGAACGATAAAAACTCTCTTTGGTCTGTCGGTAAAGCCCTCGATCCACTCGATAAGGCCGTTCTTGTCAGCGTGTCCGGAAAGGCCTTCCAGCTTGCTTATCTCAGCCTTTACATCGATGGTCTCTCCAAAGAGTTTGAGCTGCTCCGCTCCGTCGATGATGGCGCGGCCCGTGGTCCCGACAGACTGATAACCCACAAACAGAATGGTACTCTCGGGGCGCCACAGATTGTGCTTAAGGTGATGCCTGATACGTCCGGCTTCGCACATACCCGATGCTGAAATTATGACCTTGGGCTCCGGATCTTCATTTATGGCTCTCGACTCCTCAGTGGTGATGGTGAGGTTAAGTCCCGGGAAGGTTATTGGATTTATGCGCTTTTTGATGAGTTCCATTGCTTCCTCATCGTAGCACTCATATTGGTTTCTCTGGAATATCTCAGTGGCCTCCACCGCCAGAGGGCTGTCCACAAACACAGGGAAATTGGGGAAAGCGGGCACCAGTCCCTCCTTCTTGATCTTCCTGATAAAGTACAGCATCTCCTGGGTCCTTCCAACAGCAAAGGAAGGAATAACCACATTTCCGCCCCGGGCGAAGGTTCTGTTCAGGACTTCCGCCAGGTCTTTTACATAATCCGGAGGCATCTCGGAATGAAGCCTGTCTCCGTAGGTGGACTCCATAATAACATAGTCCGCGGACTGAGTCTTCTGAGGGTCTCTGATAAGCGGCTGATCCTTGTTGCCGATGTCACCGGAGAATACAAGCTTCTTTGTGACATTCTTCTCGGTGAGCCACACCTCTATACTGGCAGAGCCAAGAAGATGGCCAATGTCGGTGAACCTGATCTTAATGCCCTCGCACACCTCAACCTCGGTTCCGTAGACACAGGGGACAATACATCTTATGGTATTCTCTGCGTCCTCCATGGTATAGGAAGGCTCGATCATATCGATTTCTTTGGTTCTTTTGCCCTTGCGTTTTCTCCACTCGGCTTCCTGCATCTGGATGTGGGCGCAGTCTCTTAACATGATGCTGCAAAGATCTGCAGTTGCATCCGTGGCAAAGATTTTGCCTCTGAAACCCTTGGAATATAAAAGCGGAAGATTTCCCGAGTGATCCACATGAGCATGTGTAAGGAATACATAGTCTATTTCCGGTGCGGATACAGGCAGCGGAACGTTTTCAAAATAGTTTTTGCCCTGCTCCATACCGTAGTCAACAAGAATGTTCTTGCCGGCAGCTTCAATAAAGTGGCAGCTTCCGGTTACTTCGTGATCGGCACCGATAAACATCAGTTTCATAATAACCGCCTCCTGCTTTCATCATTATGATTAATTATATCATGAATTTATCATGGAAAAAGCATAGCTTATTTGGTAAAATATATTGGATTGATTTAACTAAATTAAGGAGATTATGAAAATGTTTGGTAGAAAATATGGTAAAAGAGCTGCCGCAGGAATCCTTACCGCAGCTTTGTTAATGTCAGTAACCGCCTGCGGTTCAACACCGGAAGCCGAGGATACATCAGTACCTGCAGCATCCTTTGAGCCCATCGAGAGCACACCCGAGGTTGAGGTAACCGAGGAGCCCGCTGCTGAAGAGGACACAAACGAGCCCTATGTACTTCCCGAGGGAATGTACTTCAGCGAGATCACCGGCGAGCCCATCAGCGAAGAGATCAAGGACCAGCGCCCCATCGCAGTAATGGTTGACAACGAGAAGACAGCGCTTCCTCACTATGGCACATCAGAAGCCGACGTTGTATATGAGCTCATGAACAGCACAGCCAACGACCGCATCACAAGACTTATGTGCATCGTCAAGGACTGGGGCAAGATTGAGCAGATGGGAAGTGTCAGAAGTACACGTCCCACCAACATTCTTCTCGCATCTGAGTGGAATGCAGTTCTTTGTCACGACGGAGGTCCTTACTACAACGATCAGTACTTCTCTCAGCCCTGGGCATCACACTTCTCAGGCACCTTCTCCCGTGTCAACAACGGTAAGGCAAGAGAGTTCACAGAGTATATCGTAAGCGGCGACCTTGAGTCCAACTTCTCTTCCAAGGAAGGCAATTCAGCATATTCAACAACCTACAATGAATATGCCAATGCCGGAAGCCACTTCAACTTTGTTGATTACGGCGATGAGATTTTCCTCGACCAGAAGTATTCAAGATCCTACACAGCCAAGAAGATTGTTCTTCCTTTCACTCATAACGGTTCACATCTCATTATGAATGAAGAGACCAACGAGTACGAATACTATGAGTACAACGAGCGTCATGAGGATGCCGAGGATGATATGCCCCTAAGCTTCAAGAATGTTATCCTTCAGAATTGCTCCTTTGCACAGCTTGATGACCACGGCTATCTCATCTACAACTGCATCGGATCAGGCAATGGCTGGTACATCACAAACGGTGTAGCCAAGGACATCACATGGGTTAAGTCCAGCGAGACCGATGTTACAAAGTTCTACGACGAGAACGGCGATGAGCTTCAGATCAACACCGGAAAGACCTACATCAGCCTTATTCCCGACGACACATGGGACAAGGTTATCTTTGAATAATAACGCTGACAGATCAGAGGTTTAATGTATGCCTTTAAATATTGACAAGTTCAAGAGAATAAATGGTCATACATTAAAGATAATCGCATGTATCACCATGCTCATTGATCATATTACGGCAGGGATCCTTCTTCCCGTTATCAGGAAGGGACTGTATCCCGACACCTACACCTTTGATCAGATGAAAATGGTTTACAACATACTCAGAGGAATCGGCAGAACTTCTTTCCCAATTTTCTGCTTCCTTCTGGTGGAAGGCTTCATCCATACAAAAAGCAGGCTAAGATACGCTCTTAGCCTGTTTATTTTTGGCCTTATTTCCGAGATTCCCTTCGACATAACCTTCTACGCCAAAGAGGACGTGTTTAACATAAATATCCGGGAGATACTCATAGCCAACAAAGATCGCCTTCCCGAGCATTGCAACGTATTTTTTACGCTCCTAATCGGACTTCTTGTTATCTGGTGCTGCGACAGGATACGCAGATTCATCTGGGAAAAGAACCTTCATATCGCCTTTTCTTTTGTTCTTAGCGCTATTCCCATCACCGCCGGGATCCTCATTGCGGAAAAGCTCCACACCGATTATCACGGCTATGGTGTGTTCCTGATAGCAATTTTCTATCTTTTCAAAATTTATGAGCCTGTGGACATCTTTGCCGGCTACATATTCTTCTTAAACCTGGGTACCGAATATCTTGCTCTCCCGGGATTTATCCTGCTGCTTCTTTACAACAAAAAAAGAGGGCGAAAGCTTGGAAAACTGAAATACGTCTTCTATGCCTTCTACCCTGTTCATATTCTTGCTGTTTATTTCTTCAGGTGCATCCTGTTTGATTAATTCTTCACTGTGTTGCATGCAAGCAGTGTCTCCATAGCTTTCTGAGCACCCTGTATATCTGTTGTTGAAATGGTGTAATCCCTTATAACGTTGGTATTAAATGCAACCCGTCCGTCCTCATCAGCTGTCACGGTAGCAAACTGTCTGTATCCCGTATCCTTGGTTCCTGTGAGTACGTATACCGTATCTCCCGGAGTAACATCCAGCTTCACACTCACCATTGCAGATGAAGGAAGAATGGTCTTCCTGGAAAACTTCACTTCATAGGTTCCGGGATAAAATTCATCCTCACACTTAGTCACTGTTCCACCCACTGTCATGAATCCCTTATGGGTTGTAACCGTAACCTGCTGCGAAAGCCTTGTACCCGGAAGCTCAGGATATGTAGCCTCTGAAGTCACATCCTTGTTCTTAATATATCCACCGAGGATATCCCCCGATTTAGTAAGGAGTTCATCTCTCATTTCAACAATCTCTGTAGAATGATGAGCTACTCCAAGTGACAATACCATAAACAAAAATATTGCTACGGCAAAAGAAATAATGAACCTTTTTCCGTTTGTAAACATCTTCAATCTCACTATCTAATTAACTATTTTTCCAAAAGCAAAATCTAGTTTATCACAAATTGGACACAACTTGCAATGCGAAATTTAGATATTTTTTATTTTTGTTTATATTTATTTTATAATTAAAAACAACCGTTTTTTATCTTCTCCAGGTCTTGGGCTTTAATACAATAAACATGGGAAGAAGCTCAAGTCTTCCTGCCAGCATGTCAAACATCAGCACAATTTTTGAGAAATATGAGAACTGTGAATAGTTACCCATGGGACCAACCATACTAAGACCGGGTCCGATATTGTTCATGGTGGCAATAACAGAGGTGATGGTTGTAGGGAAATCAAAGTTATCCAGTGACACCAGGATTGTGGATACAATAAAGGTGATCACGTAAAGCCCCAGGTATGCTGACACAGACTTAACTGTGGTTCCCTCAACGGTGTGACCGTCCATATAAACTCTCTTAACAGCCTTGGGATGAACCAGGAAATTAAGCTCGTTGCGGGCGTTTCTTACGATGATAAGAAGTCTCGAGAACTTGAATCCACCGCCCGTAGATCCCGCACATGCTCCCACCGTCATCAGTACGCACAAAAGAACCTTTGAAAACATAGGCCACTGATCAAAGTCCAGGGTTCCGAATCCGGTTGTGGTCATAATGGAAGTTACGGCAAACAGCGCATGATGGAATGAGTTAAAGGCTGAGCCTGCAAGTCCCGATCTGTACACGTTAAGTCCGATAAGCGCTGACGCAACAAGGATGGTGCCAAAGTAATATTTAACTTCATCTATGGCAAAGGCTTCCTTGGGCTTTCTGTGGATCAGGAAATAATATACAGTAAAGTTAACTCCGCACATAGCCATGAACACAATGATGATGCCCTGTGTCAGCATGGAATATCCGCCGATTCCCGCGTTCGTAACAGCAAATCCACCGGTTCCCACTGTTGAGAAGGAAATGGTGAAAGCCTCATATAAAGACAGCCCTGATGCCCAAAGGCACACAACTTCAAGAAGTGTTATGGCAATATAGATAAGGTACAGGATCTTAGCTGTATCTTTTACCTTGGGAACGATCTTACCAACTACCGGTCCCGGGCTCTCCGCTCTCATAAGATGCATGCTGTAGCCGTCAGCCATGGGTACTACTGCAATAAGGAACACCAGAACACCCATGCCGCCGATCCAGTGAGTGAAGGTTCTCCAGAACTGAACGCTCTTCTCAATCTGATCCACAGAAGTAAGGATACTTCCTCCGGTGGTGGTAAATCCGGACACTGTCTCAAACAGGGCGTCTATGTAATTGGGAATGGTACCTGTTATCACAAAAGGCACCGCTCCGATCATACTCATTACGATCCAGGCTACCGCTGTAATGGTAAAGCCTTCTCTTGCGAACATGATCTTTGATTCCGGCTTTTTGTGGGATCCGATAATTCCTACGATACTGCAAAGTGCGATCAGTGCAAGGAAAGAAAACGCACTGTCAAATTCTCTGTATATCAGGGCCACTATAAAGGGGAGCACCAAAAGAACGCCCATGACCCTCAGCAGCCTGAATAACACATATCTGACCATTGAGTAATTCATTTTTTACTTCTCCAATATGTCATTTATATCTTTTAAGCCCGGCAGCATGGTAACTACAATCACGGAATCTCTGTCCCTGATCATGGTATCTCCGCTGGGGGATATGATCTCACCGTAGTGATTGATGCAGGCAATAAGAACGCCTTTTTTGAGTTTGAGCTCGGAAAGAGGTTTGCCGATAACGGGGCTTCCGCTGCGAACAATAAACTCAAGTGCCTCCGCCCTATCATCATTGAGCTTGTAAAGAGTCTCAATATTGCTGTCCTTGGATGCGGACATTCCGCGGACGAACTCAACAATTCTCTCGGCGGTAATGTTCTTGGGATAGATGATGCTTCCGATTCCCAAAGATCCGATTATATCGCCGTAGTTAACCCTGTGCACCTTGGTGATAAGCTTGGCCTTGGGGTTAATGCTCTTTACATACATGGAGAGCATGATATTCTCTTCATCCAGGTTTGTAAGAGCCACAAAAGAATCGGTTCTGGTCACGCCTTCTTCAAGAAGCATGTCCTTGTCTGTTCCGTCTCCGTTAATAACAAGGGCCTGAGGAAGAAGATCAGTGAGCTCTTTGCATCTTACGGGATCCTTGTCAAATATCGTAACCTTTATGCCAAGAGAAATAAGCTGCATTGCCAGGTAATATCCGGTCTCACCGCCGCCTATGATCATTGAAGAATGAACCTTGGCTGTGGGAAGTCCCAGCTTCTTGAAGAAGTTCAGAGTTCCCTTGCTGGAGCCGCAGATGGTGATCTCGTCTCCCGCTCTTAAGATAAAGCTTCCGTTAGGGATAAATACTTCATTTCCTCTGGAAACTACAGCAATGACAACCTGTTTCTTGAGATCTGAAGGAATATCCTTAAGGGCATGGTCACAAAGTCTTGAATTCTCATCTATAACAAGCCTTACAAGCTCTGCTCTGCCTCTTGCAAAGGTTTCAATTTTGGTAGCGGAAGGAAGCTTAAGAAGTCTTGACGCTTCGCTGGCTGCCGCCTCCTCAGGATTGATTACCATGGAAAGTCCAAGTTCTTCTTTGATGAAGTTGATCTCCTTCTTGTAGACAGGATTACGAACTCTCGCTATGGTATGACAGTTACCGGCTTTCTTGGCTATAAGACAGCACAAAAGGTTCAGTTCATCTGAATTGGTAACTGCTATCATGAGCTCTGCATTGTCGATCCCTGCATCCTTCATGATGGAATAGCTGGCACCGTTGCCAACAATCCCTCTTACATCCAGGTTGTTAACCGCTGCCTGTACCACCTGGGATTTCTCTTCGATCACGGTAATATCATGACCTTCTTTGCTAAGCTGCTGCGTAAGGGCAAGCCCCACATTTCCACAGCCAACAACTATGATCCTCATAACATGCCTCCGAAATTTATATCATAAACATTATAGTCTTAAAGGATTAAACCTTCAATTCACATGGATTGTAGTCGCGCTTTTTTCAAACTGCTCGCTGCAGTCATCGTCTTCAGCCCTCTGATAGGTGATGGTGAAGACCTTGTATTTGGAGATGAGCATATACACCGTCTGATGTATGGTCTCTTCTCCCTCAGCCCTGTAGGAGGACTGAATCTTAAATCCCGGATACCCATCCACTTTGATATCGTCAAAAGACTCTATGACAAAGCCCACATCCTGACCATACTTACTGTTATAAGCAGCCGAAAGGGTCTCCTCATATATCTCTTTTGTAAGAAGCGTGGGCTCGTCCGTTATTCTGTTTCCGGGCACGTTGAAGCTCTCTTCCTGCCTCTGCCTGTTGGTGATGGTCACATCCTTGCCATTGTCATAGATGCTGTATCCTATGGTAGAGGATTCCATTGGGTAGTTCCTGTTGATAAAAACGCCTCTGTCAGGTCCCGGCACAAAGTCATCAGGTATCACGAAGCTGCACCATGCGGCTTCCGGAAGTTCTTCCTCTGCCCTTACTCTAAGGGCATCCCCGGTCAAAAGAGCCGTCGACAATGCCAGGACTGCGGCAAGAGCCACACCTGTAACCATCTTTAATTTATCCGTAATAATACTTTTCTTCATCAGTTCTTTTGCCAAACTCCGATACTGCTTTATGCCTGATCGAGCAGGAAATAAGAAAACGCCCTGCTCGCTGCACCGCCCTGTTCCGGCCTTAGCCGGAATAATTCCTTACACGGGCATGTGCACAAAAGGCACAGGTCAGTAACCTTTCCTGTGCCTTTACCTTGTCTTCCGATTAAGCTTCGTAGCTGTCGATAAGCTCAAGAGTATGCTCTTCATTCATCTTCCTGCACATCCTGACAAGCTCATCAAGGGGTACGTTCTGAATCTGCTTGTTGGAGCCGCGAACATTGATGGATACTGTGTTCTCAGCAGCTTCCTTGTCACCGATAACAAGAATGTATGGATCCTTGTAGTTCTTGAACTTCTTGATCTTCTCCTTCATATTGTTGTCGGAGTAGTCAGCCTCTACGCGGATTCCTGCATCCATGAGGGTCTTTTCAACCTTCTTGGCATAATCATTGTGCTCAAGTCTGATAGGCACGATACCAACCTGATATGGACTGAGCCAGAATGGGAATACACCCTTGAAGTTCTCGATGATGATACCGATGAATCTCTCAAGAGATCCGTAGATTGCTCTGTGGATAACCACAGGCATCTGCATTGTTCCATCCTGAGCCTGATATGTAAGGCCAAAGTTGTGAGGAAGCTGGAAGTCAAGCTGTACTGTTCCGCACTGCCACTCTCTTCCAAGAGCATCCTTGATCTGAAGGTCGATCTTAGGGCCGTAGAAAGCGCCGTCTCCCTCGTTGATCTCATATCCACCCTCGCCGTACTTCTCGTCGAGGATTTCCTTAAGAGCTGCTTCTGCTCTGTTCCAAACTTCGATATCACCCATGAAGTCCTCAGGTCTTGTTGAGAACTCGGCTCTGTATGTAACACCGAATGTTGAATAGATCTCATCTGCAATTGCGATGATATCTGCAATCTCTTCTTTTATCTGAGATTCCATTACGAATGTATGGTCATCATCCTGACGGAACTCCTGAACACGGAAAAGACCGTTCATCTGACCTGACTTTTCTTTACGATGAAGAACATCATATTCACTGTAACGGATAGGAAGCTCTTTATAAGAGTGATTTGTTCTCTTATATGTCATCATCGCATTGGGGCAGTTCATAGGCTTTGCAGCCATTGTGTCGTCCTGCTCACGATTATAGATAACGGATTTAGCCAAAATCTTAATGTTCTTAGGCTCTTCTGCGGGTTCATTGAGATTCTCAAGGACTCCGGGAATCTCGGCATCAGCCTTGAGCCATCCTGAAACACCGGGAACCATGAACATGTTATTTACGTAATGAGCCCAGTGTCCGCTGATAAGCCAAAGCTTTTTGTTATTAACAAGGGGAGCTGCGATTTCTGTGTAACCGTGTCTCTCCTGTACTTCTCTTGAATATTTAAGAAGTGCCTGATACATCTTCCAGCCTCTGGGAAGCCAGTAAGGCATACCGGGTGC
>JAILFT010000089.1 GCA_024697425.1 Butyrivibrio sp. | reverse complement strand
TAAGTGTTGAGGGCATTACAACAACATTATACTTTGAGCCTAACATGGGAATTGCTTTAACCCCGTAAATACAGATATATAAATCGAATTCTCCTGTGCTTAATGCAGCGCGGGAGAATTTTTTGCCCTGTTATATTGCGTACAATCTAATTATGTACTACAATAGAAGCACTAAACCTGCGTTTTTGAGTTATGAAAAAGGAGAGAGCTATGCAATACAGAAATGACCGAAAAGGGGAGAAGATTTCGATTCTGGGATACGGCTGCATGCGCTTTACATCTAATGTCCGCGGAATAGATATCGACAAGGCGGAGAAAGAGATCATGGAAGCTTACAATGCCGGAGTCAACTATTTTGATACGGCCTATGTGTACAGCGGAAGTGAGGCTGCATTGGGAGAAATCCTTGAGCGCAACAAGATCAGGGACAAGGTTAATATCGCAACCAAGCTTCCCCAGTATCTTATCAGCAACCGGGCGGCACTGGACAAGTACTTTGACGAGGAACTCAGACGCCTTCGCACAGACCATGTTGACTATTACCTCATGCATCACATGACAGCCATGAATCAGTGGGACAAGCTCTTGGCCGTGGGCATCGAGGATTGGATTAAAGAGAAGAAGGCCTCCGGACAGATCCGCAACATCGGATTTTCCTATCACGGCAATACCGATGACTTTATCGGAATCCTTAACGCCTATGACTGGGATTTCTGCCAGATTCAGTACAACTACATGGATGAGCATACTCAGGCAGGAGTAACGGGACTTAAGGCAGCAGCCGCAAAGGGAGTTCCTGTAGTGATCATGGAGCCGCTGCGTGGCGGTAAGCTGGTAGGTCTTTTGCCCGAAAAGGCCAAGAAGCTCATTGCTGAGCACCCTGCGGGATACACACCGGCTGAGCTGGGACTTAAGTGGCTCTGGAATCAGCCTGAGGTCACCTGTGTCTTGTCGGGAATGAATTCTATTGAGATGGTTAAGGAGAACTGCCGCATCGCATCACAGTCCGAGGCGGGATGCCTCACAGATGAGGATATGAAGGTCATTGACCAGGTCAAGGGGGTCATCAAGGAAACCGAGCTTGTTGGCTGCACAGGCTGCAGATACTGTATGCCGTGCCCGAAGGGCGTTGATATCCCTGCGCTTTTCAGAAGCTACAATATGACCGCCATTGATGGCAAGAGAAATGCTCGTTTTGAGTACGCCCAGAGCGTGGGAATCAGAAAAGAGCCGGCATTTGCCACCCAGTGTATCGGCTGTGGCAAGTGTGAGCAGCACTGCCCTCAGAGCATTCCAATCCGGGAGAAGATCAAGGAAGCAGACAAGGTTATCCGCCCTCTTCCTTATAAGATCGGTCTGACTGTGGTAAGAAAATTCATGCTCAGATGAGTTAATAAAATATAATACTATTTTGTATGAAAATACGTCTCCTTATGTTAAAATGTTTATACGATTTTAAGAAATATTTTATATTGTTTTAACATTAAGGAGGCGTGTGATGAAAAGAAGAGTGTTAGTGTTGAAGGGATGAAAATCACGTTGAATTTTGACTCTGAAATAGGCATGGCTATAGTAGTAATCGGGGAATGATCCTGCCCTGAATACTGAATTGATTGAACGGAATTAGTGGTGAAAGAAAGTCCTCTCGAGCTTAGCTACATAGCTATATGCTCGAGAGGGCTTTATCATTGCCCATAGATTACCGACAGAAATATATTGAATTATATTAAATATAGTAGATTATAGTGAATTATATTAAATTATATGATATTATATTTTTAGAAAGAAATTATAGTGAATTATATTTTGGAGGCGGATATGGGTGAGAGAAATCCCTTTGCAATCAGCTTTGGAAGAATTCCCAATCAATATATCAGTAGAGATTTACTGGTAGATGGCATAATAGATACTCTCAACAGTGACGTGGTGGAAGAGCAGGCTTTTAAGATCACCGGGATAAGAGGAACCGGCAAGACAGTGACGCTGACTGAAATTTCGCAGAGAATGAAGGAAGACCGTGACTGGATTGTAGTTGATCTAAAGAGTACATCTGATATAACTCAGAATCTTGTGGCAACTTTATATAGTGAATATCCGTTTCTGACCAAGTTTGTAGATGCCTCACTCAATCTTTCTGCATTTGGCATAGGACTCAATGTGTCAGGGAGGAGCCCTGTTGCCAGCATAGATGTAGCCTTGAAGCAACTTATGGTTGAGGTAAAAAAACATAAGAAAAGAGTTTTGATAACTATTGATGAAGTTCGTAAGACCGATGCGCTGGTTGATTTCATCCAGGAATTCCAAATTCTTATGAGAGAGAATCTCCCGATCTATCTGGTAGTGGCAGGACTTTATGAAGACATTGATGATATAGAGAATACCGATGGACTTACATTTTTCCTAAGGGCAGAGAGGTGTGATATGGCACCTTTGAATATTGGGATCATTAAGGAAACATATAAGGAGAGCCTTGATCTGTCCGATGAAGTTGCATATGAACTGGCGGTAATGACCAAGGGATATGCATTTGCATATCAGGCTTTTGGAAAATATATGTGGGAATCCAAAAGCAAGACGATAACCGACATTGTCATTGCCAAGGTTGACGCGGCCCTATCGCAGATGGTCTATGACAAGATATGGAGCGAACTCACAGAGCGAGATAAGTGGTTTCTTCAATTCATAGTACAAAAAGATGTGATGACTGCAACAGAGCTTCTTGAAATGACTAAGAAAAAGCACAATGAGTGGAGTGAACCCAGGAAACGTCTCATTGAAAAGGGAATTATAGATGGCTCCATAAGAGGGAAGATATCGCTGAAGCTTCCCAGGTTTAAAGAATATGTAGAATTCAGAAACGCTCTGTAATAGCCATAAATAAAAGAGCAGATTATCAAGGACTTGGCGATTAACGCTTCCCCTTGATA
Organism: Butyrivibrio sp.; assembly: GCA_024697425.1. GTDB lineage: Bacteria > Bacillota > Clostridia > Lachnospirales > Lachnospiraceae > Butyrivibrio. Next base: position 161 of record JAILFT010000089.1, on the reverse strand, counting down.
ATCTGCTTTTTTTCAAATCAATCAGCCGAGCTCAACCTCGACTTTGTATTCCTTAACGCCATCTTCGATGGGGATAAGAACTCCGCCGTTTACGGGATCTGCTTTAACGGAAACATCGATGTCTTTTCCGTTTACGGTCATCTTCCTGATGCCCTTCTGAG
>JAILFT010000082.1 GCA_024697425.1 Butyrivibrio sp. | reverse complement strand
ATCACATCTACTCCTCCAAGAAGTTCCCCATTCCAGCTGCACTCCAGGGCCGCATCGCTCGGGATTGAAAGAAGATGAAGGTTCTCCCCGTTGTCTACGCCCTCTGCGCAGAACACCTGAGGTCCTCTTGCAATAGCCACTTTATCAGCATCCTCGGAGACCAGAGGATTTGCATACCATCTCTGAGGAGTCATATCAAACTCAAGTTCAACAGAAGTTACGCCAACCCCGGCCTCCACATACCAGAAGCCATCCTCGGCTGCAATCTGACACGCCTTATATCCCACGTGACCATCCACATCTGCATTACCGCCAACGCCTGCCTTCCCTTTAACCTCTTCTGCCCAGCCGGGAATCCTCACTCCGATCCTCACAGCTCCTGAGGTCTTATTCTCTACGCAAATCGAAACCTTACCGCTCTTTGGATAATCCGCATCAATACTGACGGTAACCTCGCCGTCCCCGTACTCCCTGGTCATTGTGGACTTGATGAACAGATTCACAAGAATATCCCTGCCGGCCTCCGAGTATACATAGTCCTCCACAGAAGCAATCAGTCTTGCCAGATTAGGCGGACAGCAGGCGCAGCCAAGCCAGTCCGGACGTACGATCTTCACATGGCTCTTGGTGGGATCCTTCCTGGATTTTTCAGGCACCACCTCCAGCGGATTCACATAAAAGAAATGCCTGCCATCCAGTGCCATTCCGGCAAGGGCTGTGTTGTACAGCGCCCTCTCCATCACATCGGCATACTCGCCCTTTGGCTCAATCCTCAGCATCTGCCTTGCAAAAAAGATAAGTCCGATAGAAGCGCAGGTCTCGCAGTACATGGTATCATTGGGCAGGTCGTAGTCCAGGGTAAAAGACTCTCCGTTTACAGTGGACCCGATGCCTCCCGTTATATACATTCTCTTATCAACTATGTTTCTCCAGATCCTGCGGCACACAGCTGCAAGCTCCTCATTTCCCGTGGAAGCTGCAACATCCGCAAGAGCCGTGCACATATACACAAGCCTTACTGCATGGCCTTCCGCGGTATCCTGCTCCATTAGCGGCGCATGAATCTGAAAGTATGTAAGAGGCGCATGATACAAGCCGCCTATTGCTTCCTTACCTGTGTCTTCACGAAACTGCCGTCTGAAGAAATCCGGGTCCTGTCCCCTCTGCAAAAGAAAATACTCAGCCAGCTTCATATATCTCTTTTCGCCGGTGAGATGATAGAGCTTCATAAGGCCGATTTCCACCTCTTCGTGGCCGTCCATTCCATGGATCTTACCTTCCTCCGGGCCAAAAGAGGCATCGATATGATCTGCAAGTTTTACGGCAATTTCCAGTGCCCTGGAGCTTCCCACTGCCTTATGGCCGGTCTCAACATCGCCGGCAGTCGCAGTCTCCTTATGGCCGACGCCTCCCCTGTAAGCCGCAGTCGCCTCATGATATGCCACCGCTGCTTCAATAAAGTGCCCTGCGCAGTACAACTCATGACTCTCCCCAAGGCGCTTATACTTGTGATCCGGCTCCATGATGGTGAAGTAGGTATTGAGATACCCACTCTTTTCCTGGGCATCCCCTATAAGATCCACCACCTCATCGGTTATTTTCATAAGTTCTTCATCAGGGTGGTTCTTCAAGGTATAGGCTGCTGCCTCAAGCCACTTGTAAACGTCACTGTCCTGGAACACCCAGCCGTAGTGCTCGCCTTTTGTTCTGCCTGCTGCAATTTTGAAATTCTCGATGGCATGGCTCTTTTCACTGGGAATTGAGGCGTCGTTTCTCTCCTTCTCTATCTTGATGTCAATGTCATCGTTCAGCACCCTCCACTGATACGGTATCATCCGGGTTCGCACAAGCTCCTTATACCTGTTCCAGAATGTATCGTTTACTACGGTTTTCATACCCTTTTCTCCCTCTCCTCTTCTATAGTGTCTTTTGCAATGCCCTCTCGCAAAGCCTGTTCCACAATTACGTCCGGCAATGCCCTTCAATCAATCTACCTTCGATTTTACTATATTAAGTACGGGCAGAGATAGCTCTCTGCCCGCCATTTATTACCTGTTAATCTGAAGATTCGAACTTAATTGCCCAGAATCCCATCGATAGTTGCCTGTGCCTCCGCTGCTGCATCTGCAGGTGCGCTCTCGCCTGTGATAACCTTGTTAAAGGCAAGGGAGATTGCGTCTGAGATGTCAGGCCACTCAGGAAGAGGACCTCTTGCGTTTGCATACTGCATCTCATCTACGAATACCTGGTAAACTGCATCGCCCTTGAACTGGTTCTCAGCAATCCTTGAATCGGATGAGATATATCCCATGTGATCCATCATGTAAAGGCATGTGTCGCCGCTGGTTGCGTACTGAAGGAATGCGATAGCTGCTTCTTCGTTGCCGCCTGCGATAACTGCGTAGTTCTCGCCGCCAAGACCTGATGCCTGCTGCTTGTCCTGAGGGATAGGTGCTACGTTCCAGTTAAGGTCGGGCACTTCTTCACGCATTGTAGGAATCTGCCATGTTCCGTTGATCATCATTGCAAGGTTTCCGGAAATGAACTGGTTCATGGTGTCGCCCTGTGTCCAGTTGATTGCTTCCTTAGGGAATGCTCCGGATTCTACAAGACTCTTTTCAAACTCAAGAGCTTTGATTCCGCCCTCGGAGTTGATCTCGTATGAAGTCTGTCCTGTTGACCATACCCATGGCAGGAAGTTGAAGGTTCCCTCTTCGTTCTGCAGTGCACAGTGAGCAAAGCCGTAAACATTGCCCTTTGTTGTCTTCTTTGCTACGTCAAGGAGCTCGTCCCAGGTTGTGGGAACTTCGCAGCCTGCATCCTTAAGCATATCCTCGTTGTAGAAAAGTACCAGATCGTTGCTTCCGAAAGGAACACCGTAAAGTCTGCCGTCCAGAGTGCAGGAATTTACGGGTCCGGGATAGTAGCTGCTTACATCAAATCTGTCTGTGATGTCCGCAAAGATTCCCATTGCTGCGTATGAAGCGTGGTCGGGATTATCAAGGATTACAAGATCCGGAAGTTCTCCTGCTGAAGCTCCGATGGAGAGCTGCTTCTTGAAATCGGCAAAAGGAACATACTTAGCCTGAACAGTGATCTTGTCCTGCTGATTGTTGAACTCCTGAATGATGTGGTCCAAAGCTTCCTGATGACCAGCGGTCTCCCAATAGTACCAGATTGTCACATCCCCTGAAGCTTCATCCGATGCGGGTATGGGATCTGCTGCGGGTGCCTCGGCCACCTCGGTATTTGCAACTTCTGTGGCAGCTTCTTCTGTTCTTGCTGCGCCTTTAACCCCCGATTCGCTGCTTGCTGCAGAGCCGCATCCTGCCATCATTGTAACCGCCATAACAGCGCTTAAAACTGTTGCCAATAGCTTCTTTTTCATGTTTCCCTCCTTATTGTCTGTTACATTATAAGTTTTGCTTACAATGGGATTATCTCCCATAAACAAGGAGTAAAAAACTCAACAAAACTTAAAAAGGATGAATTTTCTAATCTGTTTTTTTCTTTAGTGGAATTTCGATAACGATGCAGGTTCCCTTATCCGATCCCTGCTTAACCCGCATCTTTCCTTCTTTCCCATAGTACATGGCAAGTCTTGTAGCCACGTTCTTAATACCAATTCCCGAACTTGCCTTCAGCTGCTCAAAAGCACCGGAGTTGATCTTATCCATGATATCAGCGTCCATGCCCCGTCCGTTGTCCTCAATGGTGATCTTAAGCATCTCCCCCTCGCAGGTGGCTGACACAAAGAGCTTTGCATCTTCCTGCTCCGGGGTAAATCCATGTTTTATGGAATTCTCCACAAGAGGCTGCAAAAGAGATTTGTGCACTATGGCCGCCTGTGCCTCAGGCTCTGCAAAGGCCCCATAATCGAAGCTGTTCTTCACCCTGTACTGCTGCAGGTAAATATATTTACGAAGCCACTCCAGCTCGTCCTTTACCGTCACTTCACCGTTACTGTTAACGATGGAATACCGCAGGATATTTGCCAGAGCACTGATGGCATTGCTTATATCATACTCGTCCTTGTCGATGGCCATCCAATTGATGGTGTCCAGTGTGTTATAGAGAAAGTGAGGATTTATCTGGGCTTCCAGCGCCGCAATCTGCGCCTCCTGACGGCTCTTTATGGCAACATTCAGCTTCTCCATCATGTCGTTGAACCCATCGGCAATTGCCTCAATCTCCCGGGGCATCCTTCTGTCTTTTTCCGCCCGGACAGAAAGGTCACCGTTCCTTGCCTTCTTCATCCTTCCCGTGAGATACCCTACACTTCTTACCAGATCTGCAGAAAGACCCGTGGACAAAAGAACTACCACCACCATCACCAGTACTCCTATAACCGCAATAAGGTGAAGCTGGCGCCTCTGAAGCCTTGTCAGTTCCACAAGGCTTGTGACATTTACGATATCCCATCCAAGATCCTCATCACGGAAAAGATATATCGCCCCATCCCGGGACAGCTGAGGAAAATACAGTCTCAGGAACCTGCCGTAGTCTGCAAGCCTTGTCTCCTCCTCAGAGTCCATGTTCGTTATCTTACTTCCTATAACCTCTGTCTCTTTTCCGAAGGTAACAACCTTGCCTTCCTTATCCACGATAAAGTTGAAGATCCTGTTATCGTCCGTTAAGCCGGCACAGATCTCCTTCAGAAAATCCTCATCCACGCTTATGACCACGATCCCGCAGTCCCTGGTAAGGCTCTTGTAATCAATGATCCTGTGAGCTATGTGGAAGAGGTAGTAATCTTTTTTCGCAAAGTTGGTGCCAAACTGCGTGGGATAAATATGAACCCCATTGTCTGCACTGACGTCCCGGTAAAGCTCATCCGGAGTCATGACAAAGTTCTCAAGCCAGGAACTTTTATAGGTGGCGGGAGTCATCTGCTCATAGGTAACAAGCTCCCCTCCGGGAGTTATCACGGACACAGCACGGATGTAATCCTTGGTATAAAGAAGAGAGCTCATGAACCGCCTCATCTGGTTCACCGCTACCGCATCGTTTATCCCTGCGTCTATATCAGACACCCACTTCACCATGTCATCGTCGGTGTACATCTGGTATAACACATCTTCGTAGGCCTCAAGGGATATCTTCAGGTTATTGTCCAGCTGCCGAAGACTGCTTTTGGACATAACCTCTGTATTGTTGCTCAAAGTCCTTGAAATATTGATATATGAATAGACCCCCAGGATCACGATAGGAAGCATGGAAGTTAAGATGAACACGCTGATAAGCCTGTTCCTAAGACTCGTTTTTTTCATACCCTTTTCTCCGCCCCAAATGAAAAATCAGAGGAAAAACTTCTCCTCTGATTATCATATATTTTGCCGGCCGGCCTTTCAAGGATTATCCTTTTACCGCGCCGTTGGTCATTCCGCTGATTATGTAATTCTGCATGAAAATGAAGATCAGTGTAACCGGGATTATAGCAACTATGGCGAAGGCCGTTAAGTAGCTCCACTTGGTTCCGTACTGCCCCATGAAATTGAAGATTCCGGCTGTGATGGGTCTTTTCTCCTGATCAAGAATAAAGGTCATGCCGTAGGCCAGGTCTCCCCAGGCGTAGAGAAAAGAGAATATGGCACAAACGATAACTCCCGGCTTGGCCACAGGTACCAGTATCTTCATGAAAGCCATGAGCCTGGTGCAGCCATCGATGTAGGCCGCTTCCTCCAGAGCCTTCGGTATTGATGCGAAGTAGTTTTTCAGGATCAGCACCGAAAAGGGAATTCCGATGGTGGCATCTGCAAGAACCGGTGCCCACCAGGTGTTGTAGATTTTCATATTCCTGAACATGATGAACATCGGGGTCAAAAGAACCGAGACAGGCAGCATCTGTGTCACAAGAAATCCCAGGAGCATTGCCTTTCTTCCAACGAACCTGTATCTTGCGATGGCGTAGGAGGCAGGAACTGCAAGAACTACCGCGATTGCCATGGCTCCCGTGGAAATCACAAAGCTGTTGAAGAAAGACTTGAACATATTGAAGTCCCCGTTTTCAATCTGCGCTGCATAGGATTTTGTGTTGAGCTCGTGGGGATACCAGGTTGGCGGTATCAGGAATATCTCTTTTTCGGTTTTAAAAGATGTTATAAGTGTCCAGAACAAAGGGAAAAGAAGCAGTACCAGTATCACAACGGATACGGCACAGAATATCACATTCTTTTTCCCGGTCATTTTCTTCTCGTCCATCATTCATCCTCCCCCTGCATGGTAATCTTAAGATACAAAAGTCCCACAAGGAACAGTATCAGGAACAGTACGTTTGCCACTGTGGATCCTTTGCTGTACTGGAACAGATCGAAGGACAGCTTGTAGGAATAGGTGGAAAGAAGATGAGTTGAGTTGACGGGCCCGCCCTCGGTCATAACATACACCAGGTCGTAAACCTTGAAGGTGTAGATAAAGCCCAGCACCAGTACTGACTCAATGGTGGGGCGAAGAAGAGGCAGGGTTATCTTGATGAGCTGCTGGAAGCTGCTTGCTCCGTCCACCGAAGCGCTCTCATAGAGTTCCTGGGGAATGGTGGTAAGTCCCGTGGCCAGAAGTATGGTATTAAAGGGAATTCCAATCCATACATTTGCCGCCACCACAGCTATCATGGCAGTCCTGGGCGACGTCAGCCACTCAACGTTTTGCTGGATCAGATGAAGACTCTTTAAGATGTAATTGATGATCCCTACGTCTGTTGAAAACATGAACTTGAACATCAGCGCCGTTACTGTCATGGGCATCATCCAGGGGATCATGGTAAGTCCCCTGACGGTCTTGGCAAAGGTGAAGTTCTTGTTAAAGAGAAGGGCCAGTAAAAACCCTATGATAAACTGAAAGATCAGACAGTAGATGGTGAACTTTAAGGTATTGCCCATGGCCTTCCTGAATACTTCATCCTGAAACATGGTGACATAATTTGAAAGCCCCACGAAGTGTTTGGCGCCCTTGACCAGGTTTTTTACCGACACGTCCTGAAAGCTTAAGATGAGGTTGCTTAAAATGGGATACCCCACAAACACCAGCATATACAAAAATGCAGGAAGAATGAACAACAGTCCTGCATTTTCATATCTGAAAAACTCCTTTACTTTTTTCATTTTCTTCCCCTCTTTAATATTTCTTTTTCTAAATGATAACGTGGGAAAAGAGATATCAAAACACGAGAAATCTGAAAAAGGTGGAAAATTCTAATGTGGTTTTCTTATCATTTAAGGGACTTGCGGTACTCGGCGGGGAGCTTGCCGGTGACGTCCCTGAAGACCTTGCTGAAATACTTGGGATCCGAGTATCCCACGCGCTCAGCTATCTCGTAGAGCTTCATGCCGGTGCCAACAAGGAGCTCCTTGGCCTTTCCGATGCGGTAGTTTCTGATGTAGGTGCTGAAGTTCTCACCGGTCTCCTTGTGGAACTGGGTTCCAAGATACTCCGGTGTAATGCCCAGACGCTCTGAAATTTCGTCAAGGGTGATTCCTGTGTGGTAGAATTCGTGGATCATGCTCTTAGCCCTTCGCACCGTCAAAGTTTCGGCGTCGGACTCAGTCTCTTTTGCCTTAAGCATTTCAAGGATACTGTCACACACTGAAGAAAGCTCGGACTTTAACTTGGCATTCATGATGCTGTCCAGAAGCTTTTGCTGCTGAAGATCGCCCACTCCTGTGTTTCCGACGTCCTTTGCGATCTCGATGATGGACCATATAAAGCGAACAAAGCACTCCTTTATTTCCTTGGGGTCGTAAACCTTTCCGTCATGGAAGGTGTCCTGAAATTCCTCCATCAGCTCTTTTTCCCGGGCATGGTCATTGGCGCAGATGGCGGTCTTCATCCCGGCTTCAAGCTCCTGAGGATAGACGCAGAGCGCAGTCTGGACCTTGGTTATCTTGGGATAGGAAATCAGAACATCTTCTTCAAAAGAAATATTCCAGTCCATGAAGGGGAAGAGGTCACCGATGCAGCTGCCAAGCCCTGAAAGCCCGTGGCATTCCATAAACCCCATGGCTGAGCTGCCGCCAAGCTTGTGAAGAAGCTGATACTGTATCCACCGCTCAAAATCGGCGGCACTCTTATATTTGTAAACCACTGCAATAAGGGACTTGCGATACTCGGTATCCAGGATAATGTAGTCTATTCCTTCGTAAAGTGACAGGGCAGATGACAGCTCTTTTTGCTCCTTTTTGAACTGCTTCTCGTACTGGCTTCCAAGGTAATCGCACAGGACCACAAAATTCCGGTCCTTGGTTATGCCATAGTTTCGGTTAAGGTAATCTATGACCTCCTCGTCAGAGGACATGCGGCCACCAAGGACGTCACGCATCACCTGGTCCAGGGTGCCCACAGCCACAGGCTTTTTGCGTTTGTCCTCTTCTATCTGATGTCTTATACTCTCTAATGCTTTGGAAAAATCCCCGATATTTACGGGCTTTAAAAGATACTCCGTAACCCCCAGCTTCATGGCAGTACGGGCATATTCAAACTCCGAGTATGCGCTCAGGACTATCGCTTTTATATCAAGTCCCTCATCATAGATTGCCTGCAGCATCTGAAGGCCATCCATGTTCGGCATCTGAACATCCGTTATAACAAGATCGGGTTTCTCTTTGCGGCAAAGTTCAAGCCCATCAAGGCCGTTTGCAGCTTCCCCCGCTATCTCGTACTCATCCCCAAGTTTCCCAAGGAGCTTGTAAAGACCTTCTCTGATCCTTACTTCGTCCTCAACGATCGCTATTCTCATACCTTCGTTTCCCCCTCGAACACGGTAAACCGTGAACATACCCCGATTATAATACTAATCTCGGGGTCCTTTCAATATATTCGTCATTTCGTGAAACCATATCTTGTGTTTGCGTTCAAGTTGTTATACCATATGGTGTATAAAAAGGAGTCCGGATATAATGAACAATTCATTTGGAAGATTTATATTACCGATAAATCCAATATTTGCAGACAAAACTGAGATCAATCAGGATCATGATCAAAGCACAACTAATATGTCTGATGAAGAAATGTATGGCAACTATTGCAGGATTATTGAGTCTGATGAGCAATGGTCAGAGATAATAACTCATTATGGGTATCATGGATATGTCAGATCGTGCTGTTTGGAGAAGCTTGATGACGAAGAGTATATATTGAGCAATAAACAGCACAAGATGCTTACATTTCAACATAAAACAGATGTCCTATCGGTTGCTTCAGTTCGAGGAGTGTTACTTATATCGCTTCCTGCCGGTTCGGTGTTGGATATATCTGAAATAAATGAGGAAACCGGATGGACATCAGTTAAATTATGCGATGGCCGAATCGGGTATGTAAGAGGACACTCACTAATACCAAAGCTATATAATGAAGGCTATCTGAAGGAAAGTCCACAATATGTGGTTGATCTCCTTAAGGAGAAGGATCGTTTTTCCATAGGAGGTAATAAGAATTTTAATTTTCAGGAAATTCTGGATACAAACTACGATGGGGATGAAGATGCATTCAGACAAAAGCTTATTGACAATTCAAAGTTTTATCTGGGCCTCCAGTATAGATGGGGCGGGCGTTCGACGGATGGAATTGATTGTTCAGGGCTTGTAAATATGGCTTATCTTTTGTCGGGGATACAAATATTCAGGGATTCTCGAATATGTAACGGATTCCCATTAAAAAGACTTTCGCCTGAGCATTATGATGGCAAAATGCTCTGTGATGACATACGCCTGGGTAAAATTCGTGTTGGAGATACTATTTATTTTCCGGGCCATGTTGCTATTTATATGGGAGAATGGCGTTATATACATTCAACAGCATATAAATTGTCTTGTGGAGTGGTTATTAATAGCTTAAATAGTGAAGACCCTGATTTTAGAGAAGATTTATTTGACATTATTTATGCTGTAGGAGGCATACGTTGAATAATAGTTTTGATATATTTATCAGTTATAGGCGTAAGAACGGTGCTGTTTATTCGGATTTTTTATATGAAAAGCTTAAGCATCTTGGATATAGGGTGTTTAGAGACGTTCAGGAATTAGGTGCAGGGTTCTTCGATGATAATCTCATGCTGGCTATCCTGGGAAGCACAGATGTGATTGTCGTGCTATCACCACATTCCCTGGATAATTGTATAACAGATGATGATGATTGGGTTAGAGCTGAAATTCGGACTGCACTGAATGCAGAAAAAAATGTGGTCCCTTTTATAACATCGCAGTTTAGTTGGCCCGATAATTTGCCTGACGATATTAAGCGCCTGAGATTTTGTAATGGCCTTAAGGTTGAAGATGAAAGGCTTAGTGATTGTGTTGAACATGAGTTGACCAGATTGCTGCTCAGCCAGCCTGCTAATGATCAGATGAAACATATGCTGATATCACATTTCGAACCACCTAAGTCTGCTTTTTGCGGGCGTGATTCCATAATTGATGATATCCATGAGATGCTTACTACAAACACAAATGTTATTACTCTTTATGGACTGGGGGGAAGTGGCAAAACAGAGATAGCAAAGGCATATTCGAAAAAATATAGAAGCGTTTACCAAAACATTATATTTGCTCATTTCGAAAATTCTATCATAGAAACTTTTATTGATGACAGTGTTTTCAATATTACCGGTGTATATCGATTACTGAATGAAACAGTAAAAATGGAATCTCAGGAGAAGTACTTTGCCCGGAAATTGTCTTATTTTAAAGAAATTGCGGGCCCTGAAACCCTTGTGATCATCGATGATTTTTCTGATGACCCCAAAGCGATTGATAACTATTTTTTTGAACTTTTGTCAGGGACTTATAAAGTGATTATTACGACCAGAGCAAATCTGTCAGAGTACTTTTCGGGAATAGAACTGACTGAAGCATTATGTAAGGAAGATGCTCTTTCTATTTTCAGCAGGTACTATGGAAGAAGTGTGTCAAATGATCCCGTTTCTGTTGAGAAGCTGTTTGAATGTATGAATTATCATACACTTGCAATCGAATTGATTGCAAAACACATGAAAGTATCCCATTTATCACCTAAAAAGATGGTAGAACAGCTTCAGTCAAAGGGGGTCAGAGCATTAAACGGAAGGGTGAGTGCTCCACAGATCAGTGTCGCCCCCAATTTTGCATTTGAGTTTATTTATTCCCTGTTTGATTTATCGGATATCAACGAAGAGCAAAAAAGCATTTTAAGAGCTTTGGCCATCATGCCTTCTTCCGGAGTAAAAGTGGAAGATTTCATGAATTGGTCAATGTTGTCAGACTATTCTCTGATTGATGCCTTGGTTGATAGAAGCTGGATCAGTTTAAATCCTGAATCAGATATTTTAAGTATACACCCTGTAATAAAAGATGTTATTTTCGAGAAAATCCCGCCCGATTCTGATAATTGCAAGTCTGTTATGGATTCTGCCAGTCGTATATGGGACAACTTGCAAGACGATATTAGGGAACACAAATGGCAGGATGTCATTGCACCTTTAAGGCTCATCTATCTATGGCTGGGATATTTACAGGATGAAAAAGCAGCATTTCGTTGCGAAGTATGTAAGACTTTAGCTGATGCATACTATGAAATGGCGTGCTATTCAGAAGCTTATGGCTATTATGATTCACTTTGTAAACCATATATTGGAGATGATGGTTGCATAATTGCAGATAGTTATGCAATGCCCTTGTTTGTGAAAAGAATAAAATGCTTATCCAATGGATTTAATATGTATCATGAGTCTTATGATATGGCATGTTCATTACTATCACGCGCAAATGAGGTATATAAAGATGACTTGTACGAATTAGTAAAATATAAAGAAATGGTTGCGTATTGTGCCGCTGATATAGGACTATTTGAAGATTCCTGCAAGATTCGTCGGGAGGTGGTGGATATTTGCTTGAAGAACCCGAATGTTCCTGATGCAGAGCGGTTATATTATATGTCAGCATTAGCAAATTCATTGGCATACGTTAATAAAATACAGGAAGCGTATAATATCCGGAAGGAAATATGTGATCAGACCGTCCTTCTTAATTGGGTTCAGGAAGGCGTAATAGGTATCGCTTACAGTAATCTTGCCATAACTGCGCTGAAGTTGGGACATTTTGAAGAAGCATACAGTTTGATCATTGATGCTTACAAAATGTGCGAAGAAGTCCGGGGAAAAGACGATTTTTATACATTATGCATCAGAACCAACTATATGATGATCATGGGAATTAGTAAGTGTGAAGATTCATTAGAATCAGGTAAGAAAACGTATTCCCGTCTAAAAGAGATAATGGGAGATGATATTGATATTACAATTAAAGCAAAGATCAACTTAATTCTTTTGAACTATATATTTGATCATAAAGAAAAGGCTCATCAACTGTTGGTGGAATTAAGAGATACATTTACTAATGCATTGGATGTTTCGCAATCTTTAGTTGAATGTTCAAAGTCATTAGGGGATATTATTGATCATCCAAATAATATTGAATTAAATGCGTTGCCTTGGCAATCAATAGTATTGATGTTGCCAACGATAATTCATAAATAAATATTACAAGGATAATAACTTATTTGTTGAAAGGAGCACTCTCATGAAATCACCAGCAGCAATCGCAGCAGCCTATGAAACCGCCGGAACCGCCAAGACTCATATGTCTTTCAGGAAGACCTTCCTTCTGGGAATTCTGGCAGGAGCTTACATCGCCCTTGGGGGCCTTGGAAGCCAGATAGCTTCCGTATGTGCTCCGGATCCTTCAACGGCGAGAGTCATAAGCTCAGTGGTATTCCCCATAGGCCTTTTTATGGTACTTATCGGAGGGGCAGAACTCTTTACAGGAAACTGCCTTATACTGGTTCCTGTCCTTTCAAAGAAAGCCACCTTAAAGGGAATGCTTAGAAACTGGATCATCGTCTACTTCGGAAACATGGTGGGAGCTTTCATCATCGCTTTTATAGCCAACTTTTCCCATACTTATGCTTTTGCCGACGGTGCTCTGGCCAAAGCGGTGGTGAGCACGGCCGTTGCAAAATCCACTATCTCTTTTGGAGATGGATTGTTAAAGGGAATCCTTTGTAACGTGCTGGTTTGTATGGCAGTGTGGTGTTCTTTCTCGGCAGATGAGATTGCAGGAAAGGTCCTGGCTTTGTGGTTCCCGGTAATGCTCTTTATCATCTGCGGCTTTGAGCACAGCGTAGCCAACATGTACTTTATCCCCGCAGGCCTTATGGCCACTTCGGTTTACGGTATTGCCGCAGACGGCCTTTCACTGTTTGGATTCTTTGTTACAAATCTTATTCCCGTAACCTTGGGCAATATAATAGGCGGCAGCCTTTGCATCGGCGCCACCTACTATGCAGTCTATTTAAAGGACTGATGCCTTCTATGACTATTGATCAAAACCCCTTTATCCGGATATCCGGATAAAGGGGTTCTTTTTTATTTTGTAAGAAATTATTTAGTAATGAATCATTTTGTCAGGAACATAAGGATATCATTACTTCTCTGAACGAACTTGGTCATTGCCTCGCCTTCAAGAGGAGCATTCTGTATACGGGCAAGATCATAGAGCTGCTCGCAGATCATCCTTGTGTGCTCTCCGTCCTCGTTCTCCATTACGTACTGAACAAGAGGGTGGTTTGCATTGAGGATAAGGGTCTGTCCGCCCATTCCGAAGTCTCCCATGCCCATTCCGTTTGCAGCATACATCTTCATCATGTCTGCCATACGTCTTGCTTCCTCAGAAACAGTGAGCATTGAAGATGTCTTCTTGTCCTTGAGCTTCTCAAGCTTGATCACCAGCTTGTCATCCTTAAGGGCCTTCTTCATCTTCTCGGCAAGGCTCTTCTCCTTCTCCTCAAGCTCGGCTGCTGCCTTCTTGGAGGTCTTGGACTTGAAGGTATCAGTAAGGTCTGCATCGATTCTCTGGAACTTGATGCCCTCGTTCTTGCGCTCAAGCTGCTCCATGAAAGGAACATCGATGTTGTGCTTCATGATGAAGGCTTCCATCTTCTGAGCCTTGAACATGTTGATGTACTGGCTCTGCTGTGCCTCATCTGTTACGTAGTAGATGATGCGGGGTTCCTTCTCCTCGGGTTCCTCAGTCTTGGCATCTGCCTTGGCTGCATCCTCAGCGTTCTCAGTCTTGGCACCATCGTCTACAACCTCTGCCTCTACCTTATTGCCGTTCTCGTCAACAGCACTCTCTTCAGCCTTCTTGGCCTCTTCCTCAGCCTCTTTGTTGATCTGAAGAGCTTCGGGAGTTGTAAGATACTTGCCGTCCAGGTTCTTGAAGAGGATGTAGTCTGTCATCTTCTCGCAGAACTTGTCGTCACGAAGGCAACCGTATTTGATGAAGGGACTGATGTCATCCCAATACTTGTCGTAGTTCTCCTTGTCAGTCTTGCAAAGACCTGCCAGCTTCTCGGCAACCTTCTTGCTGATATACTCAGAGATCTTCTTAACAAAGCCATCGTTCTGAAGTGCTGATCTTGATACATTAAGAGGAAGATCAGGACAGTCGATAACGCCCTTAAGAAGCATCAGATACTCGGGGATAACTTCCTTGATGTTATCTGCGATGAATACCTGGTTGTTATACAGCTTGATGGTTCCCTCGATTGACTCAAACTCCATGTTGATCTTGGGGAAGTAAAGGATACCCTTTAAGTTAAAGGGGTAATCCATGTTCAGGTGGATCCAGAAAAGGGGCTCCTTGAAATCGTGGAAGACCTTTCTGTAGAACTCCTTGTACTCCTCATCAGTGCAATCCTTGGGAGTCTTAGCCCAAAGAGGATGGATATCGTTAAGAAGCTGAGGTCTTCTCTTTATCTTGTACTCAAGCTCAGGCTCCTCAGTCTCTCCTTCCTTCTTCTCGGGATGAACCTCTTCGATGACAGTATCGCTCTCAAGCTTCTCGCTTGCCTTGATAGTCTCGGTTCCCTCCTCATTCTCTTTTGACAGGTAGATCTCGTAAGGCATGAAGGAACAGTACTTCTGGATGACCTCCCTTGCCTTGTACTCATTGCAGAACTCAAGGCAATCCTCTGAAAGGTGCAGTGTTACTGTTGTTCCAACCTCTGCCTTGTCGCCGTCGCCCATCTCGAAATCGGATCCGCCGTCGCAGGTCCAGTGCACAGCAGGGCCTCCCTTGCAGGAAAGAGTGTCGATGTCTACATAATCAGATACCATAAAGGTTGAATAGAAACCAAGTCCGAAATGTCCGATGATCTGATCTGCATTGGCCTTGTCCTTGTACTTGTTAAGGAAGTCTGTTGCACCTGAGAAAGCCACCTGGTTGATGTACTCGTCAACTTCCTCCTCTGTCATACCAATACCGTTATCGACGATCTTAACGGTCTTGTCCTTGTCATTTAAAATAATGTCCACGCGGGGCTTGTAGCCTTCAGGAAGCTCGCACTCCCCCATCATCTCCATCTTGCGGATCTTGGTGATGGCATCACATGCATTTGAGATCACTTCCCTGTAAAAGATATCATGATCCGAATACAGCCATTTCTTGATGATCGGAAACATGTTCTCGCTGTTGATTGATAAGTTACCTTTCTTTGAAGCCATAATTCTCACTCCTTTTGTAAAAAATATTGCGTCTGCCCCAAGGCAGATTAATGCCGAATTATTCGTACAAATATGAGTTTAAGACTGCCGCACCCAAAAGTCAACAAAAATTTAGCACTCACCAGAGGTGAGTGCTAATAATCAAATGGTGGGCGATATGTGATGGCGACATGAACCTGTTTTTTAAACAATTCATAAGTGTTTGTAGCAGCATGAAGCTGTTTTTTTCCAAAACACTGCTTTTTTTGAAAAAAATAATTGATATAAGCAATTATTTTCCAAACCAATAGAAGATTTGAGCAGTCTAAGCGTATATAAGGTTATTTTGGAAAAAAAAGTGATTTATCCCGGAAATTTTCCCAAATGTTGCCGTTGTGTTTCGTCGCCATCTACTATGGTGTTAAGATACTCTCTTATTCCACCGCCATCTTCGCTGGCGGTATGCTCCTCTTTTTACTCCACCGTTATCAACGCAGAAGCTTCATGGTTTCCCTCTGCGGTAGTCGCAGTAATCTTAGCTGTTCCCGGACCCTTGGCTGTCACATTACCCTTGCTGTCCACCGTAGCTACGCTTTCATCGGAGCTCTTATAATAAACCGTGGTATTTACGGCCATTTTCTTTAGAGCATTATAACCGGGAAGTGCGGCATTATACTGGGCTAACTTTGTATAATACTCTGCAAGTGCAATCTGGTATGCCTCCCACTTCTGTTGATAATCCGGATCAAAGATATTAGGTTTCTTCGGAGCAATCGGCTTAACCGGCATAGGAACTTTGTCGATCTCAAGCCTTGGTGAGAGCGGAATTCTGCTCCTGGTCCTCATATAAACATTTGTAACGGATAATTCAATCCCCGTCACATGCGAATATATCGTCACGGTGCAGGTTGCTTTCCTGCTGCCTGCCTGGGCTGTAAGCTTCACGGTTCCGGCTCCAACCGCTTTAATCGCAAGCACCTCTCCGGGGCCTGTGCCCGCAAAATTTGCCGGAGCCGCATAGGTAAGTTCCTTCAAAACAGACTGTTTTGCATCGATACGCTTTCCCAGGGTGGATCCGGACAGCGCACTAGCGTTAACAGCCGCCAGTTCAACGGCTCCTGCGCCGCTGACAGTCCAGGTCACCTTATTTGCGTACTTGCTGTATGTCATGTCATTTCCGAAAAGATCTTCAGGTGTTATCGATGCTGTCAGCGCTTCGTAATGCGCGCCGGAAGATGTGGATTCGGAACCTGAATACTCCGTGCTCATGGATATCTTGGTCTTATCCAGCGTCAGCTTTGTGACATCTGAATACACACCGATCTTAACGTATGACGTCTTTCCGGAAGCTGAAGTAGCAGCAATGGTAGCAACACCATTGGAAAGACCGATCACCTTGCCGGAAGCATTGACAGAAGCAACCTGAGGATTCTCAGTCACCGCCCAGGTAACCTTCTGATTGCCCGCCTTGACGTTAGTCGCCCGGTCCACATAAACGATGGCTTTCAGGGACGCACTCTTCTTGGCGCAAAGAGGTGTAATGCTGACGTTATCAGGATCGGTTCCGTAAGACGTCACACCGCCTCCCTGTATCACTACCTCTTTTCCCTCACTCAGGACAGTTACCGCAATGTTCTTGGATATCTGCTTGCCGTTCTTGTCCTCGGCATCGGTGGTAACCTTCACCACAGCCTTTACAGACTTGGTAGCATCACCTGAAAGAGCCTTGATCCTGACGGTGTTTCCCGCCTCGTCTCTGCCGTCCGAAGTCGTGGTAAGTCCAATTTCATCCCCATCTTCGTCAACAAAACAAATCTCATTCTCGTAGGCTTCATCAATCGTCCATGTCAGTCCCGCGTACGCAGGCGCCATGGGTGTAATATTCGCTGTAAGCACAGTAATCTGGCCACGGCTTATGGAAACGGATGTTGGCTTAGGAGCAAGTCCGGTAACCGCGCCGTCTTTCACAGTCACCTTGCAGCTAAGGACCGTATCCCTGGTTGCGCCGCAGGGCCTGAATGTAGCCTTTACTGTTGCCGCAGTCTTCAGGGCCTCAGTAGCTGTGATTGTGCACACTTCGCCATTATCTGCAAGTTCCAGCGCACCTTCCGGCACAACGGTCCATACTATCCGCCCGGCCGCATTCCAGGCCTCAAATTCATCAGTATCCCTGTCAAAAGAGCCGGTGACATAATCCGCATTTGTAAACGACTTAACGGAGGCTCTTAAGGTGTACTCACCACCGGGAACCATTGTAAGATTCTTCTGATTCAGCGTCGCGCTCTTAAGTCCCGAATAGACATAGACATCATAAGTAGAAGATACATAGTCCGCTCCGTCCTTATCGGTCTTACTCATGACCTTAACCGTCACCTTGCCCTCGGAAAGTCCCTTAAGAACTCCCTTTTGGGTTATGCTGGCAACAGCATTGGAAGTGACAAGATCATCTCCGTCCACTATCCAGTACGAAATATCCTTATTAAGCGGCTGGTTGGTCCTAACGCCGCCATTATATTCAGTCACCAGCTGCAGAGTCTTGCCTGCAGCTACGTTATCTATATTTTTCTTCTCATAGAGACGCAGTGTCTCAACTGCATTTCCTACATTGACATTGCACTTCGCAGTCTTACCGCCCTGAGCAGTCACTGTGATGACAGCCTTTCCTGTTGCCTCACCGGCAGTAATCTCACCGGTGTACCTGTCAACTGCTGCCACATTTGTATTACTGCTTACGAAAGTAACCTTATTGCTTGCCGTTGCGGGACTGATCTTCGGGATCAGTTCAAACTCCTGGCCCTTTCCGAGCTTCAGGTTTGTGGTGTTAAGCGTAAGGCCGGTAACCGCATCGTAAACCATCACCTTACAGGTCGCAGAAAGTCCGCTGCTTTCAGAAGCCATTCTGATCGTCGTAATGCCGGCTCCCTTAGCTGTTACTTTTCCCTTGGAATCAACAGTAGCAACGCCTGAATTATAGGAACTCCAGGTCACATCCTTGGCCTTTACGACATCGGCATAGATGTAGGTCTTCCCTGATTTCTTGGGGATGGAATCTTTGGGCAAAAAGTCTGCTTTCAAATTGCAGCTCTTTCCAACCGCCAGCTGAAGGCCGCTAAATTCCTCATCTCCATAGGGGTCATCAAATACAGGAAGCTCTATGTTTACACCATAAATATCATCCACGTCGCCATAAAGTGTTGTCGAAGGCACACGACTGCTGGATCCCAGGAAATGGGGCGTCTTCGCCGTATCAAGGATCCTTATTTCCTTTGCAGGTTTACCTGTAGCTTCTGACCATACAAAAACGTCATAGCTGTCAGATATTGAATCATCCGCATCTGCTGTAACCGTAATTGTTGCATTTCCGGCCCCGGTTCCGGTGACCTTTCCCGTCTCATCAACGACAGCCACTCTGTCGTTTGAAGAAGACCAGGTAACTCTGGGCAGAGTTGTATCCGCCGGCGTTAATTCCACGCCAAGCTCAAATGTTTCTCCGACCTTTATCTCATCCGGCACATCCTGGGCCACAATTGAAAGGCCCTCTATCATTGTGTCCTCTGGGTTTCTCTCCCACTTGGCATACAATGTGAAGCTGTTTTTGTAACCGGTATAATTCTCCTTGATCTTCTTGTCAAAATCATAGGTATTTCCGGCGGTACAATCTTTGTCCTTGTACCATCCGGCAAATATGTATCCGTATTTTTCGGGATTCGCAGGTTCAGCGATCAGCCTTCTGTAATCCGAGTCGACATCTTCAACACTGCTGCCGCCTTTAGAATCAAAGTGTACCGTGCATGGCTTATCCAGGTTGCCCACATCATATATCGCAATGTCCTGATATTTTCCTGCAGCATCTGTTCGTACTCTAAAATCCTTTTTCTTAAACGTAGGATCATCCTTATATTCGTCTATTACCAGGGTGTACTCTTCGCTGCCATCCGGAATTACAGTTTTATCAACCACGTTATCCGAGGTATAAAACCTGAAACTGGTGGCCTCCTCCAACGCCTTCCATGTAAAAGTGATGATATTGTCATCATCAACTTCGTAGTCAAAATAGGATGCCCCGGGGAATACATAATCCCTTCTGCTTGAAGTAATCCCATCAACTTCCACATTAACCGTCATATAACCGGGAGTTGTCAAAAGATAATGATCGGAATATGTACCGGGCACTAATGCGCCTTCCGGTTCCGTAGTAATAATTGGATCGTTCTTGGGAACATAATTCTTGGGCGAATACCTGTAAGATATACTTATCTGATCGCCTGATGTCATCGGAGATCGCGATACACCATATATCACACTAAACGCCCTTAATCTGTCATTGACCTTCAGAGTAAAGCTGTTCGATGCATCCCCCAAAACCGCTCTGGCCGTGATCGTAACTGTTCCGGGTGCTATTCCTGTAATAATTCCGTTTTGTACGGTAGCGATGCTTTCGTTAGAGCTCTCCCACTCCAGCTCCATGTTTGTTGCATTTTCGGGTAAAACGATTGCCGTAACCTTCTTCTTTTCAGAGGCATCTATCGTCAGTCCCTCTTCTCCTATTCCGGTAAAAGAAATAGTTTCGGGAGGAACCGGAATTTCGCCCGAATAAGGATTATTATCTGTGAATGCGTTTATAGCTATATCGTCACACACAGACCATTTTTCCTGGTTTTCATATGAGCTGGTATATGCATAATAGCTTTTTCCGGAAGTTTCCGGCTTATAATCATCTGAGCCAAATTTAAAATCGGTTTCATACAATATTCTCAGATATTTGCCGTCACCGCTCTTATTGGTGATAACAACCGAAAACGTTTCTCCCTGCGCCACGTTAACAGGAGTAGCTAATGGCACAGTGTAATATCCCGCATATGTTGTGGAAAAGTCCTGAGAAGATTGCAGAGTACCGCTTTCCGGTTTTGTTTCATCAGTCAATCCCGTATAAACCGATATATTCATCTGAAGATTGGAAGCTGTTGAATTAAACGAAACCGCCTTTACAATCTCCCCGTAATATCCGCCTTCTGCATGGGCAGTAAAGACATTTGCCAGCTTATCATAAACATAGCCGCCTACAAAAGTCGGTATCTGACAATACTGGTAGTTATTATCATAGGACGGACCCGGTTCAAATTCTGCAGCATAAGCGTTTCCGTTTATCGTAACATCATAGTAGGACATCCAGAAATAGCCCGCGAAGCTCTGATTATCCGCAAAGTTCCCGGTTGTCCAGCTGTTTCTTACCAGAAATGCACCATCACCCTTCGGCTTCTGGTCAAAGTTATCTCTGGAAAACTTATCATCCCAGCCAACCAGAGTAACGGCATGGCCTGCACCGCCGTTGGAAGTGTGATTAAAACAGTTATGTTCAGCATTATACTCGCTGCCTGTAGATGCAGCTGTTCCGCTGTGGACCCTTATGGATACCGCTACAGAACCATATGCCTTGATCAACTTTTTTATAGCATCAAAATCTGTTCTGTCCGTCGGAATCGGCTCTGCATAGTAGTTAACAATGTGGGCCGCCTTTTCATAAGCAATGTCATCAGACAGTCCATATTTTGCTGCATAAACAGTATCATCTGCATAATTTGCGGTCTGTTCTGATGCCGCTCCATTCCATCTGACATATGTAGGGAAAGATGTATAATAGTTTCCGCCTCTGCCCAGATAATCGTTCGGTACGGCAGGCTGCTCACACTCCCCAAAGCCGCCAAGAGGATCATCAACGAAATGATTGGCAAAATATGCCATGTGCAGCTCCGACAGATCCATATTATAGCCCTTCTTGGCCAGGTTTATCTCAGCAACTGCAGTAGTCGCAAAGGCCCAGCAGGTGCCATAGGGAGACTGATCACGAAGATCAGGAAGTGTCGTATTTACATAATACGATTCCAAATTATCCGACCTGAATAATCCGTTTGACCGTCTGCCGTTCGAAACGCTTTCGTACTCAATCTCATAACCAAAGTCATCATATCCTGTCGGATAATCATCATAATTTTCATCACTTGAAGATTCGGATGAAGCTTCTGACGAAGCCTCAGATGACGAGTCTTCCGAAGAAGCCTCGCTTGAAGATTCCGGCGCATCCTCTGTAGATGCCCCGGTTGCAGATTCTGTTGAAGATTCCTTTGAAGATTCGGAAGATGAATTTCCTGATCCCTCGCCTGCAGACTCAGACGGTTCAGCGCTCGTTCCGGCTGAAGATGCTCCGGAATTATCCGGTGCAGCTGTAGATGCTTCACCTGCAGCCGCGGTTGATGCCTCACCTGCCCCTACTGCTGAATTTTCCGTTGACGCCTCACTTGAGCCTTCCAATGCCGCAGAAACCAAAGGCTCCTCTGCAGCATAAGCAGGAAGCGCAGTGTTTGAGAGCAGTACTGCCGTCAAAAGTATTGCGAGAGATCTCTTCATATATTATTTCCCATTCTCAGATACATAATCGGAGTAGCTCATCCCCGTGTACTTCTTGAAGCATCTGCTGAAGTAGTTGGGATCCGGGATGCCCACCTCCGAAGCCGTATAATACATCTTGGCTCCGCCTTTGGCATACCGAAGGGCCTCC
>JAILFT010000057.1 GCA_024697425.1 Butyrivibrio sp. | reverse complement strand
GATGACTGTCCGCCTGTATTTGAGTAAACCTCAGTGTTTACAACGAGAACGTTAACATCCTTACCGGAAGCAAGTACGTGATCGAGACCACCGAATCCGATATCGAATGCCCATCCGTCACCACCGAAGATCCACTGTGACTTCTTAGCTGCGAAATCTTTGTTCTTAAGAACATACTTAGCTGCATCTGAGCTGTCGCCTGCAAGAGCCTCAACGAGGGCATCTGTAGCAGCGAAGTTCTCTGCGCCGTTTGAGAATGTATCGAGCCACTTCTGAGCAGCATCCTTAGCAGCGCCGCCGGCAGCAACGATCTCTTCTACCTTCTCCTTGATGGCATCACGCAGAGCGTTCTGTGCAAGTACCATACCCATACCAAACTCAGCGTTATCCTCGAACAGTGAGTTATCCCATGCAGGGCCCTGTCCCTTGGCATTTACTGTGTAAGGTGTTGAAGGTGATGAGTTACCCCAGATTGATGTACATCCTGTAGCGTTTGCAACGTACATTCTCTCACCAAAGAGCTGAGTAACAAGTTTAACGTAAGGTGTCTCACCGCAGCCTGCGCATGCGCCTGAGAACTCAAGGAGGGGCTGCTTGAACTGTGAGCCCTTGATTGAAGTCTCGCCGAACTTAGCAACAACATCATCCTTGATAGGAAGAGTAACTGCATAGTCGAAGTACTTCTGCTCATCCTTGTTGGCTGCAATAGCACCCATCTTAAGGGTCTCGCCCTTGTTATTGCCGGGACATACATTTGCGCAAGATCCGCAACCTGTACAGTCAAGAGCAGAGATAACAACTGAGTACTTGTATCCATCCATTCCCATAAGAGGCTTGGTCTGAAGCCCCTCAGGAGCCTTAGCAATCTCATCGTCTGTCATAGCGATTGTACGGATAGCTGCATGAGGACATACCAGTGAGCAGAATCCGCATCCGATACATGTGGAAGCATCCCATGCAGGAACGTTTACTGCGATACCTCTCTTCTCATATGCAGCAGAACCTGAAGGTGTATCACCTGCAACATAAGGAAGTACCTCTGAAACCTTAAGAGTGTTACCTTCCTGAGCGTTAACCTTGGACTGGATGTTGTTAACGAAGTCGATAACATCCTTTCTTGAGCCCTCAGCCTTCTTGAACTCAAGACCCTCGTCCTCAGCGTTTGCCCAGGACTCAGGAATCTCAACCTTGATAAGGTTCTTGGGATCTGCACCTGCATCGATAGCATCCCAGTTCTTCTTAACAACGTCTTCACCCTTACGTCCGTAGGTCTTCTGAGCAGCGTCCTTCATGAACTTGATGGCATCCTCTTCAGGAATGATCTTTGTGATGTTGAAGAATGCTGACTGAAGGATTGTGTTGATCCTTGTAGGTCCCATTCCAACTTCAACACCGATCTTGGAACCGTTCATGATGTAGAAGTTGATCTTGTGATCATACATGAACTTCTTAACCTGACCGGGGATCTCAGCCTCAAGCTGATCTACTGTCCAAGGGCAGTTAAGGAGGAATGAACCACCGTCAACCAGCTCCTGAACCATGTTGAACTTACGGATATATGAAGGATTATGACAAGCAACGAAGTCAGCCTTCTTGATGAGGTAAGTAGACTTGATGGGCTTCTTACCAAATCTGAGGTGAGACATTGTAACACCGCCGGACTTCTTGGAGTCATAATCGAAGTATGCCTGAGCATACATGTCTGTGTTATCGCCAATGATCTTGATGGAGTTCTTGTTAGCACCAACAGTACCGTCAGCACCAAGTCCCCAGAACTTGCAGTTTGTTGTACCCTCAGGAGTTGTTACGAGAGGAGCACCTGCATCAAGTGAAAGGTTTGTTACATCGTCTTCGATACCGATAGTGAACTCTTCCTTAGTATCGTTGTTGAATACTGCAACAATCTGAGCAGGAGTTGTATCCTTGGAACCGAGACCATAACGTCCGCAGAATACAGGAACTGACTCGAACTGTGTTCCCTTAAGAGCTGCGATAACGTCAAGAGCAAGAGGCTCACGATAAGAGCCGGGCTCTTTTGTTCTGTCGAGAACTTCGATTCTCTTAACAGATGCAGGAATAGCCTCAACAAGTGCCTTAGCTGAGAAAGGTCTGTAAAGACGAACCTTTACAACACCAACCTTCTTGCCCTGCTTCTCGAGGTAATCGATTGTCTCCTCGATTGTATCGTTTACAGAACCCATAGCTACGATAACAACCTCAGCGTTAGGATCGCCGTAGTAGTTGAACAGCTTGTAATCTGTACCGATCTTAGCATTTACCTTGTCCATGTACTTCTGAACGATTGCAGGAAGCTCGTTGTAACCTGTGTTGCAAGCTTCTCTTGTCTGGAAGAAGATATCAGGGTTCTGAGCTGAGCCCATCTGACAAGGATGATTAGGATTGAGAGCACCTGCCTTGAATGCATCGATGGCTTCATGGTTAACCATCTCGTCAAGGTCCTTGTAATCCCAAACCTCAATCTTCTGGATCTCGTGTGATGTACGGAATCCATCAAAGAAGTTAATGAAAGGAATTCTGCCTTCAATTGCTGCACAGTAAGCAACAGGTGTTAAGTCCATAACCTCCTGTACACTTGAATCGCAAAGCATTGCAGCGCCTGTCTGGCGGCAAGCATACACGTCAGAGTGATCACCGAAGATGTTCAGAGCGTGTGAAGCTACGCAACGAGCAGATACATTGAATACACCGGGAAGTCTCTCACCAGCAACCTTGTAAATATCGGGGATCATAAGAAGAAGTCCCTGAGAAGCTGTGTAAGTAGATGTAAGAGCACCTACTACCAGTGATCCGTGTACAGCACCTGCTGCACCGGCCTCAGACTGCATCTCTGTGATCTGAACCGTACGACCGAAAATGTTCTTCTTTCCGGCTGTTGCCCACTCATCTACATGCTCAGGCATAACAGATGATGGTGTGATGGGGTACATGGCGGCAACTTCTGTAAACGCATATGAAGCATATGCAGCAGCTTCGTTACCGTCCATGGTTTTCATGTTTCTTGCCATTTTAATTCCTCCTACCTTTTGTTTTGAGTCTATTGGCTTGTATACATAAAATAAATAATAAAGCGCAAAAAATCCCGTTCACATAATTTTCCTCCCAAGAAAACAGATGTGACGGATATTCTCGCAATATTCTGCCGACTTCAATAGTATCATTTTAAAGATACCGATGTCAATGTTTTAGCGGATTTCGCCGCTTTTTTGATAAAACTTTTCGATAATTTCTATTGATAATTCATTTTTCTTATTATATGATAATTAAGTAACAAAGATAAGGCGCGGCAAAGCCCTTTGTTATGCTGCATTGGCTTAATTTTTTTACAAACGGAAGGAGATTATATTATGGCATACGTTATTAGTGATGGTTGCATCAGCTGCGGTTCATGCGCTGCACAGTGCCCTGTATCAGCTATTTCTCAGGGAGATACTCAGTTCGAGATCGACGCTAACACATGCATCGACTGCGGTTCTTGCGCAGCTCAGTGCCCTGTATCAGCCATCTCACAGGGTTGAGTCCAAGCGGAAAATAATAAAAAGCACGTTTTTCAAGTTCACTTGATAAAACGTGCTTTTTTTATTTTGCATTTGGCGAAGCCAAATGAACGAGAAAATGCGCAGGGGCGCACGCCCCATTCATTATGCCTTATTCGCAAACTTGGTGTACTCGGGAAGCCATACCAGCTCTACGGTTCCGATGGGACCGCTTCTCTGCTTGGCTATGATGATTTCCGAGATACCCTTCTTCTCTGTATCCTTGTTGTAATAATCATCTCTGTAGATGAACATTACCATATCCGCATCCTGCTCGATGGCTCCGGATTCACGAAGGTCTGAAAGCATGGGCCTGTGATCGGGTCTTGACTCAACCGCACGGGACAGCTGAGACAGTGCGATAACCGGAACATCCAGTTCCCTTGCAAGGGCCTTCAGGGATCTTGATATCTCTGAAATCTCCTGCTGTCTGCTCTCGGAGCTCTTGCCGCCGCTGCCTGACATAAGCTGCAGGTAGTCGATCATGATTATGTCGAGGCCATGCTCCATCTTGTATTTTCTGCACTTGGAACGAAGCTCCTGAATGGTGATACCGGGAGTATCGTCTATGATCAGCCTTGATTTTCCGACAACACCGGCACTCTCTATCAGGTTCTCCCAGTCCATTTCCGTCATGTTACCGGTTCTTATATGCTGGGAATCAACGTGGGATTCCATGGAAAGGAGTCGGTTTACCAACTGCTCCTTGGACATCTCAAGAGAGAAAATAGCCACACATTTGTTGCTTCGGAAAGCCATATATTCCGCAATGTTAAGAACAAAGGCCGTCTTACCCATAGCAGGACGGGCTGCAATAAGCACCAGATCGGAATTGTGGAAGCCCGCTGTCTTGTAGTCAAGATCCGTAAATCCTGAGGACAGTCCCGTTACATTGCCCTTCATACGGCTGGCCTGCTCTATTCTGTTAAGGGCATTCATTACCACCTGATCGATGGGCACGAAATCGTTGAGGTTTTTCCTTCTGTTGATCTGATATACACCCTTCTCAACCTGTTCTATAACTGCGGATACGTCATTGGCATCGGTATAGCAGCTGTTGATGGTCTCCTCTCCGAAATGGATGAGCTTCCTTAAGGTAGATTTATCAGAAACTATGTTGGCATAGTATTTAACATTGGCCGAAGTGGGAACTGCCTGTACAAGGTTTGCAATGAACTCGGCGCTGCTGACCTGGGGAGGAACATTCTTCTCCCGAAGTCTGTTCTGCAGTGTGACCACGTCTACCGCGCTGCCTTCCTTGTTCAGTTCCACCATGGTCTCAAACAAAGTACCCAGCTGCTTGTTATAAAAATCGCCGGAGTTTACGATCTCAGAGGCAATCTCGATGGCATCCCTGTCTATTAACATGGCGCCAACTACAGACTGCTCTGCTTCCAGGCTGTTTGGCGCCACTCTTTTCAAAATACTCTCGTCGGGCATATTACTGTTCCTTTACGCTAACTTTCAGAGTTGCTGTAACCTGAGGGTGAAGCTTCACGGGAATCTCATAGGTGCCGAAGGACTTGATGGGCTCAGGCATCTGAAGCTTCTTCTTATCAATATCAAAGCCAAACTGCTGCTTGGCTGCTGTTGCTATCTCTTTGGAAGAAACAGATCCGAAAACTCTTCCGCCTTCACCGGCTTTCATAGTTACCTGAACTGTCTCTTTTCCTATCTTCTCAGCGTAGGCCTTCGCCTCATCCAGCTGCTGCTGTGCAACAATGGAATCTCTCTTCTGCTGGTTCTTGAGCTCGTTCATGCTCTTCTGAGTAGCTTCAACACCAAGCTTCTGTGGGATCACATAGTTCTTGGCATAGCCGTCACTTACCTTTACAATGTCACCTTTTTTACCAAGGCTCTTAACGTCCTGCAATAAAATAACCTGCATTAATCCAATTCTCCTTCTTCTATCATATTATCAAGTGTTCTCTTAACCGTAGCTATTGCCTCTGTGACAGAGACTCCTTCCATCTGGCAGCCCGCCGAACTCATATGACCGCCGCCGCCAAGCTTCTCCATGATGACCTGAACATTGACTTCATCAATGGATCTGGCGCTGACATAGACCTGGTTCTGATACTCGGTACATACAAAGCTTGCCTTTACTCCCTTGATGTTCAGAAGTTCGTTGGCAGCCTGAGCGCCGATAATGGTGGGACTCTGGATCTCGTCGTTGGTGAGGACGGATATCGCGTATCTTCCTCTGTAGATCTCTGCCTGACTGACTGCATCCGCCTTGGCCTTGTACTCACCGGCCTCTTCTCGGAAGAGCTTGCGGACTCTTGTGACATCCGCGCCGTTTCTTCTTAAGAATGCAGCTGCCTCAAAGGTTCTTACACCGGTCTTGTTCATAAAGTTATTGGTGTCTACCATCATGCCCGAGTAGAGACTGTCTGCCTCTTCAATGTGGATCTTGACGTTGTCGCCGATATACTGCAGTATCTCGGAAACCATCTCGCAGGCTGATGAAGCATAGGGCTCAACATAGGAAAGTGTGGCATTTTCAATGACTTCCGCACCCTGTCTGTGATGATCCAGAACCACGATGGTCTTACAGAACCTGAGAAGCTCAGGGCACTCTGTAATGCTGGGCTTATTAACGTCCACAACAACCAGCACGGTATTATTGTCCGCCATGTCAATGGCCTGCTGATTGGTTATGATCATGTCATCCTCGTACTCGGGATTATTCTTGAAAAGATCCACCAGGGGCTGCATGGATGTAGTCACATCGTTGAGAACAATGTGGCACTTTCTGTCCAGAGTCTTGGCAATCCTGTATATACCCACTGATGAGCCAAAGCTGTCCACATCGCCGATCCTGTGACCCATTACGATTACAGAATCCTTGCCGGAGATGATCTCTCGCAAAGCATGAGCCTTAACTCTGGCCTTAACCCTTGTACTCTTCTCGATCTGCTGGCTCTTTCCTCCGTAATAGGAGATATTCTCGGCGCTCTTAACAACCGCCTGGTCGCCGCCTCGTCCAAGGGCCAGATCGATGGCGTTTCTTGCAAACTCATAATTCTGAGCGTAGGAAAGTCCGTCCGTTCCGATTCCTATACTTAAGGTAACAGCCATCTCGTTACCGATATTAACAGTCTTAACATCCTCAAGAAGGTCGAACCTGCGCTCCTTGAGCATCTCGCAGGACTTCTTGGGCATTACCACAAAGTACTTGTCTTTCTCGATCTTCTTGGCGATACCGTTGCAGGAGGCAATGTACTTGTTGATCTTACGGTCTATAAGAGCGGTCAAAAGAGATCGTCTTACTTCCTCTACACTGTCCAGTGCCTCTTCGTAGTTGTCCAGATAGATAAGGCCTGCTGCCAGTGACTGATTGTCAACTTCCTGAATGGCCAGCTTAAGAGCCGTTTCATCGAAAAGATATATGGCAATAAGGCTGCCCTCATAGTCCTCAGCATCAATGATGTCGCTGTTAACCGCCATTTCCCTGAGGGATATCCTCTTCATCTTGATGGTGTAGTAGCTGTTCTCATAGTCCAGCTCATAGGACACCTCATCGGGGCCTTCGGGGAACTTGTCCATGGTAATACTTGGGAACAGTGAGAAAATGGACTTCCTGTAGCCCTTCTCCTGATGTACAACCTTCTCGAAAGCCTGGTTGGTCCATACCACAATACCGCGATCATCCAGCACGGCATGGGGAAGATCCAGCTCTCTTAGAAGTTTCTTCTGAATCTGCCCGTATTCGGTGGCAAAACTCACCAGCTCATTCATAATGATGGGTTTACTGTAGAAGTTCATATACAGGACCGCGATCAAATACAGTCCCGTAAATGCCAGAAGGATAAGCCCCGCAGTAAAGTCAACGGTAAAGATCGCTATGTTTACCAGCACCAGCAGTATCCCAAGATATGTAAAGACGCGAAGGTAGGTACGAAGCCTGCCTTTCAGTTTCACTCTGTTCTTCGACATTGATAAGTCCTCTTCCCCAACATTTTGGACATTGCCTTAAAACTATACCCATTTAGTATAACACAAAAATGGCGGGGTTGTTATCCCGCCACTTTAACATTCAACTTCCTGTCATGTTCAGCTTTTTTGTCCAGTACATAGGTGATGATATCGGTGGAAACATTCCTGAACACACATCCGGCAGCTTTGATGCCGTGTATTTCAAAAAGCCTTACCACCATGCATTCCACAGCAAGTCTCTTGCCTCCGTTAGCAAAGAAGCTGAGTTTGATACCATCTCCCTCTTTGACGATATTATCGCCACAAAGAAGAGAGATCCCACGCATGGAGATATCGTTGATCATGAGATTTGTATTGATCTTCCTGTTTATCTGAGCCAGGCCCATCTTCTGGACCATGTATCTTTCTGCCTTGCGCTTCCTCTCAATGATCACGTTCTCCTTGCCCGTGAGTACGTGGAAGTCTCAATCTCTTTTCCGTAATAACCCATCTTAATGGTTATTTCAGTCATTTGCGGTACAGATGTAATCTTCATGACTGCAATAATATATTAATTAAAAGAAAAAATCATTAAAATTTTGTAAAAAAATACGCTTTTTTGAGCATTTTTGAAACTCATTTTCATAGAGAAACCAAAACATGAATTTAAGTTTCGTTTTCCTTGATATCTCTTTCTCTTGTACCGTTCACCTCGCCACTAAGGTAATGGCGTCTGCAGAGGGATACATAGGACTCATTGCCTCCCATCATTATCTGCTCGCCGTCTCTTACGATCTTGCCGTCGCTTACCCTGGCGTTAAAGTGTGCTCTTCTTCCGCACCAGCAGACAGTGGGTACTTCTTCTATATAGTTGGCAATCTCCATCAGTCTCTTGGAGCCGGAAAAGAGGTGGCTTGTAAAGTCGGTTCGAAGGCCGTAGCAGATAACGGGAAGATCGTATCTGTCCACAATCTCCGCCAGAAGATCCACCTGGTCTTCAGTAAGGAACTGCGCCTCGTCCACTATCACACAGTCAAGTTTCTTCCAGGCATCAGACTCTTTGGTAAACCACTTTGTCTTAACCTCTTCCAGGAAATCTTCAACAAATATGCCCTCTGCGCTAAGGCCGATCCTGGAGGCAACAGTCTTCTCTCCGTCCCTGTTATCGGTCCTGGGTTTCAGAAGAACCGCATTCTGCCCTTTCTCAATATAGTTGTAGCGAACCATCAGCGCATTGGCTGTCTTGGAGCTCCCCATTGCTCCGTACCTGAAGTAAAGCTTTCCCATAGTAACCCCCCGTTAAATCTTTTTATTTGTCGCACCAATCCCCAAAGATCCTGTGTCTTAAGGGCATAAGCGCCGTAATAAGAACCTGTCCGAATACCACGCAGGAAACAATCTCTCCGATTCCTACCGTGATGGCAAAATACCAGAGCTCACCGGGTACACTGTAGGCAAACTTAAGTATCAAAGGAACGATGACCATATTGGAAATCACCGGTGGAACCGATACAAGAATCCTGTTCTTCTTAAGTGCATAGGAACCCAGCGCACCCAGAAGAGTTGCAAAGGTTCCGAATACCACATCGGGCCAGGGGCTTCCTATAAGAAGGTTCGCAAGAAAACACCCCAGTGTCACTCCCGGTACTCCGGCAACGGTAAAGAAAGGCAGTACCGTCAAAGCCTCTGATATTCTCACCTGTATGGCACCGCTGGCCAGATTAAAATATGCAGACAGGTATGTCAAAGCCACATAGAGCGCAGCGATCAGCCCCGCCTGGGCCAAAAGCACTGCCTTGGATCTGTTCTGATTCATAGCAAAAATTATTCCTTCCCTTGTAAGAGAACCAGCTTGTTGTATGGTATCTCGATTCCTTCTGCAGCAAAGCGCTTCATGACTTCCACAAGGCATTCTGAACAGGTAACGGGATTTTCCTTGAAATCCCTGGTTTCCACCAGCGCCTGGAGCGTTACTCCGCTGTCATCGCAGCTCTTGCACAGAACAACAGGGCGGCGTCCGTGATGCTTGGGATGCTCGGTGATCGCATCAGCCATTACATCCATGGCCTTTTGCATATCGGTTCCATATGCCACGGAAACCCTGATGGGATAGGAGAACGAATTCTCCTGAGTATAGTTCACAACAGTTGCAGAACCCACTATGGAGTTGGGTATATAAATGATCTCGTTCTGGTAAGTCTTGATCACCGTGTGTCTTAAGGTGATATTCTCAACATACCCGGGATCATAGGAATCTATCTTGATCCTGTCTCCGATATCAAAGGGTCTTGAGGCTGAAAGCGCTATCCCGGCAAAGACATTGGCAAGAGTTGACTGGGCTGCAAGACCCATTACAACCGCTGCTATTCCCGAGGATGCCACCGCTGTCTCCCAGGTCTTGGAGAAAGCAGGTATCCCGCTAAGAACTGTAAGCCCCGCAATAGCCCATACCACCGCGATGATGATGCCCTTCAAAAAGATCAGGAAAAGCTTACCCCTGAGCCTCTCCTTCTTGAGCACCTTATTCAGTATAATGTTGATAATATATGCCACCAGAAGAGGAAGCACATATTTAAGTGCAAATTCAAGTACTTTATCCATTTTTACTCTCCGCAACAAACATTAACAGTATAACATAGTACCGAGCGTTCAGTCATCTTCGTCTTCGTCATCTTCGCCCATCTCATCAAAGGCTATGATGGAATCTATGATATCCTCAAAGTCCTCCTGAAGCTCCTCGAGGCTGTCCCCCTCATAGGTATAGAACTTACCGTCTATCTCCACCTCTCCGGTGTAATAGTCACTTTTTTTATCATAGTTAACGGTTCCGGTATATCCTTCATATTCAAGCTTTTCCATGGAAAAGACCTCCCTTATTTCCGAATGTTATTTGGTCATTATGTAAGACTATAGTGTATCTCCTTTTTCGTGTCAAATATGGTATAATCAATACAATCGCACACAACGAAAGGGGGATTTTCTAATGGCTAATCTTGAAACAAGAACAAACGAGCTCAAAGGTACAGAGACCGAGAAGAATCTCATGGCTGCTTTTGCAGGTGAATCCGAGGCAAGAAACAAATACACCTACTTCGCTTCCAAGGCAAAAAAAGACGGCTATGTTCAGATCGGACAGATCTTTGAAGAGACAGCTGCCAATGAGAAAGAGCATGCTAAACTCTGGTACAAGATCCTTTCAGGCATCGGAACAACCGTTGACAACCTGAATGTTGCTGCTGACGGTGAGGCTTATGAGTGGAAAGAGATGTATCCTTCATTTGCCAAAAAGGCCCGTGAGGAAGGCTTCGATGACATCGCTGATCTCTTCGAGCAGGTAGCAGCAATCGAGAAAGAGCATGAGGAGAGATATCGCAAGCTCCTTAAGAACATCGAGGAGGGAATCGTATTCTCTGCTGATGGCGACACTATCTGGGAGTGCTCAAACTGCGGACACGTTGTTATTGGTCCCAAAGCTCCCGAAGTTTGCCCTGTATGCAATCACCCTCAGGCTTATTTCAAAAAGAAAGCTACAAATTACTAATTACTGATTCAATACAAAAAGAGGCGCCCCGGCTCCGCGTTATACAACGCAGAACCGGGGCTTTCTTATGTCATCCAGATGAAATTGTCAAAAAGCATATCCGATGTCAGTCTTTAACTTCGATCCTGACAGCCTCTTCCTTCTGGGGAATTGCTTCCTTCTTGGGAAGATGTACGGTGAGGACACCGTTCCTGTACTGAGCGATGATATCCTCGGGCTTAAGTCCCTCAACATGGAAGGATCTCTGATAAGAGGAGCTTCTGCGCTCGCGGCGGATGTATCTGCCGTTGTCATCCTTCTCATCCTTGTTCTCATTGTGGGAAGCACTGATGGTGAGGGTATCATCCTTAAGATCGATGCTGATATCTTCCTTGTTGAATCCGGGAAGCTCAGCCTCCAGCTGATAAGAATCTTCCTTCTCAATAACATCGGTCTTCATAAGGCTTACGCCCTTCTCCAGCTTCCTTGCTGCAGGTGCATTGTATCCCCAGAAACCGTCATTAAAGAAATCATCCATTGCATCAAAAACATCATTATTACTCCATAACATAGGCATCAACATACTGATCACTCCTTTTCTATGTTTTATTTTTGTTGTAGCGCTTGAGATTCATTATTAGCACTCGAACCACTCGGCTGCTAATTTCTTGTTACAAGTATGTTATAGAACAAGTAGAACAAATTGTCAACACATTCTTTTATAAAAAAAATATAAACTCCGCAACGCCCATATTTACAGGTTTTGCGGAGTTTGAATCCTCTTTTTCGATATATGTTTGTCTCAGTTTGTAACAGTTGTGAATCCGTTTTTGAGCTCTTTTCCCATAAGTTCTACCTCTCCGGTGAGGTCATGGGTTGCTGCGGGGAAGGGATAATATCCCACCCGGTCACCCTCTGTGGGGTAATAGAAGGTTATGCCGCCAAGCTCAAAGGTGTCGGTGCTGTAGGTGCCGTAGTCCTGCTGCTCCACCAGGTATCTTGGATCGAACCTGGCAGCGTCCTCCAGCACAAGATTGACTCCCTTATAGATCATCCACATAAAAAACAGTGCCGTCAGTGTCTTCATAAACAGTGACTTTATGTTATCACCGAACCTGTTAAACAGGATGATGAACATCCTTCCCAGGATCACCGCAGGGACCAGCCAGATATAAACCACACCATAGCGGATCAGCGGTGCGCTAAAGAACCAGAAAAGAAGGCATCCAAGAAGCGTTCCTCCAATGGTAAAGAAATCCTCCATGTTCATCATACTGCGGCGACTTATCTCAAAGACCTTGGGCTTCTCTGACTTCTGCATGGTCTGAACCTTCTGCCCTGCCACAACAACGACAAAATAGATCAGATATGCGATATATACCAGGGCTGCAACAATGGACATGATCAGCATAACTTTGCTGATGCCGCCTATCTGCGAGAACCACCTGGGCACCCACTGGGCAAAAGAGACATCACCGTAAGCGGAGACATCGTTGTAACCCTTGCCGAAGGTGCGTATCTCCTTGGCATCAAACTGGGCAACCCCCTTGGGTATCTTCCAGGAAAAGCCAAAGAAGTTCAGGAATGTAACAGGGTACAACAGCCATCCGGAGATCACAACGTTCCTGATCAGAAAAGGAAGCACGATCAGAGCAGCCAATCCGACACTGATCCAGAAAGCAGCCATTTTTTCTTTGTTCCTGTCTGTAAGCAGTCTTTGGACGGGGATTATGCACAGAAGCAATAACGGAGCCGCAGAGAGTTTGACAGTTATTGCGAACACTCCAAGGAGCGCCAGCAATATATAGGGCACATAGGATTTCTCATGTCTGACGTTCATATCCAGCCAGTGGATTATGATGTAGAACACCAGCGTAGACAAAAAGTAATCCGAAGCCGGAGCCATCATTTCATCATAGATGGTAAAGAGATAATAGATGGCCGCAAGCCTTGCAAAATCTGAGATTACAAAGTGGCCGCGTCTGTAGACATTCATTATGTCTACACACTGCCAGGCCAGAAGAAGTGCAAAAAATCCGGCCATCACATGATAGGACTGCCCTACCAGAAAACTCATGGAGAAAAGAGCCGACAGAGGAAAGGCTGCACTGTTATAAGCAAGCCTCACGTGGAGATTCCCAAGGCCCTTTATTATTCCGTAATCTTCTATCCAGTGGATAGCCTGTGCGTGATAAAGATCCGAATCATAGTGCATGAATCCGTGAGAGGTTCCATAGGCCATGATAAGAAAGACTGCAAGATAAATGATCCAGGTGCCCCCTTGTCTGAGGCGATGGATCAGCTGATATACGTCGTAGAGAATTTCACTGCGATAATAGATCAGTATAAGATTGCAGGCTATGACCACAATAATGTTGGCCACAAGCCCCACTCCGGTGAAGAGGCTGAAAACCTGCGCAAATACAGTAAGAAGAACCACCCCTGCCATGAGGTAGCTCTCCCTGAATCTGAATTCATATGTCTTGTTGACGTGGCCGGCCTTTTTTCTGTTCATACCGGGCCAACCGGAAAAGGATGTAAGGAAGCCAAATCCCACAAGATAGGTGGTGATTATGACATACATCCATATCAGAATGACAGTAAGCATATTCCCCTATAAGCCCCCGATAGTTCTTTTACCTGATTCCACACACTATGAAGCCAACAAGGATTCCCAGTAAGGCTCCGAAGAAAACCTGAGAAGGAGAATGTCCCACAAACTCCTTGAGTTTCTCCTCGGGGGAAATATTGTTGTTCATATCCATGAGCCATTCCATCATGTTGTTGATGGCCTTGGCCTGTTTGCCGGTCTCACGTCGAACACCCATGGCATCATGCATTACTATGAGAGCCAGGATTGCTGTAACCGCAAACTCAAAGGTGTTAGAGCCATAGTAGAAAGCTGTGGATGTAACAAGAGCCATAACCGTAGCCGAGTGAGAGCTGGGCATTCCGCCGTCTCCCACAAGTCTCTCGGGATTAAAGTCCTTATTCACGATCACGTAGATCAGGGTCTTTAACACCTGAGCAGAGAGCCAGGCAAAGAAGGATGCCTGCAATATTCTGTTGGTGAGAAGACCGTTAATAAAATTCATCATACGAGCTCCCTGATATAATCTTCAATGGCATCATGCCAGTCTGCAAACATATAGCCGGAGGTGAGCTTAAGCATGTAGTTTTCAAGAATGCTGTAAGCGGGACGGGGTGCAGCCTGAGGATTCTTAGCTGTGTATTCAGCGGTGGTAACGTGATTTACTTTTGTGCTCTTACCGGCAAGTCTGAATATCTCTTCGGTAAAGTCTGCCCAGTTGGTATCACCCTCGCAGGTTCCATGGAATACTCCGTAGTTCTCGGTTCCAACGAGATGATGGATAGCCTTGGCAAGCTCCTTGGTGCTGGTGGGTGTGCCAAGCTGATCCTTTACAACGCTGACCTCATCGTACTTCTCGGAAAGAGACAGCATGGTCTTAACAAAGTTCTTGCCGTCGCCGTAAAGCCATGCGGTTCTTATGATAAAAAAGTCTTTGGCAAACTGCTTTACCATCTCTTCACCGGCAAGCTTGGTCTTGCCGTAAACGCTGACAGGACCAGTCTTATCAAACTCAATATAGGGTCTTGTTCCGTTCCCGTCAAAGACATAGTCGGTGGAAACATGAACAAGCTTAGCTCCTGCCTCTGTTGCTGCTATAGCAAGGTTCCTCGGACCGATAGCATTGATCTTGTAGGACAGATCGATATCGCTCTCCTGTTTGTCAACGGCTGTGTAAGCTGCGCAGTTGATAATGGCACTTGCACCGGACTCCTTAACGAACTTTACTACCGCATCAACATCCGTAATGTCCAGAGGAATGATACCCTCTCCCTGAAAAACGTCCGTATTGATAAGTTCATATCCATCACTGGATGTAAGTTCCTTGTTGATGGCACGGCCCAGCTGTCCGTTGCATCCGGTCACAATAATCTTTTCCATTGTTATTTCCCTTCGTTCTTGCAATAAGTTAATTAAAACATAAACGGACGGCACAGTCTGCCGTCCGCCTTAGGTTCATTATAGTAATGATCAGTTTGCGTACTCGGCACCATTCACTTTGAAGGTTGAGAATGAGCCGCCCTTCTCCTGGATGACAAAGATCATTGTCTTTCCTGTGTTAAAGGTCACTTCCTCGCCCTGGTCATCGTAATAGGTTGTAGGGCCGTAATCATCGGTCTTCTCCCAGGTTACATGGATCATCTTACCCTTGGTAATGAAGTAACCGTCACGGGTTGAATCATGCATCTGATATGCAAGATAGCCGTTGGCATCACGAACCTCGTGATATGCTCTCTGGATAACCACATTGGAGAATGCAAGCTGCTCGCCTGTAAGAGCGTCCTTCTGAGGTGATCCGTAAAGAGTCTTGAGATATACTCCCTTGTCAGCATCATACTTAAGTGCTGACTTTGTTACAGGGAAGCATCCTGACATATCGATCTCGGTAGCATCTACAGCACTTGGATAATCCTCAAGAGTATTGGGTGCTGAATATCCGGTAAATTTAAAGTGTGACTCGCCCTCGAAACTATCTCTGTGCTTGAGAGAGAAGCCCGCCTTCTCTATACCTGAAGAAACATGTGCTCCGTCTGTGAAAGCTGTGTGCTCGGACTTGCTGCCCTCAGGGACTCTGAAGAAAGCGCCGTAATCGGAACCCATAACACCACCGACACCGTTGAGATTATCTACATCAGAACGAGTAAGAATAGTCTTAACATAAAGCTCAGGTCCGCCGTAATGAACAATAACGGGATCATACTCAAGAGCTGCATATACAAAGTAATCACGGATACTACGAATATTACCGATTCTGTCAAGGTTTGCCCAATCCTCAACGATACCCATCTGACGGCTCATGCTGCCCTCTTCCATGATCTCATAGAAAACAGCTACATTGCTGAGTCCGTACTGGGGCTGAGCCTCCTTGTTGATAGGATACATAACTGCAAGAGGTCTGTTGGTATTAACGCTCTCATCAACCCACTCGTTGGTGAAGTAGCTTCTTACCATTCCCTCTGCAGGAGGAGCATCCTCATCTGCAACTTCCTCTTCAACAACTTCTTCTGTGGTCACTTCTTCTACCACAGGTATATCTTCAAGTTTCTCAACACTAAGACCTACAACAGCCTCATCCGATGCCGATTTACCGCATCCAAAAAGCATAGTGGCAGCAATTGCTGCAGCTACGGCCACTTTAAATCTTCTCATTCAAAAAATTCTCCCTCCATTAAAATTTACCTATGTGATTCTAACACAGATAAAGTTACTCGCCAAGTCCGGACTCTATAGCCTCTACAAGCGCTGCCAGAGCCTCCTCCTCGTCGGGTCCGTCACACCTGAGTTCAATCTCATCACCGCATTTGATGCAGGCTCCCAGTACACTGAGAACACTCTTTGCATTTGCGGTATTATCCCCATAGCTGAAATTGATGTGTGACTTATAATTCATGGCGACCTTACAGAGATTCCCTGCAGGCCTTAAGTGTAAACCGGTGGGATTAACGATCGCTACTTTCTTGGTAACCATATGCTGAACCTTTACTCTTCCTTTTCAACTTTAATGTATACGCTGACTGTACCTTTGATCCTGACTCCGGAAGGAACATTCCATTTTACATCCGCACTGTAATTGCCGGCTGTAAGTGAATCGGAGCCGCTTCCTGCAATAAGTTCCTCTACGTTAACTGTCCCGGTAAGATCATCGGGATCGACCTTATCCACAACTTCCTTCAGTCCCTGAAGTGTCACGGAGACGGTCTTGTACTCACTATCATCAACACTGATCCTGTAACCCTCAGCTGAACCTTCCACAGCCACGTTGTTGACATCAACATCCACGGTCCTGATGGCTATGGGTTCCACATGAAGGATAACGGATACAGATCCGTTAAAATCACGATCTCCGAAGATAATGCCCGAGGGCAGATAATCACTCAGGTCATAAGTATAGACCATGTTGCCGGTAAGTCCGGTTACATCCATTCCATCATCGGCAACCTTGATCTCGCTTACTGATGAAAGTGCGTTGCTGCGCCCCGCGATAAGAACTTCATCGGGACTGCTCTCTATTTCACCTGTGTACATATATCCATCAGCGGCTTCGCCGGTCACGGTATAGATAATGGGCACATACTTGGTCTCATAGATAACCACATTGACCCTTACCGACTTGATGTTCATGTTCACAAGGGAAGTATCGATATTGTTGCCCTCTGCATCAAACAGTTCAACGTCTGCATCGGTTCCGATGTTGGAGGTGAAGCCTGTCACATCCACATCAACACTGGCGGAGGCAATGCTGTTGACCACTGACTCGGGGCCTGTGATCCTGACCATGTTCTGTTCTGTAGTAACGTCACCGATGATATATCCGTCTGCGATGGATCCCGAGGTGGTAGCGGAAAGAACCAGTGATTTGGATGCCTTCCTCTCAACGCTCAGTCTCACTACATCGGAGCTGGTGACGATATTCTCTATTTTGTCGTTATATTTGTTGGTGGTCACCTTTATGCTGACGGTATTAAGGCCTGATAGTTCCTGAATGTCAGCAGTTGCGATCACGTTGTTCTGGCTCAGGGAATCAATGATGGATCTTGGAGCATACAGTGTTACCGAACTGATAGTGTCACTGCCGTCCAGAATGGTGTACACCTGTCCCTGATCAGTTATAAGATTTGCATTCTTGAGTGTAACGGGTACGTTGGTATATCTTACCGAAGTGATGGGATCATCGATGTTGGTAACGAGGAACCACACGATAACGGCAAATATAAGCGAAATAAGTTTAAGTCCCCAGTTGGCCGTCAGTTTCTTCATTTCTTCACCTTGGCCTTTCTGGCGAGGTACTTGATGGGAGCCTCCTCAACCCGTTTATCCTGTATTTCCCTAAGTCGCTCCCTGAGTCTGTCACTGTCAAGCGCTCTCTCCAGCTCGCCGCCGTAAGCCACACTGATCTTACCTGTTTCCTCAGACACAATAATGGTCATGGAGTCTGTGACCTCAGACACACCGATTCCGGCCCTGTGCCTTGTTCCCAGCTCTTTACCTATGCCCATGTTGTCTGACAGCGGCAGATAGCAGGTGGCGGAAACAACCCTGTCTCCTCTTATTATGACTGCTCCGTCATGGAGGGGAGTATTGTGCTCAAAGATATTGATGAGCAGCTGACTTGTAACTATGGCGTCCACATCGATACCGGTCCTCTCGTACTCGGTAAGGGGGTGGTTCTGCTCGATAACAATAAGCGCTCCGGTTCTGACCTTGCCCATCTCTATGCAGGCCTTTGTGATCTCTTCAAGGGTCTTGTCGGAGAATCTTCCCATGGTCTTGTCATCTCCGAAGGACAGGAAGTTGGAGAGGAAATTCTTTCGTCCCAGTTCCTCAAGAGCCTTCCTAAGCTCCGGCTGCAAAATAACGACAATTCCGATAACAGCGATACTGAACACTCTTCCCACGATCCACAGAATAGTGGTCATATTAAAGAGCGCGCAAAACAGAATGAACGCAAGAATAACTATGACTCCCTTTAAGAGAGACCATAGTCTTGTATTTCTGGCCCACACAAGGATGTGATATACAAGAAATGCGATAATAAAGATCTCCAGTATATCAGGCCATCTGACCGTCGGCATGTGAAGGCTGGTCCTGTTAAAATCAAAAATAAAATCAATCTGTCCCATTGTTGCCCTTTATATCTTATCACCGTTGCTGTTTGCTGGTGCGGTTTATCTTTTTTACCTTTCTCTCAGGTGTTGAAACAGTTACCTTGGGAACTGCCTTTACATAGTAGTAATACTCGTCATCTTCGAACTGAACCTTCTCGGTCCTGTTGTAATCAAGGTTAAAGGCGAAGAACTCCACAACGAGCATAAGTGCTGCGGAAATAACGGTTCCCAGGATCACTCCGGGGATCGCAATGTCTGTCTCTGTTGCCAGACTTCCCACAAGAAGTGCGATTATAAGTGAAATGGATCCTGCCGCAATGGCTATCTTCCAGGAGTAATCAACAGACGCCCTGCGGATGATGTATACCACTATCAGAGCCACTGCAAAAGCTGCGATCATGACGATCATAGTCTTATTGCCGATGATTCCGTTTATGATGCTCTGGAACTCGTTGGCTGCCTCCTGAACACCCTCACTTCCGAAGCTTGTAGCATTCGAAGAGAAATAGTTGAGCATGAATGCAATAACAAGTCCGAAGGATACGGATACCACAGATGCGGGATTTCCGAGAAGTCCCATTGCCAGAGGCATCACGTATGGAATATGCATAAAGAAAAACAGCGGCGTCAGAAGCACTGCCAATGTGTCCTTAGGTGAAAATCTGAAATACAGAAGGAACATCAGAAGGAAGATGATGCAT
This sequence comes from Butyrivibrio sp., assembly GCA_024697425.1. Taxonomy (GTDB): domain Bacteria; phylum Bacillota; class Clostridia; order Lachnospirales; family Lachnospiraceae; genus Butyrivibrio. Next base: position 12,332 of record JAILFT010000057.1, on the reverse strand, counting down.
GCGATCAGAGCACACTCAACTGCCAGGGAATACAGATGTCCCACCGTGAAAAGAGCTGCCATAAACACGATAAAGTTCGGCGGCAGAATAGCGCACAAAAGGGAAGCCATCATGATAATGGCTATGTTGGTAAGAGACTCCATGTATCCAAGCTTGCTGTTTATCATAAGGATCGTGATAAGAGCCAGAAGGAATTTCCACACGTAGGAAATATAAGTCTCATATCTGATATAAAGTCTTTTTATGTACTGCTTGAGTTCCAATAATGATGTCATGTCACTTTTCCTTTTCGTATAGTCTGGCAAGTTTCTTTAAATCTCCATAATATGCCTTCATACTCTTACGCATCTTACTGTATCGATAGGAATAAATGACATATGCTACAAGAGAATACACGCCAACAAGCAGGAGGTAGTACATCAACACCCTCCTGCCGATAGCTAACAGATTGCCTGTATTGTATAGATTTGATAAAACCGCTTCAAAGTTGCACAACACATAGGTCGCAATGCAGATGCCGAACACAATGGTGGCGCTGATAACTGCCTTGATGACATTGAATCCCACATAATCACTCTTGAAATATGAGTTGATAGCGTCGTTTTTCTTACCTTCGCGATCTATGAACGCAGCCATTTTGGTCATCAAAATGACTTTCTCTTCGTTTAACATTACTGCTCCTTAAGTATCCAGGAAGCGCATGCCTGCCTTGGGCTCTTTCTTGACGGGCTGTTGAAGCTGTGGCTTGGGCTTTGCAAAACTGTTGTTGAGGTTATTAGCCATACTGTTTTTGCATTTAGCACAGAATCTTCCTGTTTGTATGGGCTCTCCGCAATTCTCGCAGAGAAGCTGAAGAGGTGAGTCCTTGGAGAACATCAGTCTCTCTTCTCTAATCCACTGCTGAATCTGCTTGGTGGTGACATTGTTGTCTTCCGAGATTTCCCTCAAGCTGGCGCGAGGATTATCTTCTATGTACTGTTTTACCTTCTGAAAGTCCTCTTCTATGGCCTTTTTGCAAGGTTCACAGATTGTGGGCCCCGTGACGTAGTTAAACATCTTTCCGCATCTCGAACAATTCCGCAAGTTCATAAGCTGACCTCCATATATTTAAGTAGTTTGCCCGATAGCCAGTGTCAGAAAGTATACCCTCTCCACTCCGGCCACCCGAAACTCATGGGCGATCTCATCAATAGTACTTCCAGTTGTGTAGATGTCATCGATAATAAGTATACACTTAAATTTTACATCATTTCCCGCTATATTAAAAGCCTTTTTCAAATTATTGCGGCGCCCCGCAGCGTCCAATTCCTTCATGGGAGCGGTGTTTCTGACACGCCTAATCACGTCCTCCCTGACAGGGATATTCAGCTCTTTTGAAAGAGCCCTCGCATAAACAGCGGCCTGATTGTATCCGCGAAGCCGTTCCTTCTCCTCATACATGGGAACCGGTATCAAGGCCTCAATTCCAAGCCGTGATATCTTTTCCCCAAGAAGGCGCCTTGTGGCCGATGCATAAAAGTCCGCATATTCCCTGCGTCCCATGTACTTGAATTTGTAGATCGATCCGGCTACTGTCCTGTACCTGAAGACTGACATACCCAGGTCAAAAGAGTGCCTTACCCTGCTGCAGTCATCGCAGTATTCCCGGTAAATATCCCCCGACAGAGGCTTGCCGCACCTGGCGCAGGTGTTGCCCCTTATATATTCGATTTGCCTGTGGCAGCGGCGGTGTATATAGCCTCCTGCCCTGATCTTCCCATCTTTGAATTCCAGCGCCGGAACTATATCGTCGCAGACGGGACAGCGCCTTGGAAAAAAGAAGTCCAAAACCCTTTTTGTTTCTTTATTCATCAAATACTTCCGATATCCTGTCCTTAAGTCCCGTAAAACGGCGAAGCTGCTCCTCGTTGTCCACCATGTCCAGAAGAGTCTGCCTGCTGCCCAGGATGCACACCGTACTTCTGGCCCTTGTCACCGCAGTGTACAGAAGGTTCCTGTTCATCAGGATCCTGGGGCCGCCAAGGAGAGGCATGATAACCGCAGGGTACTCGCTGCCCTGGGACTTATGTATTGTGATGGCGTAGGAATGCTCGATCTCGTCCAGTTCCGAGAAGGGGTATCTGACCCTTCTGTGCTCGTCAAATTCCACCACCAGCTCCTGGGAGTAGGTGTTGATCTCCTTCACGATTCCCATGTCGCCGTTGAAGATCCCAGTTCCGTTATCAATGGGGATATTGTAACGTCCAAGGATCTCCCACTCCGCCTGATAGTTATTCCTTATCTGCATGACCTTGTCACCCACACGGAATATCCTGTCTCCGTGGGCGTATTCCTTCTTGGAGTCCTCCGGGGGATTTAAGTACTGCTGCAAAACCAGGTTAAGCTGCTGCACTCCCAATGGTCCCTTCTTCATTGGCGTCAGAACCTGTATCTCGTAGGGCTCCGCGTTAACATATCCCGGAAGCTTCTCCTTTATCAGCTGGATCATGTGCTTGTAGATAACATTGCTGTCGGACCTTTCCAGGAAAAAGAAATCCCGGCTCTTGTTGTCCAGCACCGGCTGCCTGCCGTCATGGATCCTGTGGGCATTCATGACGATATCGCTCTCCTCCGCCTGTCTGAAGATCTTCCGAAGGAAGATGGTGGTAAATCTTCCGCTTTCTATGAGATCTCTCAGAACCTGGCCGGGGCCTACGCTTGGAAGCTGCGCACTGTCTCCCACCAGGATCAGATGGGTTCCGGGCAAAAGAGCCTTAAGAAGCGCGCTGAACAGATGTATATCCACCATGGACATCTCGTCGATTATGATGGCATCCGCTTCCAGAGGGTTGTCCTTATTCTTCTCAAAGCGGGCTCCGGTAAAGCCCTTGTCATCGTCATCGCTTACCTGACCGGACACCTCAAGAAGTCTGTGGATGGTCCTGGCTTCATAGCCTGTGGCCTCCGTCATCCTCTTGGCAGCTCTTCCCGTGGGAGCAGCCAGCATGATATCAAGGCCCATCTGAGCATAGTAAGCAATGATGGTGTTGATGGTGGTGGTCTTACCTGTACCGGGACCTCCGGTGATTATGACAATGCCGTTGGAGGCACTCTTTATTACTGCCTCTCTCTGCAGTTCATCAAGTTCAATGCCTTTTTTCTCTTCCAGATCAAGAACCCGCTCCCGGATACTCTCCTCCTCTTCCGGGGACATGGCCTCGGAAACATTGAGGTTATCAAGAAGTACAGCACAGTTAAGTTCCTCATAGTAATAGCTTGCGGCATAGACCTCATTGTCATGTTTGCAGATAAGCTTACGGTCCATTATGAGGTTACCGATCTGAACCTTTATATCCTCGGGGTCGATGGTCTGATCCGGCCTTGAACACAGCACATCCTGTGTCTTTCGAAGGAGGTCGTCCATGAGAAGATAGGTGTTGCCCTCCATGGTGGACTGTAGCAGAGTGTAGAGGATCCCGCTCCTTATGCGGTACTCGGAATCCACTCTGATGCCCACCTTCTCCGCAATCTCATCGGCAGTCTTAAAGCCCACGCCGCTTATGTCATCGGAAAGCCGGTAGGGATTGTTCCTGAGAATGTCGTAGATATTCTCACCATAAGTGTTGTAGATCTTCACCGACAGATTGTTGCTGATGCCGTACTGCTGAAGGAACATCATGGCCTGACGCATCTCTTTCTTCTGGGCCATCTGAAGGGCTATGTCTCTGGCCTTCTCGGGGCCAATGCCCTTTATCTCCACAAGGCGGGTTGGATCCTCCTCAATGACTCTGAAGGTATCCGCTCCAAAGTGCTTGACGATCCTGGCTGCCATGGCTTCCTTGATGCCTCTGATGGCGCCGGAAGCAAGATAGCGCTGCATTGAAGCAGCATCATCGGGAACCGTGACCTCGCATTTGTCTGCCTTGAACTGCGGGCCGTATACAGGGTGCTCCACGTAATCACCCTCAAGAATTACAGTATCTCCTATATCTGCATCGCGAAAAGAACCTGTGCAGACGATCTCATCATCCTCTGTCACCAGGTTCATCACTCCGTATCCGTTGTCGGGATTCTTGTATTTAAAACCTTTTATGTAGCCTTTTAACTTTTCCATAGCTCCGATTATACATGAAAAAACCGCCGAAATCTTTAAGATTTTCTTAAGATTTCGGCGATGCAAAATACAATTTGATATTATTGTCAGACTTCTTTGGGAGCCTCTGTTGAAGCAGGCTGCGATGCAGCTTCCTCTGCAGGAGCCTCGGGGATTCCGTAGGTCCTTCTCATATTCTCATAGAGCATCTGAGCGAAGCCGTTACTCTGGGTATCTGCAGATGTTGCGCATATATCCTGAAGGGTCTGATCCTTGAAGAAGTCCACCAGTGTGGAAGTGGAATTGTCTGAGGATTCGGGCTTTAGTGCATCTACTGACTTCTGCATTTCCTTGAACATCTGCTCAAGGAAATATGCCTCGAAGCTCTTGCAGGCTTCCCACAGTTCATCCTTGGAGGAGGCCTTCGAGATTTCTTTTCCCTTCTGAGCAACAGCTGCCGCGCCGGCGTTCTTGCTCTCCTGCATGGCATATTCGGTTATGGCTGTGGCATTAAGCCCCTTTACGTCAAGTCCTGCCATTATTTCTCTCCCCGGTTATCTGTTATCTCTTAAGTGAGTTAGCTGTCTGCATCATCTCATCCGTTGTCTGGATTGCAGTGGAGTTCATTTCATAAGCACGCTGTGCAACGATCAGGTTAACCATCTCTGTTGCAACATTTACGTTTGAGCCCTCAAGGTATCCCTGAACGATCTCGGTACGCTTGATACCTGCGGCACCTTCCTCAAGAATAGGCTCTCCGCTGGCTGCGCTCTGGATCCAGGCTGCGCTTCCGACTCTCTCAAGACCCTCCCTGTTGGGGAACTGCCAAAGTCCAATCTGAAGATTTCCAACGGGCTGAGGAACACCGTCTGCATCGGGATAATATATCTTACCGTCACCGCCTATGGTGATACGGCTTGCTACTGCATTACCGGTGACGCGGATCTCGTTCTCACCTACGTCCAATACTTTGTTGCCTTCTGCTGTTGTCAGCACAAGGTCAGTTCCTCCCACTTCCGCAAGAGCCCATGTGAAGTTACCGTTACGGGTATACTGGACAGTCTCTCCATCGGCAGCCTGATATGCAAAGAAGCCATCACCTGAAAGGGCAAGGGCTGCGGGGTTATCGCTGTTCTGGAAAGATCCCTGAGAAAAGAACTGATTTATGGTCGATGTGCGCACACCAAGACCCACCTGAGAATTGGTAGGTTTAGGTTCGCCGTTTGCAGTTGTGGTTACTGTCTGTAACTCCTGATATAAAAGAGATTTGAACTGAGCGCCCTGAGCCTTGAAACCTGTAGTGTTAACGTTTGCAAGGTTGTTGGAAATAGTATCAACGTTTGTCTGCTGGGCGTTCATGCCTGTTGCTGCTGACCATAAACTTCTGACCATATGTCACCTCCGAGAATCTGGGGCACATCCCTGTCCCTGTAACAATTCGTCATCCGTGACACAATATTGTTCTCTAATCATTTATCGTCACACAGTGAGTATTAAATTATTAAATAATTATAAATTTTATGAAAGACGTCCCAGCTGTTGAACAGCGATCTCCAAAGTCTCATCTATGGTGGTGATCATTCTCTGGTTGGTATCGTAGTTACGCTGTACAGCGATCATGTTTACCATCTCGTCAACGACAGAAACATTGGACTGCTCCAGGAAGCCTGCATATACAGAGCCTGTTCCCTCCTGAGCTGTCACTCCGTCGATGGGGATGTACATATTCTCGCCGTAGTGAAGCAGGTTATTGTAAGTGATCCTTCCATCAGGATAGGTAGTCTTCTCGAAGTCGAAGATACCGATGGTGGATACAACTTCGCCGTCCTGTATGATATTACCGTTCATGGCAATCTCTACCGGAAGATTGGGATCAAGTTCGATACGGCCTCCGTCCTGGGAAAGAACAAAGTCACCGTCCTGAGTTACAAGAACGCCCTCTGATGTAAGTGTGAAATTACCGTCCCTGGTGTACATGATGTTCTGGATACCCGGCATTTCTCTCTCGATATTGACTGCCTTGTTGGTGTAGTCAATACCGAAAAAGCCGTATCCGCCGATGGCCAGATCAAAGGTACTTCCGGTTTCTCTCATGGGACCTTCGGACCAGTCCACATAACCTTCACCGATCTTTACCCCGGGGGTAATAACGCCCAGTCCACGGGCAGTGTACGGGGCGTCAGTGTAATCTTTAATTTTCAGCGCAAGCTGATCACTGAAGGACTGCGCAGTTGCGCCTTCCTTCTTGTATCCGTTGGTGTTGGCATTGGCAAGGTTGTTGGTGAGCACATCCATTCTGTGCTGCTCGTTGATCATTCCTGTGTAAGCAGTGTAAAGACCTTTTACCATATCAAACCCTCTTGCCGTCCTGGCCTATACTACTGCTCATTCCGTGAGCAGCGCATGTTGGTGCACCAATATCAGTCTTCTCTGTATCCGGAGATAAACTCAACATATCTGCCGGTTCCGATGGCAACTGCTGTCATGGGATCCTCAGCTGTCATGGTGTTAATACCGGTCTTGGAATAGATAAGGTCCTCCAGTCCGCGAAGAAGTGCTCCGCCACCTGTAAGGACAATTCCTCTGTCGGCGATATCAGCTGCCAGCTCAGGAGGAGTGTTCTCAAGGACGCTGTGGATAGCCTCGATGATCTGTGATGTGGGCTCTCTCAAAGCTTCCTCAGTCTCCTCTGAGGATACTCTTACGGTCTTGGGAAGACCTGTTACAAGGTTCCTTCCGCGGACGTCCATATAGTCATCCTCAGCTCTGGGATAAGCTGATCCGATCTTGATCTTGATATCCTCAGCGGTTCTGTCACCGATAAGGAGATTGTGTTTCTTCCTCATGTAGCGGACAATGGCCTCATCGAAGTCATCGCCTGCAACCTTAACGGAAGTACTTACTACGGTTCCGCCAAGGGAGATAACAGCGATGTCGGATGTACCGCCGCCGATGTCGACGATCATGTTTCCGCAGGGCTTTGTGATATCAATTCCTGCTCCGATAGCTGCAGCAATGGGCTCCTCGATAGTCTTAACGTCCCTTGCTCCGCAAAGTCTTGTAGCATCCTCAACGGCCTTCTTCTCAACCTCTGTTGCTCCACTGGGAACACAAACAGCGATGAAAGGCTTTCTGAGCATTCTGCGTCCGACGGCCTTCTTGATGAAGTATCTCATCATCTGCTCTGTAATCTTGTAATTGGAGATAACGCCCTGGCGAAGAGGCCTTACGGCAACGATGTTGCCGGGAGTACGACCAAGCATAAGTCTTGCGTCCTCTCCGATTGCCTTGATCTCCTCTGTATCTCTGTCATATGCCACTACTGATGGCTCTTTCAGAACAACTCCCTTGCCCTTGATATAAACAAGAACGGAGGCTGTTCCAAGATCGATTCCAATATCTGCAAACTGCATAATCTTCGGTTACCCCTTTCAAATTAGCTATAAAAGCGCATAAATGCGGATGTTAATAGTCTCAATATCATCTGACATTATAACCCAAAGACCCGTTTTAGAAAAGGGGATTCCTATCATTTATATATATCGGCTTCCGGGTCCAAAAACTTTACAACATCTTGTGTTTTCTTTTTAATTTTCTTTCAAAAGATTGTATTTGAGCTCCGCCAGCTTCCAGTCCACTTCATTGTCGATGTCCTGAACTTCCAGTTCCGACAGCTCCATAGGAAGGATATCTCCCACCATGATGGCGTTATTTTTAAGGAAGCTCCCGGTCCTGACCACATAAAACTGTCCCGCATCATGATAATGAGGCGTCAGATCCTGGGACCTCTTGCTAAGGTACTCAGGCTGTCTGAACACCAGTCTTCCTTCGCGGACCTCCATAGCCCTCTGGGGAGGATAGGAAAATCTCACCACCGGAATAAGGCAGTCCGCATCCGACGCCTTAAGGGTCTCCACTGCCTCTTTTAACCGGTCAGCTGTGATAAAGGGGGCGGTAGGATAAATGCAGGTAAAAATATCGAAGTCCTGACCCAGCTTGTGATACTCCTCGATAACCTCTCCTATGACATCCACGGTGGTAGCGTAGTCATTGGCGGTCTTCTCGCTTCGCATGAAGGGCACCTTAGCCCCGTACTTTCTTGCAATCTCTGCAATCTCCTCATCGTCTGTGGACACCATGACCTCGTCATAAACGCCGGACTCAAGCGCCGCCTCAATGGAGTAGGCCATAATGGGCTTGCCGTTAAAATCCTTTATGTTCTTCCTGGGGATACGCTTGCTGCCTCCCCTTGCCGTAATCATTGCCAATGTCTTCATAATATGTACCTCTGTTTCTTAATATATATTCTGCTCCACCCGCATCCTTCTGAGCAATAATACTGTCTATCATGATCGATATACGTCGGGTCCATCTTTTAAGTCAACTTCCGTATTCCTTCAAAAGAGCCTTCGCTATGCGGATGGCCCCTCGGCCGTCAGTAAGGTTTGAAAGTGCGGCGCGCATATCTTTAAGTCTTCTACCGGTCATCAGGCTTTTTATATGTCGGCAACTGTTTTGGGCAACCTCAGTCGCACCGCCGGCAGCCTCAGTGACATCTCCCGAAAACAGCATACCGCCTGTGTTTCCAAAGAATTCCACGTTGTACTTCTGATTGTCCGCCACCTGATAGAAAATCACGGGAAGACCGACAGCTGCACATTCCGTCAGCATTGTACCTGCTGCGCAGACTGCCAGGTCGCACACTCTCATAAGCCCCGCCATGTCGCTGACGGATCTGTGAATGTGGATTCCGGGATTGGCTTTGGCAAAGTCATCTATCTTTTCAGCGTCCTTGCAGAGGGCACCTACCACAACGTGCCAGTCAACGGAGGCAAGCTCTTCATTAACAGTTCCGGAACCAGAGCTGTTTCCTGCTCCCACAAGGCCGTTCTTTTCTGCTACCTTAAGGGTTCCAATGAGCATTCCGAAGGCATCCGCGCCGCCGGAAGCAAGAAGGATGGAAATGTGGTCCTTCTTTGAATCAGTCTGCGAACCCTCTGATTTGCAAGTGGAAGTGTTCGAATCTGCGCCACCCGCTCTGTAGAACTGCTCCCGAAGGGGCGCATAGTTAAGCCCCATCAGAAGTCTTGTGGGCTCACCGTCATGGCCTGTCACAGCTTTATAGTCTTCTTCATATCCCAGCTTTTCATAAAAGCCGCTGTAGTTTATAAGGATGTCCACAGGGTAGATATCCGCTTTAAGGTCGTCAAAATATGCCACCCTGCACAGCTCTTTAAGCTTCTCAAAATATGTGACGGTCACCTTATAGGAGTCCACCAGGAGAACACTTATATTTTTAGCCGACAGCTCTTTTCCCAAAGCAGAGAGTTCCCCCTCCATATCCTGCCAGCGGGTCCCAAGGACTGTAACGCTGACAGCTTCGGGAGAATCCTTAAAGGAATCTGCTGCCATGCTGCGAAAAGCACCCTCGGACTCCTCATCCGCCACAAAAAAGGCCACAGAGTGACCCTGCCTTACTATCTCTTTGGCTACAGTAAGGCAGCGCATCATGTGACCTGACGCTATTATTGAATTGGCATCACATCTTATGCCTATCATGTTCATCTCCGTTTATCCCAGCATATCCCAGGCAAGGGGTGTTCCCTTTTCAAGGTCGCGGGTAGCTCTTTTTCCGAGGACTTCCTCGTAATGTCTGGTGTGCATGCCGTCATGAGGCCTGATGGAGCGAACGTTCTGCGGCGTGATCTCCTCACCGGCCTTTATGTCCTCTACAACAAACAGAGATCTTGAAAGGCTGCGCTCCTTGATCTGCTTGTCGGTGAGCTTGTACTCCCTCTGTCCGAGAGCCTCCTCCATGATACGGACCTCTTTTACCATCTGAGCGAATTCCGCAGGTTCCATGGAAAATGCATCGTCAACGCCGCCTGCAGAGCGGTTCAGGGTAAGGTGTTTCTCTATCATGTGTCCGCCAAGGGCGATGCTGCCAACAGGGATGGTTCCTCCGGGAGTGTGATCGGAGAGGCCAACAAGGCAGTCGAACTTTTCCCTAAGGTCCTCCATCATCCGAAGGTTCACAAGGTTATAGGGAGTGGGGTAAGCGCTGACGCACTTAAGAAGGATTATCTGATCGTTCCCCTCCTCTTTGCAGGTATCAAGGGCAAGCTTGATATCTTCCTCATAGGCAATGCCGGTGGCAAAGATAATTGGCTTGCCAAGCTTTGCTATTTTCCTGATAAGAGGAATGTCATTGATCTCGAAGCTGGCAATCTTGTATGCCGGCACATTAAGGTTCTCCAGGTAGTCCACAGAAGTTGGATCGAAGGGAGATGAAAAAGCCTCCATTCCAAGCTTTTTAGCCTCGGCAAAAAGACCCTCGTGCCACTCCCAGGGAGTGTAGGCCTCCTCATACAGATTGTGGAGAGTCCTTCCGGCCCAGAGTCCGTCTCCGGGAGTCATGAACCAGGGCTTGTCACAGTCGATGGTTATGGTATCCGCGGTGTAGGTCTGAAGCTTGATGGCATCAGCTCCCGCCTCCTTAGCTGCGTGGATTATCTCTATTGCTCTGTTATAGTCGCCGTTATGGTTGCCGGAGAGCTCCGCAACTATCATGCAGGGCTTTCCCTCACCAACGGTTTTACTTCCTATCTTTATCTCTTTTGCAAACATATCTGTCTCACTTTCTCAGTTCCTTGATGAAGCACTTAACTCCTCCGGCGGCAAATTCCGTGTAATCATTGGCCAGAAAACACTTGCCGGATGCTATGTTCTCTTTCACGGTAAAGCCCACCAGAGTCTTGACTCCCATAGGCAGCTTTTTTTCCATAAACTGTAAGATCTTCTTGCCGTAACCGTTACCCCGAAATACCGGCGAGATCATGTAGCTCACCTCTCCGATGTGGTTGGTGATGTCCACTCTCACGTGTCCCAGCTTAAGGTCGTCTTCCATCAGGATCAGCATAAGGCAGTGATCCTCGTTAAGGAGCTTGCTCTGAAGCCACTTCATGTGGGTCTCCAGATCGATCTCCCCTTTGGTAAAAGAGTTCTCTCTGGTGGTAGGATCGTTGCGCCAGGAAAGAAGGTCCTTTGCATCTTCAATTGTGGCTTTTCTTAAGTAAATGCTCATTTTGCTGTCTCCGGATTACTTGTCAAGATTTTCGGTCTTGCGATGTATGGAAGGATCCTCGTATTTATCCAGGAAGTCCAGACCCAGGTACACAATCTCTTTAGCGAAATAGGTGTTCTCCATCTGGGTGATGACGGAAATAACCTTGTCAACCTTGAAGCCTTCAATGTCACCGAGAACCTCCATAGGGAACTTGTCCCTTATAACGGCTATTCCCGGGAAAGCCTTCCCATAGTCCAGAAGGTCCCTTGGATGGGGCTTTATGATAACGCGATAGTCATCCTTGTACATGTCTATGATGTCTCCAAAAAGCTTTTTCCTTACGTCATCTTCGCAAAGGGGCTCTGTAAGGATCATCACGTTGGGCCTTGGGTCTGTGCCGTCTCCCAGAAGTTCTGCCTTTATCCTCTCGGGATCCTCAAGGAAAATTCCGGTAAGGATCTCATGATCCTCCGGCGTCAGTTTGTCATTCAGCTCAGCTCTTGGCTCCTCCACCACATTGGGGGGAAGGCTGTGGTTGGCGCTGATATCGTTGACCTCATAGTCTATGCAGTACCTGCTGTAGCCGCTCTCGATAAAGATAAGTCCAAGGGCTGCCATGGCGCGCTTTAAGGGCCAGGCTCCTCTGTTGGCATTTCGGGCCTGATCATCAAGCTTACCTGAGTTAAGACCATCCTCAACAGCGTGGTAGAGGATCTTCTTGTAATTAAGGTAATATCCGATGGGATCCGAATCGCAGAACACGTACACATCCTTGTATGCTGAAAGATCCGTGGGGATGTGGGGTTCCTGAAGTTTCCCAAGAAGCCTTGTATATTTGATGCGCTGCAGCAGGTTCAAAAGTATGTTGCCCCTGTCCCTGTGGTAGCTCATGACTTCCTCAGAAGTCACATCTTCCTTCTCATCAAACATGAACACGCGCCCGAAGACTCCGGTTTTCTCAAGTCTTTTCGGGAGCTTTCCGAAATCGTTGGACATGGTACTGAGCATAATGTCAGCCTTGGCATCGCTGTCATGTCTTTTCACAAGCTCTTTTACCACGGCGATATATGCGTGGTAGAAGGTGTGGCATATGTAAATTCTTCCGTTATCTCTTTTACCCATCATATGAACAATTATATTCTAATTGGACAAAATAAAAAAGACGGCAGGTGCTGCCGCCTTTATGTTTAGCTG
>JAILFT010000053.1 GCA_024697425.1 Butyrivibrio sp. | reverse complement strand
AAGAAGCTGGCAAGAGCGGATTTCCTTATGAAGAACGGCAGATACAACATGGCATTTAAGGAATACGAGTTCCTGCTTGCCAACACCCCTGACATAGACAGGCAGCTTCGGGGCAGGATTGAGCACAACGAGGGCGTTATGTACGCAAGGCTTTTCCTGTTCGGAAAAGCGGCGGATATGTTCCTTAGGGCCTTTGAGGACTGGGGCAGAAGAGAATCCTATCTCCAGTATCTGTCTGCAGTGAGAATGAACCTGTCCAATAAGGAATATATCTCTTTTATCGCTGACAATGATGAGGCTTACGATGCCTCAATGGAAATAGAAAAGAGAATGAATGAAGCTGAGCAGCTCTATGCTGCCAGTGACGATAATCACGTGATAGGAACACTGTCCGTTATCAAGGCCGAAGGCAAGATGAATGAGTATTACGATCAGATAGGGCAGATGACGGAGGAACTTAAGACAGAGTACAGGGAACTTGTAAAGGACAAGAAGTGATATGGGACTATTTGATGTCTTTACCGGCAAAACTAAGGAAGAGGATTGGGCCAAGCAATCGGAGCTTCAGAACTGGAATGACATTGTCTACACCAGGAAGGCTCTGGATATGGACGATCCGGTTCAGAGAAGAGAGTATATAAACAGCTGCCTGCTACAGATGCAGGAGGCTTCAAGAGAGCTGGATGCCCTGGAACTTGAGTATAACGACGTTACAAGTCACCTAAGGGACATGGAGGAGATTGATGCCCTTCCGCCGGAGCAGAGAGCTGAGATCAATGACTGCGCCATGAAGATCCTGGAGTCCCAGGAGCAGCAGGAGAAGTTCGCACGCCGCAAAAGCCGCATGACTGATGCAGAGTTCGAGCATATGGACAGGCTCCAGTCAGCCGCAAGAGAGGGTGCGCGTAAGCTCCATGAGGCTGAGGAGTATCAGAAGAAGATAAGAAACGACTTAAAGCGTCTTGACGGTGAACATGAGGCCTATCTCTACCGGGAGGAAGAGCTTCACAGTACCATCGAGAACACCAAAAGACTTATGATCGCTATCTCTGTATCTCTGGTGGTGATCATGATATTTCTTTTGTTCCTGCAGTACGGGCTTTCCCTTAACGTTATCTACGGCTACATGATCACTATCCTTCTGGCTGCAGTTGGAATAACAGTACTGTACTTCCACAATACCAACGCGGTTGTGGAGCTTAAGAGTGTTGGCAAGTCCATTTCAAGGCTTATAATGCTCCAGAATTCAGTGAAGATCAGGTATGTCAACAATACCAACCTTATAGATTATCTGTGCCTTAAATACAGGGTCAACAGTTCAAAAGAGCTGTCAGACCTTTACGACAGGTATCTCAAGGAAAGGGAGGAGCGTGAGAAATTCGAGGATGCCAGGAAACTTCTTGATACCAATGAGAAAGATCTGGTATACATGCTTCGCCACTTCCGTGTAAGAGACCCTGAGATATGGATCCATCAGGCTGAGGCTTTGGTAAACCACAACGAGGAAGTTGAGATCAGGCACAGTCTTAACGTTCAGAGACAGTCTCTTAGAAAGAGAATGGAATACAACCGTGATGTGGTGGCCGGCAATGCCAAGATGGAGATTGAAGACATGGCCCGCCAGTACCCCAAGTACACACAGGAAATTCTGGATATGGTATCTCGCTATGAGGAGCAGTATCCTGAAGCGTAAGTCGTCGGAGGCGTTTGCCTCCGGCTTTTTTACTGATTCTAAATAAACAATAACATAATTAAATTTATCTAAAATTCGTTGAATAGTGTACGCTGTAATACTACAATTACCCTAGAGCAATAGCGTGCACAGGAGGCGGATTTTCTTGATCAGAACGGCTTTTATGTTCATATTTGCAATACTGATCGTCACATTACTGATATGTGCCTTTGTTTCCGTACGCTCAGATAAGCCCATCGGTAAGTATGTGCATTATTTCTGCCTGTCTCTTATTCCCCCGGTCCTTGGCAACATGATAATCGTTGGCGCGACCACAAAAAGCCTTGCCCTTGCAGGCTGCTACATCTACTACATTGGCATGGATCTTATCATGTTCAGCTTTATAATGTTTACCAATGAGTATTGCCGCGTCAGGGATGAGCAGGGCAGCAGGGACAGTGTACCCACCTGGATCAACTGGTTTCTTCTTGCGGACGTGATACAGCTGCTTCTCAATAACTTTACGGGCCATGCCTTTTCTCTTCAGGAGATAGAGGTCTACGGAAAGCCCTATTTCATCATGAATCCCCTCTTGGGCCAGACCTTCCACAGGATAGTATGTTACGGCGCCCTTCTTATGATAATGATCGTCTTTATCGTCATGACCATCAAAGTTCACAGGCTTTACAAGGAGCGCTATATCGTTATTCTTGTGAGCCTTATCATCGGTACTTTGTGGCAGACTTTCTATATCTTTTCCCAGACTCCCATCGACAGATCCATGGTGGGATTTGCGGTGTTCGGGCTTTTGATCTTTTATTTCTCAATCTATTACAGGCCTCTTCGACTTTTGGACAAGATGCTGGCTGAGATCGTATCCGACACCAAGGTTGCGGTATTCCTCTACGGTCCGGAAGGCAGATGTATTTGGGTGAACCATCCGGCAAAAGAACTGACGAAGACCCGGGGAGAAGACTATGAGAGTATGTCTCATGCCTTAATGCAGCTCTTCGGCCCGGTAAATAATCTTCCTGAAAGTGTTGAGACGGAATTTACAAATGGACCTTTGGGAAATGTCAGACACTATCTGGTAGCCAGAGGATATTTCCGCGACGATCTGGACAGAAAAATTGGTACCTATATCCGTGTCAGAGACATAACCGAGGAAAAGAACCGTATAGAAAATGAACTGTTTGCAACAAACCATGATGCGGTTACAGGTCTCTATAACAAGGAATTTACATTCAAGAAGATATCCGATCAGCTGCAGAAGCACGCTCTTAATGATTACTATGTTGCGGTGATCAATATCTTTGACTTTAAGATGTTCAATGATGTCTACGGAAGAGCCTTTGGTGATGCGGCGCTTATACAGGTTGCCGACTGGCTTAGAAAATATTCGGACGAAAAATGCATATATGGCCGTCTTTCCGGCGATACCTTCGGTTCATGCCTTCCAAAGAGTATGTTCTTCCAGGATATTGTGGAAGAAGACCTCTCGAAGTTTACAGTTAAGCTGGGAGATACTGAGCAGCATCTGATGATCCACATCGGCTTCTGTGAAATAGAAGATGCTGACACGGATGTGGATGTTTTGTACGACAGGGCTGTTCTGGCACTTGATTCCATAAGAGATAACTACAAGAAGCATGTGGCGTTCTTTGATAAGAGCATCAGGGATAAGATGATATGGAAGCAGGAGATCTCCTCGCAGCTGGGAATAGCCATCGAACAGGACCAGTTGGTTCCTTATCTGCAACCTATAGTAGACAAAAGCGGACGTATTGTGGGGGCTGAGGCTCTGGCAAGGTGGATCCATCCTGAACACGGATTTATGTCCCCTGCTGATTTCATACCGCTGTTTGAAGAGAACGGAATGATCGTGGATCTTGATAAGCATATATGGAAGTCAGCCTGCAGGATACTTTCGGATTGGGAAAAGAAATATCCCGACCTTTTCATTTCCATAAATGTTTCACCCAAGGACTTCTATGTAACAGATGTTTTGGCTGATGTTACCGGAATGGTATCCGAATACTCCATAGATCCAAAGAGGCTCAGGATCGAAGTTACAGAGAGCAGCATGATGAGGGATACCGATGACAAGATGAAGGTTCTTGAGGAGTTCAGGAAAAAAGGCTTCATTGTTGAGATGGACGATTTCGGCAGCGGCTACTCCTCCCTTAATATGCTAAAGGACATGCCTGTTGATGTTCTTAAGATCGATATGAAATTCCTGGGAAGAGGAAGCGACGAATATAAAGCCAGCATTGTAGTTAAGAACGTCATCAAGCTCTCCGAGGACCTGGGGATCATATCCCTTACGGAAGGCGTTGAGACCATTGAACAATTCGATGCCCTTAATAAACTGGGCTGCAATCTGTTCCAGGGTTATTACTTCTCAAAGCCGGTTCCCGTTGCTGGATTTGAAGCACTTCTTGCAAAACAGTGAGCCATGAAAATGGCCCACTGTTTTTAATTCAGGTGCGCTTTTTGCGCATCTTTTTTTACATGTTCTGACAGGCTTTGAACCCTTGAAACGAAAGCCGGATGATGGTATTATTTGTGTGTTTGTACCAAGAGTTGATTGTTGCTATTTTGGGGAGATAGGATGCAGCAGAATATTGAAAGATTGGAACCTTACAAGCACCTGGGAGAGGAGTGCGGAGTCTTCGGAATGTATGATTTTGACGGAGGCAACGTTTCAGACTCCATTTACTATGGGCTGGTCTCTTTACAGCACAGAGGGCAGGAGAGCTGCGGTATTGCGGTCAGTGATACCAACGGTCCCAAAGGTAAGGTATTAAGTCACAAAGATATGGGCCTTGTCAATGAGGCCTTCACACCGGACGAACTTGATAAGCTTAAGGGCGATATCGGGGTCGGACACGTTCGTTATTCCACGGCGGGCAGCAGCACAAGGGAGAATGCCCAGCCTCTGGTTCTTAATTACGTTAAGGGTACTCTTGCGCTGGCCCATAACGGTAACCTTGTCAACGCACCGGAGCTTAGACATGAGCTTTCTTATACCGGTGCCATTTTCCAGACTACAATTGATTCTGAAGTCATTGCCTATCATATCGCCAGAGAACGACTGGTTACTCAGTCTGTTGAAGAGGCGGTTGGTAAAGCCATGCAGAGGATAAAGGGTGCGTACAGCCTTGTTATCATGTCCCCGAGGAAGCTTATCGGAGCCAGGGACCCGTACGGATTCAAACCACTTGTTATAGGAAGAAGAGAGAACTGCTATGTCCTGGCTTCCGAGACCTGCGCTCTTGATACCATCGGAGCAACCTTTATAAGGGATGTTGAACCGGGAGAAGTAGTTACCATATCTCCCGAGTTTGGTATAAAATCAGACAAAAGCATGTGCATCGATAAGAGTAAACATGCAAGATGCATCTTCGAATATATTTATTTTGCAAGACCTGACAGCTCTATAGACGGCATCAGCGTGTACGATGCAAGGATTGCCGCAGGTAGGTTCCTGGCAATGGATTCTCCCGTTGATGCGGACATGGTTGTGGGAGTTCCGGAATCCGGCAACGTGGCAGCTCTTGGCTATGCCCTTCAGTCGGGAATTCCTTACGGACAGGCTTTTGTGAAGAACTCTTATATAGGAAGAACCTTCATCAAGCCCAAACAGAAGAACAGAGAATCCAGCGTTCAGGTCAAGCTCAATGCCTTAAGGAGCGCGGTTGAGGGCAAGAGGATAATAATGATAGATGACTCCATCGTAAGGGGTACTACATCTGACAGGATTGTCAGGATGCTTCGTGATGCCGGAGCCAAAGAGGTCCACATGAGAGTCAGCTCACCGCCGTTTTTGTGGCCCTGCTACTTTGGCACTGATGTTCCCGCAAGGGACCAGCTCATTGCCTACAACAGGAACATTGATGACATCTGCAAGATAATCGGTGCGGATTCCCTGGCCTACCTTGGTATTGAAAGGCTCGAGGAGATGGTGGGCGGAAAGCTTGGCATCTGCAAGGGATGCTTTACAGGCACTTACCCGGTTGACCCGCCAAATGAGGATATCAGAGGCGAATACGAGGAATAATAAAACTTTTTTTCACAGGAGGAGTTCACATGTCTACAGATCGCTACAGCAGCCCATTATCGGAGAGATATGCCAGCAGGGAAATGCAATACATCTTTTCCCAGGATATGAAGTTCAGGACCTGGAGGAAACTCTGGATTGCCCTGGCTGAGATTGAGAAGGAGCTGGGCCTTAACATAACCGATGAGCAGATTGAGGAACTTAAGGCTCATCAGGAGGACATCAACTACGAGGTGGCAAGAGCCAGAGAGAAGGAAGTCCGCCACGATGTTATGAGCCACGTATATGCATATGGACAGCAGTGTCCCAAAGCCAAGGGAATCATTCATCTGGGTGCTACCAGCTGCTACGTAGGCGACAACACGGACATCATCATCATGACCGAAGGCCTTAAGCTGGTTCGCAAAAAACTCATCAATGTGATCAACGAACTGGCAAAGTTTGCAGACAAGTACAAGGATCAGCCCACCCTTGGATTTACTCATTTTCAGCCGGCACAGCCTACCACCGTTGGCAAAAGAGCCTGCTTGTGGCTTCAGGATTTCACTATAGACCTTGAGGACCTTGATTACGTCCTTGATAACATGAAGCTTCTGGGTTCAAAGGGAACTACAGGAACACAGGCTTCTTTCCTTGAACTCTTTGACGGAGACCTTAGCAAGGTTGACAAGCTTGATCCCATGCTGGCACAGAAGATGGGCTTTAAGGGATGCATGGCGGTTTCAGGTCAGACCTACAGCCGTAAGATCGATATGAAGGTTATCAATGTTCTTGCAGGCATCTGTTCATCAGCTACAAAGATGGCTCAGGACATAAGACTTCTTCAGCACCTCAAAGAGGTTGAGGAGCCCTTCGAGAAGAGCCAGATTGGTTCTTCCGCAATGGCCTACAAGCGCAACCCCATGAGAAGTGAGAGAATCTGCTCTCTTTCAAGATATGTGATCACAGATATGCTCAACCCCGCTATAACAGAGGTTTCCCAGTGGTTTGAGAGAACCCTTGACGATTCAGCCAACAAGAGACTTTCAATCCCCGAGGGCTTCCTTGCAACAGACGGCGTCCTTGATCTGTGTATAAATGTAGTGGACGGACTTGTGGTTTATCCCAAGGTTATCGAGAAGCATATGCTTGCTGAGCTTCCTTTCATGGCAACCGAGAATATCATGATGGATGCAGTAAAGGCAGGCGGTGACAGACAGGAGCTTCATGAGAGGATAAGAGAGCTCTCCATGGAAGCCGGAAGGACCGTTAAGGTTGAAGGTAAGGACAATAACCTCTTAGAGCTTATTGCAGCAGATCCCGCATTCCATTTAAGTCTTGAGGAGCTTCAGGCTTCAATGGACCCTAAGAAGTACGTTGGTTGCAGCGCTCACCAGGTTGATAAGTTCCTTTCGGAAGTGGTTAACCCCATCATCGAAGCAAACAAGGAGGATCTTGGTCTTTCGGCTGAGATCAATGTATAAAGTATGAAGATAAAAGACCTTTTTAAGAATAAAGAAGTTACGCTTTCCTTCGAGGTATTCCCGCCCAAGACCGATGACGGCTATGAAGCAGTGGAGAAGGCAGCAGCCAGGATTGCTGAGCTTAAGCCAGACTTTATGAGCGTAACCTATGGCGCCGGCGGCGGAACCAGCAAGAACACAGGAAATATTGCCGCTGACCTTCAGGACAAATACGGTGTTCCAGTGCTTGCCCACCTTACCTGCGTTTCCTCCACCAAGGACCTGGTAAGGGAAGTGGTAAAAAGCTACAAAGAAAAAGGCATCGAGAACATCATGGCCCTTCGTGGAGATATCCCTAAGGAAGGCAGAATTGCTTTTGATTACAACCATGCCACAGAGCTTATCTATGACATCAAGTCTTTGGATGAGAGCTTCTGCATCGGCGGAGCCTGCTATCCTGAGGGACATGTGGAGTGTGAGAGACAGTCTGAGGACATTATTCACCTCAAGGAGAAGGTGGATGCGGGATGTGATTTCCTGACAACCCAGATGTTCTTTGATAACTCAACTCTCTATCAGTTCCTCTACAGGATCAGGGAGAAGGGGATTGAAGTTCCCGTGGTTCCCGGAATTATGCCCATCACCAACAAAAAGCAGGTAGCCAGGAGCGTTGCTCTTTCGGGATCCACCATACCTCAGAAGATGAAGATCATGGTTGACCGCTTTGCGGATGATCCGGAGAAGCTCAAGGAAGCAGGTATCATCTACGCCAGCGACCAGATTATCGACCTTATATCCAACGGCGTAAGTCACATACATGTATATTCTATGAACAAGCCCGATATTGCGGAAGGCATCATGAGAAACCTTTCCACTATCATCAGGTAAAAGAATTGGAGAATTAAAATGGACGTTAATAACAACATGAACAATCAGCCTCAGAACCGGGAAGATATCTCAGAGGCCGATTTCCTCTATTCCCAGGAAGTTATCGGAAAGCTTTCTTCCTATTTTGATGCCAAGGTTGTGGGACAGCAGCAGCTTAAGTTTTCCCTGATCGGCTCCATCATAGCCGACGGACATATCCTTATTGAGTCTGTTCCCGGTCTTGCCAAGACCACGGCAGCCAAGGCAATCTCAGATGCGGTAGAGGGCAAATTCGCAAGGATCCAGTGTACACCGGATCTTTTGCCCGGTGATATCATCGGAACCCAGATCTACAATCAGTCTACAGGAAAGTTTGAGAACATCCTTGGTCCCGTATTTGCCAACTTCGTGCTCCTTGATGAGGTAAACCGTTCCAGCGCCAAGACCCAGTCTGCGATGCTGGAGGCCATGCAGGAGAAGCAGGTTACCATTGGCGGCAAGTCCTATCATATGCCTGAGGACATTTTCATCGTAATTGCCACCCAGAACCCCATCGAGCAGGAGGGAACCTATCCTTTGTCCGAGGCTCAGACCGACAGATTCCTGATAAAAGAGGTGATCACATACCCCACAGCTGCTGAGGAGGTTGAGATCCTTAACAGAATTGAGACCGGAGCCATTGCCAACGTAGCTCCTCCCGTTCTCACCATTAAGGATGTTGATAGGGTTCAGGCCATAGCTGAGAAGGTTTATGTAGATGATGCCATCAAGTGGTACATCTCCAGCATTGTTGTTGCCAGCAGAAGAGCTGCCCAGATCCAGGGCCTTGAGCTTGGCAAGTATGTAAGGATCGGCGCCAGCCCCAGAGCATCCATCGCTTTCCTTAAGATGGCCAAGGCTGTTGCCCTTATTCAGGGAAGAACCTATGTAACTCCGGAGGATGTTAAGCAGGTGAGCCACCAGGTACTTCGTCACAGAATAGGTCTTAACTATTCGGCTGTTGCAGACAATGTTCCTGTGGAAGCAGTTATCGATGCTATTGTTAATTCAGTGAAGGCACCCTGATGAAAATAGATTACGAATACCTATCCAAGATACGAAGGGCAGTAGCTCTTTATACAAATAAAAAGACCTCCAACATTCTGGATGGCGATTTTCATTCCCTTCACAGGGGCCGCAGCATGGAGTTTGACGACCTCAAGGAGTACATGATAGGTGATGATGTCCACGATATAGACTGGAAATCATCATCGAGAATGGGAACCATCCTGGTCCGCAGATATATGACGGACAGGCGCCACAATGTTATGTTCATATGCGACAGAGGCAGCAAGATGCAGGGGGATACCGCGGCAGCTGAAGCCAAGAAGGAACTGATGCTCATGACCTTCGGTACTCTGGCCTATATTGTAGGCAGAAACGGTGCTGATTACGCCATGGCATATCCCGGTGAGGGCAGCTCCTCAATCAGCTACTTTAAATCCGGAACCGACCATCTTGAGAAGCTGCTTTATGACTACGAGAACAAGATCACATCCGACGTTGACCATACGGTGGTTGATACATTAAACGAGGTCCTCAATACCGTCCGCAAGAAAATGATAATCTTTCTTCTGACTGATATTGAAGGGCTTTCCCTGCTTTCAGAGGGAACCATAAGAAGCGTGGCATCGGGCCATGATCTTCTTATCATCAACGTGGAGGATGCGTTCCTTACGGGAGACAATGTTTTTGACACTGAACTTTCCAGATACGAGAGATTCTTTTTGTCCCACAGCAAAGCTCTTCATGATGAAGAAGTGAGGCAGCGAGAGGCCATCATCGGAAATGTCTCCGAGATGTGCAAGCGCAACAGGGCTGCGCTCATGACTCTCTCCTCGGAGGAAGATATTATAGGCAGAACAGTAGATCTGCTTGAAAGGTACAGAAATGGTTACTACGGTTGAATTACAGGCCCCATTTTCATACAGCTGGTGGGTTTATCTGATAGTTGCAGCAATCCTTCTGGCTGCGCTGGCTATCATAATTTATGTGATCCTTAAACTTGTGAAAACATTCAGGACCAAAAAGGTAACGCCCCCGGTGGTCCGTCATATCAGGCTCACTCCGGAGAGGCTGGACAGGCTCAGGAAGGCGTATATCAGCAAGGTGCATGACATACAGGTGGCCTATTCTGCGGGAAGAATTGACAAAAGAGACGGCTATCAGCGCCTTTCCGCTGAGATAAGAGGTTTCGTTCACGAGGCTACAGGAATCAACGTTGAGAATTACACGATAAAAGAAGTTAAGGCCATGGGCATCAGAAAGCTTGATGAACTGATGGAAGAGTACTATGTGCCTGAGTTTGCCGAAGACGAAAAGGGTAAGGACAAGGATCTTGTCAAATCCTGTCAGGCGGCAATGGGAGTTATCAAATCATGGAACTGAAGTTAATGTATGAGAAGTTTCTGATCATCAGCCTTTTTGTACTGGTGGCGGGACTGATTGTTCTGTTTTTTATACACAGCAAAAGAACCGGTGTATATACCCGGGGAACCAAGGCAGCTAACACTGCCAGGATAAAGAACTCTCCCCTGTACCGTTCGCTGGCACTAAGATACCGTATTTTGTCTGCGGTGATGATGGCGGGAATCCTTGGCAGTATTGTGGCAGGCCTTTTCCTGATTGCAAGACCCTACAGAACCGACGATACTGTCAGCGGAGTCAAGAAAAGAGATATCATTCTTTGCCTGGATGTTTCCTATTCCCTGTATGATCTTAATTCCGAGATAACGGATTATTTAAAGGGAGTTGTGGCTGGCCTTGAAGGAGACAGATTCGGAATAAGCATTTTCAACACTTCATCCGTCACCTACGTTCCCCTCACCGATGACTACGACTATGTCATCGACAGGCTGGATGAACTCAGTGAGTACTTCAAGATGCAGAAGGAGTACTATGAGGACTACTATCTTGTGTACGATGATCTTCGCTATGTTCCCGATGATAAGTCCGAAAGGCTCAAAGAGCTTAATGAGAGACTGGATTATTTCGAGGCAGGAACTCTTTATGATAACTGGTACAGAGGATCCTCTCTTATTGGTGAAGGTCTTGGCACTGCCTTATACTCTTTTCCCTATCTAGGTAATTCCGAGAGGACAAGAGTTATCATCATGAGTACCGACAATGAGCTCAATGCCTACGGCAGAGAGGTGATCAACCTTCAGGAGGCCTCAGATTACTGCAAAAAGAACAAGGTTACTGTGTTCGGCATCTTCCCCTCGGAGGAGAAGTTCTATCAGCCTGAAGAGTACAATTATGCATCATGTCTTAATGGGTTCAAGAAGGCGGTGGAGACAACAGGCGGCAAGTTTTATGTAAGAACTCCAAGTCTTCCGGTTTCCGCTATTGTTCAGGATATCCAGAAACAGGAAGCTATGCTGGTTAAGGTTGTTATGACCAGGCAGACAGTGGACCTTCCGGAGATACCGTATATTATTTTGATTATTTGCCTTGCACTGGCGTGCACGACAGGATTGGTGTTACAGAAATGAAGTTTCAGCCTATTTTACCCATGGGAGCACTGGTGGCGGGTTTTGCCCTGCTCTTTGTTCTCACTACATTTCTTATTATCAACAATAAGGCTAACAGAGCTGACAAGATCGGAACTCTGGTAAGGCTTACACTGATATATGCCCTGGCTTTTTCTGTTGGGGCTAGGCCCTGCATTGTGGAGAGTCAGTACGAGTTTGCCACCAAGAATCTGGATGTTCTCTTTGTCATCGACAATACCATCAGTATGTGGGCTCAGGATTACAATGGGTCACATACCAGAATGAGCGGCGTGACTGCTGATGTGAATTATATTATCGATGAGCTTGCCGGCAGTAACTTCGGCCTGGTGACCTTTGATGACAGCGCTCATGTGCTGGCTCCTTTTACCCAGGACATGGAATATATAAGGAATCTTATGGATACCTTTTCAATGCCTGACAGCTATTATGCCAAGGGAAGCGATCTTTCCATTCCCTATCAGGATATAGAGGCACTCCTTTTGTCTTCTCAGAAAAAAGAGAACAGAAAGACCATTGTCTTCTATATAAGTGACGGTGAGATTACAAACGGCAAGCAGCTTAAGGACTATTCCGGACTTGCCCAGTACATAGATGCCGGTGCGGTAATGGGCTACGGCTCCGTAAGCGGCGGCAAGATGAAAGACAGTTACAGTTTTGTCTATGATTACACCACCCATGGTGATGCGATCTCCCGTATTAACGAGGGTAATCTTAAGACCATTGCAGAGCAGCTTGGCCTTGAGTATGAGAATATGAACAGCGGAAGCGAATCTTTAAAGGGACGTATTCAGATCATCAAGGAGACAAGTAAGACTGTGATAGAAAGCGGCCAGGGCGCGGAGATTACCAGAGATCTGTATTATTATTTTGCAATCCCTCTGGTTCTTATGATACTTATCGAGCTGTTCATGATAGCCAGAAGAGGGAGGTTATAAGTTATGAAAAAAATACCTCTTAGAATGTACTTTTATGGTGCAATCGGACTGATACTCCTGCTGCTTGGCATTTATCAGGCAGTCAGACTTGGAACAAACATGGCTTTCGTAAGTGCCTATAATAAAGGCGAATACAATACGGAAGGTGAGAGCAGGCTTCTTAAGTATAACTTCCCTGAGAGCTATCTTCCGTACTACAACCTGGGAAATGCCGCTTACAAGCAGGGAGATTACAATGCGGCTGTAGGCCAGTATACCGAGGCTCTCAAGCAGCATCCCACCCAGGAGAAAGAGTGCGATATAAGAGTCAATCTGGCTCTTGCTCTTTGCAATACCATTGATTTCAATAATCTTACCAGTCAGGAGAAGATAGACACAGCTCTTTTTATCCTGTATAAGGCAAGAGATATACTTCTTGAGAAGGGGTGCGCCACCGATGAGGGTGAGCCCGGACACGATGCGGATGCCCAGCAGCTCAAGGAAGATATAGACAAAATGATAGAAAAACTCAAGAATCCCGATCAGAGCAATAACAATCAGGATCAGCAGGATCAGAATAACAGCAGTGATCCCAGCGAGGATTCCGGCGAAGATTCCAAGCCTTCCGACAAGGAAAAGAAGGTTCAGAAGGAACTGGAAGAGAACAAGAAGAATGCGCTGGAGGACAGAAAAGACCAGCGTGATACCATGGAGAAATGGGGCGACTACATAGGCGGATCTCCCGAAGGAGACGAAGAGGGAGGCTACGGCTCTGACTACAACAATAATCCCTGGTAAATTGAAGAGGTTAAGGTAAATTAATTTTTTTAGATAAACGGAGGAATTAAAATGGCACAGAATCCCATAGTAACAATCACAATGGAAAGCGGAGACGTGATGAAGGCTGAACTCTATCCTGAGATTGCGCCCAACACAGTAAACAATTTTATCTCACTTATCAACAAGCACTTCTATGACGGACTTATCTTCCACAGAGTAATCCGTGGTTTCATGCTCCAGGGCGGAGATCCCGAGGGAACCGGTATGGGTGGCCCCGGCTACGGAATCAAGGGAGAGTTTTCCAGCAACGGTTTTAAGAATGACCTTAAGCACACTGAGGGTGTCCTTTCCATGGCTCGTTCAATGATGCCCAATTCAGCAGGTTCACAGTTCTTTATCATGCATAAGACATCACCTCATCTTGACGGTGACTATGCTGCATTCGGTAAGGTTATTGAGGGCCTTGAAGTTGTTAATACCATTGCCGAGACAGAGACAGACTGGAACGATCGTCCCGTAACCCCTCAGGTTATGAAGACAGTTACTGTTGAGACTTTCGGAGTAGAATATCCTGAGCCTGAAACTGTTTGAACCTGATGAGGTTCTTTCGAATCTGGTTCGAACGTTGTTCTGGCGAGTGCTTTGGCACGAGAGCAGAACTTCCTTATGACATAAATAAGTTCTAAATGCATGGCAAAAGCCCCCGGAACCGAAATTCCGAGGGCTTTTTTATGGGTTTATGTTTATATGTATGTTCGCAAGGAAGCTCTGCTCTCGCGCTTTGCGCTCGCTAGAACGAACTTCGTTTCCAGGCTCGACAAAACCTCGCCAAGAACTCAGTTCACCCTTTTACAGCTCCCTCAATCATACCTTCCATGATCTGCTTCTGTGCAATGAGGAAGATGATGATCATAGGGATGATTGCAAGCAGTGCGGCGGGAAGGATTCTATCCCAGCGCTTTACGTAGGATCCAACGAACTTCTGGATGGCAATGGGAATTGTCATTACCTTACCGTTCTGACCAAGCATCATTGAAGGCAGAAGGTAATCGTTCCAGATCCACATTCCGTTAAGGATTGTAACTGTTGTGATAACAGGTGTCAGCAGAGGGAAGATGATCTGGAAGAAAGTCTGCTCAGGAGAACATCCGTCGATTGAAGCAGCTTCTTCGAGGTCGAAGGGAACACCCTTGATGAAACCTACAAGAATGAATACCGTCATGGCTCCACCGAATCCCAGGTATGCGAACACGATACCGGGTACCGACTGAAGCATCGGGAATCCGATGAACTTACCTACATCACGGAAGGTAGAAATAAGAGGAAGCATAACTACCTGGAAAGGAATGATCATTGATGCGATGAAGGTGAAGTAAATTACTGTGGACCAAACGGTCTTGTTACGGCAGATAACCCATGCTGCCATGGCTCCGAACAGTGCAAGGAGAACCAGTGACAGAACAGTTATGAGTGCTGAGTATCCGAAGGAACGCCAGAA
Source organism: Butyrivibrio sp. (assembly GCA_024697425.1). GTDB lineage: Bacteria > Bacillota > Clostridia > Lachnospirales > Lachnospiraceae > Butyrivibrio. The sequence continues at coordinate 12,974 of JAILFT010000053.1, read as the reverse complement.
CAGGAAGTTGGGATCGTTGATAACTTCATGTACGTTGAAACGGAACTGGCCAAAACTCATGCCGTTGAAGCTTACAGGATTTGAAGTGATATCCGATGTTTCTTTTCCTGAGTTGATAACAAGCAGGAAGAACGGGAACAATACATATGCTGCAACAATTACTGCAATGATCATTCTGATCACAACTGAAGAAGTTTTCTCTTTGGTATGCATTACAGTTCCACCTCCTTCTTATTAGAAATACGTACCTGCATGATAGATACGGCTGCCAGGATGATGAAGAACAGAACTGCCTTTGCCTGGCCAAGAGCGTAGTCATTATTAACAACAGCTGTACCATAGATGTTAAGAGCAAGCATCTCGGTACCGTTGGCGATATACTCACCAAGGAACTGTACGGATCCCTTACCGTTTGTAAGAGCAAGGTTTACATCGAACTGTTTGAAAGCAGATGTAAGTGTAAGGAATGTACAGATTGTGATAGTGGGCGCGATCATTGGAAGCTTGATGTTGAATAGTGTCTGAAGCTTGTTCGCACCGTCGATGGCAGATGCCTCAAGTACATCTCCGGGAATGGTGTTAAGTCCGGTGATATAGATCAGCATGATATAACCTGCATACTGCCAGATGTATACGATGATGATAGCAATGAAAGCTGTCTTTGTGTCCGAAAGCATTGAATATGTACCGGTAAACTTAGTGACAACATTACTGAAAATGAACTGCCAGATGTAACCAAGTACGATTCCTCCGATAAGGTTGGGGAGGAAGTAAGCTGCTCTGAAGAATCCAAGGCCTTTGATCCTTGAAGTACATAAAAGAGCAAGAAGAAAAGCTACAAGATTAACAAGAATCATGTTGAAAACAACGAAGAGGAATGTCAGCAGTATTGACCAAAGGAAAGAAGGCTGTCTGAACATTCTGGCGTAGTTGGCAAATCCTACCACACCTTTCATGGTGATTCCGTTCCAGTCGGTAAAGGAATATCCGATACCAAGAACCAGAGGAATGATTACTGTTACCGCAAAAGCGAAGAGCAGCGGGAACAGGAAGATAATGTTGATGATTGCGCGATGATGCTTAAATGTTGGAAAAAGATACAGGCCCAGAATAAATAAGATTATTCCGCCTACAAACATGACGCCTCTCCCCAGAATAATAGGCGTCCCACTACCGGGCATGGTTCCCAGGATTAGATCGCCTGCTTTGGTAATGGATAAGGCAAGTCCGGCGATCGCAAGCACTGCGCCCAGAATCAGGCTGCCAAAGGATGCGATTTTTCGGCCCATTGAAAAAGTACCCATTTGTAATCCCCCTTTCAGATTAAATAGTATAAATGGTTGCTTTTTATTGAAAAAACAGGCAGGGCATGCATGCCCTGCCTGCATGTTCACAAATTACTGTGCGTAGTAGCTGGAAATTACCTGAGCCATTGTTGATACAAATCCGTCTGCATCAAGCTTGCCCTTAGCATAATCAGCAAATACGTTACATGTCTGGTTCTGAAGGCCGTCCTTCTTAAGCATTGTGTGCCATCCTGAGTAGTTGCCTGCTGTGATGTAGCTGTTCATGCTCTTGTAGAAGGGGTTAACTGCCTCATACTGGCAATCATCGAAAGGAGATACAAGACCTGCATCATTAACAAGGATGTTCTGAGCAGAATCGCCTGCACACCAGTTGAAGAATGCCTTTGCACCCTCAACGTTGCCGTTTGAGTATGCTACCCAATATGAAGGGGGACCAGCGATGATTGTGTTGATTCCGTCCTCAAATGCATAAGGAGCAAATCCGCACTCAAAGCTTACGTCGTCAGGTGATGTTACACACCAGTTACCCTGTGTGATGAATACATACTTGCCTTCCTTGAAGCCGGCTACCTGTGTATCATAGGTTCCGTCGATAAGAAGAGAAGGATCTGAATACTGGTTCATCATGCCAACGAACTCAGCGAAGTTCTTCATTCTTGCCTCATCGATCTTGCCGCCGTCGTTAAGAAGGTCAATGTATGTTGTGTCATCAGCCTTAAGACCTGCGTCAAGGTACTGAGCAAATACGTGTGTTCCTGAAGACCAGCCAAGGTTTGTGGGCTCTGCGCACCATCCGAATACAGCTGTGATGCCAAGCTCATCCTTCTTGGAATCAAGAGTCTCGCAAGCAGCCTTCCATGCATCGGGTGATGTAAGAGATGCGGGATCAACGCCTGCAGCCTTAAGAAGGTCTGCATTGTAACCAAGAGCTGTAGCCTCTACTGTGTAAGGGAATCCGATTGTTCCCATGTTTGCATCAACAAGTTCGAAGCCTGTCTTGTTTGTCCAGTCCTCGCCTGCAAGGTCAGCAAGCATGCCGTCCCAGTTAGCTGCCTGGTTAGCTTCGATTACGAAGATGTCAGGCATGTTGTCAGCCTGATACATTTTCTTGAGCTCGTCAGATGCGTTTGTGTCACCACCGATTGTCTCAACTACGAGAACATTGCCTGTCTCTTCCTGATACTTAGCTGCAAGAGCCTGCATCTGGTCATTGATCTCGGGCTTACCGTTGAGAAGACGAACTTCTCCGAGGTCGCCTGTAGCTTCTGCTGCAGGAGCTGCCTCTTCAGTAGCAGCGGGCTCTGTAGCCTCTGCCTGTGTCTCGGCTGCGGGAGCCTCAGCAGTGTCGGTTGTGCCGGTTGTTCCTGTAGTACCGCAAGCAGCAAGTGAAAGAATCATTGAGCCTGCAAGAACTACTGACATCAGTTTCTTTTTCATTTTTTACCCTCCTTTTTGCACTTTTGTGCATTCTGCCATATAAAGCAACTTTTATACAGTTACTTTTGCGCATAAGTTGTACGCTAAATTCAAGATATCACACACAGTGCCAAAATTCAAGCAAAAAACCATAAAAAGAATGGCGCAAAATAGCATAAATAAGCCAAAATCCGCCTGTAGAGCGGACTTAATCGTTTACATCCAAGTGTAAAAAAACAATAAAACATTTATAAAAAATATGTTAAAACGTAAAAAAGACCAACTTATGCGCATAAGCATAAGTTGGTCAATCTACACAATGATAACCTGATTTAGCTGTTTAAGTTTTTGACAGTGTCACGGATTACAAGTCTTGTGGGCAGTTTGATCTGGTTGGGAGTCTTCTGACCGGCCAGCTGTTTCAGCAGCGTATCCGCAGCAGTCATTCCTTTGGCCTTAACATCCTGATGTACTGTCGTAAGTGCGGGGCGGTGAAGCTGGCCCAGCATATTGTCATCGAAACCAACCACCGAGATATCCTCGGGGACTGATATGCCCCGATCTAAAAGAGCGGACATGAGTGTTACGGCGTACAGATCCGATACACACATAATGGCGGTGAACTCGGAAGCTCTTTTGCATATCGCCTCAAGGCTGGCCTCTATTTCATCAGACCGTGGTCTTATCTGCAGGAAGTCAGAGCTTTTGAACTTAAGCTTGTTGTCCTTGAGAGCCTTTTTGTATCCGTTGAGTCTTGCCAGGTCGACGCCCTTGGTATTGTCGGACAGGAAAGCGATCCTCTTGTGACCCTGAGAGATGAGATAGGAGGTCATCTCATAGGCACCCTGTTCATCATCAAGACCGACATTGGTAAAGTGCTTGAGTCCTTCAAGGGAATAGGTGTCTATACATACGATGGGCTTTTTGTACTTCTCGCTGACACGAATACCGTCATCGTCCAGCATTCCGAAGAGGATAAGCCCGTCCACATTCCAGGTGGAAACATGCCGCATGATCTCGTCGGTATCCCTTGAGATGTACAGCATCATAAAGTAACCGGCACTTCGAATGGTCTCTTCCACGCCACCAATGAGAACGGATACAAAGGGATCCATGATAAGGTTCTCGTACTTGTCGGCACGGGCCTTAAGAGCCAGGCCGATGATCTTGGATTCATTCTGGGCAAGATTACGGGCATTAATATTCGGCACGTAATCCACCTTCTTCAGAAACTCCTCCACTTTTTTCTTGGTGTCCTCAGACACCTCTCCGGCCTTTCCATGGATAACATTTGAAACCGTTGTAGTGCTCATATTTAGTTGTCTGGCGATTTCTTTGATTGTTATCATGATTTATTTTGGGACTTTACAACAAAAAAAAGTTATTGTATCTTGTTCACAAAATAACACGGTCGAATACATGTTGTCAAAGTATTCGATTTTTTTATGAAAAGGAACGAGGAAAAATGAACACTAAGTACAACAGAATAACGATCAATGTTTCTGACGTAAAAGAAAAACTAACACATGCATCAGAAATTGCAGCGGATTTGACTATTCCCGAGGATATTCCCCACGGTGATATGCCGGGAGATAAGATTGAGATCGGAGAGAGCCACATTGCCAAAGCCAGAACAATTTTCCCTGAACTGGTAAAAGAGCTGACGGCCAAAATGGAGGCAAATCCTTACAGCCGCGCTGTTGTAGCGGTTTGCGGAGGATCCGGTGTTGGAAAATCTGAAATTGCGTCACTTCTGTCATATATGCTGGAACAGGCAGGAATAGGCAGCTACACCATGTCCGGAGACAATTATCCCCACAGAATTCCCATGTACAATGATGCTGAAAGGCTTCATACATTCAGGGTTGCGGGCATAAGAGGAATGGCTGACGCAGGTGTCATGAACCCTGAAAATGTAGCCAAGATCAGAGAGTGGCAGAAGGCTGAAACCGATGCAGACAAGGCACATGCAGAGACTGACACCTGGTTCACAAGCTATCTTGAGTCAGGAAGAGAGGCACTTAAGAATTATCTCGGAACTCCCAAGGAAACAGATTTCGAAGAAGTTGATGATATAATGAAGGCCTTCAAGGATGGAGCAGATGCCCTCTATCTTAAGAGAATGGGCAGAGATGAAGCTTCCCTCTGGTATGACCTTGTTGATCTTTCAGATAAGCAGGTTCTTATTGTTGAGTGGACCCACGGTAACAGCGATTACATGACTCAGGTTGATATCCCTGTTCTTCTGAACAGCACACCTCAGGAGACACTTGAGCACAGAAAATCAAGAAACAGAGACGGCAAGCTTGACAGCCCCTTCACTACAATGGTTCTGGAGATTGAGCAGGCCAAACTTGTTGATCAGGCTCACAAGGCAAGGATCATAGTGTCCAAGGCCGGAGATATTCTCAGCTACGACGAGTTTAAGAAGCTTATGCAGTGAACACCTGATGAGGTGTTTTCAAATCTGGTGTGAACGTATCAGGGTAAGTGAAGCGAGAGCTTGACTTCCTTGAGAAGAAAGGAAATACTATGTCAAATTTTACAAATAACGGACCTATGCTTAACGCTTATCCCGACAGCATGGGCGGAACCATGTCGGATATCCTAGCGGTACTTTCCAAAGAAGAGTTCAAGGATGTGTTTCAGTCTTTTTACATCCTTCCAAGCATCTTCAATACTGACCTGGACAGAGGATTTTCGGTAATAGACTACAGCATCAACGAGCAGATGGCTGCTCCCGGAGATATTGATAAACTGGCTGATCTTGGAATTGACTTAAAGCTTGATTTTATCTTAAATCACGCGTCGGTTCTTTCTCCCCAGTTCCAGGATCTTCTTAAGAACGGTGAGAATTCAAAGTATAAGGATTTCTTCATCAACTGGAACAAATTCTGGGAAGGCTGCGGTGAGATGACTCCCGAAGGCTACATCCAGCCCCGGGAAGAGTATATCAAGGACATGTTCTTCAGAAAGCCCGGACTTCCGATCCTTATGGTGAGAATGCCCGATGGAAAGGACGTTCCCTACTGGAATACCTTCTATCAGGAGGTTCAGTACAAGAGGCCCGATGTTCAGGATCTGATGGACAGGATGAGCATTCAGTATCTGACAGCGCAGAAGCTTTCAGAGCGCATCCGTAAAGAACTTGATGAAGGCAAAAAGCCTTCTGAGATAGATTTTACAGGCTTTGAGAAATACAAAGACGCAGCAGTTGACCTTCTTGAATCCGGAAGACGCTACCTTGGACAGATGGACCTTAACATCAAGTCTGAGCTTGTCTGGGAGCATTACAGAAACACCTTGAAGAGCCTCTCTGGGTACGGCGCAAGGATTGTAAGACTTGATGCCTTTGCCTACGCACCCAAGGAACCCGGCAAAAAGAACTTCCTCAACGAGCCCGATACCTGGGACGTACTTGAGAAGGTTAAGAAACTTGCTGATGAATTCGGGGTATCACTTCTTCCCGAGATCCATGCAAGCTATGGGGAAAAGATATATGAAACAGTGGCAGACAAAGGCTACATGACCTACGATTTCTTCCTGCCCGGACTTCTTATCTATGCCATAGAGAGCAAGGACGGAAAGCTGCTTTATGATTGGGCAAAAGAGGTATACGACAAGAAGATCCGTGTTGTAAACATGCTGGGATGCCACGACGGTATACCGCTTCTGGACCTTAAGGGACTCCTCCCCGAGGAAGACATCCAGAAGATGATCGACATCATTGTCGGAAGAGGCGGATATGTCAAGGATCTTCATGGTGCCAAGAATATGTACTATCAGGTAAATGCCACCTATTACAGCGCTCTGGGTGAGGATGACAAGAAGATGCTCTTTGCAAGGGCAATCCAGATGTTCATGCCCGGAAAGCCTCAGATCTGGTATCTTGATCTGTTCGCGGGAAAGAACGACCACGAGGCAGTAAAGCGCGCCGGTGCAGGCGGACACAAGGAGATCAACAGGACCAATCTTACAATGCCTCAGATAGAAGAGGCTCTGGGAAAAGAAGTAGTGAAGGAACAGCTTAAGCTCTTAAGATACAGAAATACAAATCCTGCTTTTGGCTTTGATTCTGACCTTACCATCAGCCTGGATGGTACTGTTATGACCTTCCTTTGGGAGAAGGACGGCCACAAGGCGCAGCTTAAGGCGGATTTCTCGGATTACAGCTATACAATAGACTGAACTTTACAGGGTATATAGCATAATAATAGCCATCACCGTATGATCCTTGGGGATTACCGGTGATGGCTTTTTGTTGTCTGTGTGCATAATCGAGTAAAGATCAGCCTGCCCTATGCCCTATCATCACATTGTCCTGCGGCAGGTATCTGATCAGTCTGTTGTGTTACGGCTTAAAGGGTTTGACCTGGGGTTGAGCCTGAGCTGCGCTCTGGGTAAAAGGCTGAGCCTGTGCCTGGGCAGCGCCCTGAGCAAAGGTCTGCGAAGAAAATGACTGAGTATCATAAGGCTGTGCGTAGGATTCCTGCTCGTCATAGAAATTAGAGCTGACAGGACCTTGTCCAAGTCCGCGGCTTTCACGGCTTAAGCTTATCTCATAGCCTATCTGGCCGGAAAGGTAAATAAGGCCTGCGCCCCACAGGACATCGCCTGTTTCATGGGCTATGGCTACGCGCTTCTCAATCTCTTTTACAAGTACATCTCTGGGATACTTCATAAGAGCGTTTACCGCTTCTGTGAAATAGGGCTTCTGAATATCTCTTGTGCAGTCAAAGAGGAAAGTTATTGATTCCTCATCTTCTCTTGGGTCAAGCTTCGAAAGAAGGCGGGCACCATTTCCGACGCACATGTCATCTTTGAAATCTGATATATTAAACCAGCCTTCAATGCTCTTGATCCGTTTGTCCTGTACGGCTTTGCATATTATATCTATTTCCTGATCTGTAAGAGTTCTGGTATGAAGTGAATTAAGTGCATAATCGGGTAGCCTTAGAGCTTCTCTTAACTTGTTTGCCCTGCTTCGCTCGAGAGTATCTTCGGCTTCTTCGGATACTTCTTTTTCCCATTCATAGCGGATCTGATCCCAGTCGGCCTTTGCAAGTTCTTTATAGCTTCCCTTCCAGACAGTGTTGAAAGCTTTTGTAGTGATGCTGTCAAGAAGAGCTTTTCTCATGCCGACTTCGTAGAGTCTGTTGGCCTTAAGAAGGTCCACGAGAGCCTCTCTTGTACCCTTGTTCTTGAGCCAGTTCTGATTAAGGAGTCTTGTCCCGTCAATCATAAGAAGTTCTCCCCTTGCGTAGTCAAAGCCTCTTACAAGGTACAGAGGATAGTAATGCCCGGCCACATAGAACCAACGACCGCTCTTGCTGACCTTAAGATTTCTGCAGACCCTTCCGCTTCTGAGAACATAGGGGTGAAAGGTTTCATCCTCCAGAAGCTCAATGGTGTTCCTGCGTCCGAATTTATTGCCCCAATATGGGACATGGGATATATCCTCAATTGTATGTTTATATTTTTCTTCATATTTGGTGAAAAGTATGGACCCTATAAAGAATCCAAAGAACCAGGAACCTCCGCCTATGCCTATCAGTGTTGCCAGAAAGAGCAGAGCTCCGGCTATTCCGACGAATGCAGCGTGAAACTTTTTGCCGAAGCTTCCGCTGAGAAAAAGACCTTTAATATAATTCCACATATTCCATTCCTTCTTCTTATTAAATGCATTTTTTATAGTATATGAATCCGATTTAAAAAACAAGGAACGCTTTAACGACAGCAGACATACAAAACAGCGATTGTTGATGGTATAATTTTTTATATATATCCATTTTCCAGAGGAAGGAAAAGACATGGTAAATAAAAAACCGTTAACCAAAGGAGCTGCAAAAGTTCCCGTTGTAATGCAGATGGAAGCCCTTGAGTGCGGGGCAGCCTGCCTTGACATGATACTTGCCTATTACGGCAAGTGGATTGCTCTTGAGCAGGTGCGTCTTGACTGCGGCGTGTCGAGGGATGGCTCCAATGCAAAAAATATATTGAAAGCAGCAAGAAACTACGGCATGCAGACTGCAGGCTACCGCATGGATATGGAGAGCCTCAGAAACGAATGCACATATCCCTGTATTGTTCACTGGGAGTACAACCATTTCATAGTACTGTGCGGCTTTAAGGGACAGAAAGCCTATGTGAATGACCCCGCCAGGGGAAGTGTTGCCATTCCCATCAAGGAATTCGAAAAAGGATACACCGGAATCGTCCTGACCTTTGAACCTACACAGGATTTTAAACCCGGCGGAAAGAGAAAGAGCGTTTTCGAATTTGCAGGCAGGAGACTTAAGAATGCCAGGGCGGCTGTGGTGTTTACCGTTCTGATAACACTCTTTTCCTATGCCTTCACCATCATAAATCCCAAGATGTCTGAGTACTTCATGGATAAGCTTCTGACCGGCGAAGCTGCAAGTGAGACGGAGGGATTTCTTTTACTGATGTCCATACTGGCGTTCACACAGATAGCTGTGTCCTGGATTGCTGCGGTGTATTCCCTCAAGATTGACGGAAAGCTGGCAATCAACGGAAGCACTTCTTTCATGTGGAAAATACTGAGGCTTCCTGTGGAGTTCTTTTCCCAGAGAATGTCCGGAGATATCCTCATGAGACATTCCACCAACGAGGAAATTGCGGGTGTTATTGTCAACACCTTTGCACCTCTGTGCCTGAATACCGGAATGATGGTGTTCTATCTGGTGGTTCTCATCAGATATTCCGTGCCTCTTACGATTCTGGGCATTTCAACTGTAGTTATCAACCTTTTCATTTCTAAAATTGTCTCCGATCACAGGATAAACGTGACCAGAGGAATGATGATTGAGCGGGGCAAGCTTGCCACTCAGACTCTGGCAGGGATCAGCATGATCGAGACCATTAAAGCCAGTGGAGCAGAGAACGGCTTCTTTGAAAACTGGGTTGCCACCAAGGCCGGAGTAGATGAAAAAGAAGTAGAGTTCATGCGAAAGAACACCTATCTGGAGGCTATACCCCAGATGGTTTCCACCATGGCCAGCTACTCCATCCTCATAGGCGGTGTCTTTTTTGCCCTGAACGGGAACTTCTCGGTTGGTATGATCACGGCCTTCCAGGGAATTCTCCAGTCCTTCATGGGGCCTGCCACGACACTTACAAATGCCGGGCAGACCATCCTTGAGATGCGCACCGAGATGGAGAGGGTCGAGGATGTAATGCAGTACAGGACCGACGAGTATGCAGACAGAGGCGATGATGACAGTCATGTCTTTGAGAAGCTCTCAGGCAATATTCAGGTGAAGAACTTGACCTTTGGCTATTCGAGGCTTGATAAGCCCTTTATCAAGGACTTCAACATGGAACTGACCCAGGGGAAAAGAGTTGCCATCGTAGGCGGTAGCGGATGCGGAAAATCCACGATATCCAAGCTTATTTCCGGTCTTTACAAGCCCTGGAGCGGCGAGATACTCTTTGACGGCAAGTCAATTCCCGAGATAGACAGGAGCACCTTTACCGGCTCGGTAGCCGTGGTGGATCAGGATATTATCCTCTTTGAGGACACCATCGAGAACAACATCAAGATGTGGGATGAATCCATCGAAAACTTTGAAATGATACTGGCAGCAAGAGATGCAAGGATCCACGATGACATTATCCTTAAGCCCGGCGGATATCAGTACAGGATTGCTGAGGGAGGAAAAGACCTGTCGGGTGGCCAGAGGCAGAGGCTGGAGATTGCAAGGGTTCTTGCCATGGACCCTTCCATAGTTATCCTGGACGAGGCCACCAGTGCGCTGGATGCCAAGACCGAGTATGAGGTTGTGAATGCCATCAAGGACAGGGGCATCACTCTCATAATAATTGCCCACAGACTTTCCACTATCAGGGATTGCGATGAGATCATAGTTCTTGATAAGGGAGAGATAGTTGAGCGCGGAACTCACCAGCAGCTGATAGAGCAGGATGGTTACTACAAGGCCCTGGTCAGCAATGACTGATATGACTGAAAAAGCTTTTTTACGGCAGTGTCTGACATAGCATTATGGCATCGGCCCCGGGTGGCCGGTGAATATTGATAAATACACAGGAGCGTGGAAATTGGGCTGGTTTGACGAACAGATAAGACTTAGAAAAAGAAGAGATGAAGAGATGTACCGGGAGTCCTACGACAAGATTGCCCACAAGGTGCTTGGCGAGAGGCTCAAGCTCGGTAACAAGAAATTCAGTGTGCGCAATGCCATTGAGGATATTTTCATGTTCTATCATTACCCTTCCGTGGAGATACCTGGTAATATCAAGGATCCCATGGAACAGATAGAATATGCGGCAAGTTCGGTGGGAATGATGAAGGCTGTGATCTCTCTGAAGGAGGGATGGTACACGGACTGCTTTGGTCCAATCATCGGCCTGCTCAAGGCTGATCACACGCCGATATGTCTTTTCCCTATGGGATTTGCAAGATATTACTTCTATGATCCCGTTACCGGAAAAAAGACATTGGTAAGCAGGAGGAATACCGATCTTTTTGAGGAACATGCAGTGGCGTTTTATGAGCCCCTGGCATTGAAAAAGCTTGGAATATCCGACCTTATCAGCTTTATGAAGGACAGGCTCTCAGTCTATGATTATATGTATTATATCGTTGCGGTTATCCTTTCTGCGATTGTTTCAATGATCCTGCCTATGGCAGCAGAGGCAATGACGGGGACGGTCATAAAAGAATCAAATATGACCCTGTTTGGTTTTTTAACGGCGACCATTCTGATTACGATCTTTCTTTCACATTTTTTGACAGCACTTGCTTCTGCAGTATCCATGCGTGTGAAATGGAAGGTTACGATTCCTGTGGAACAGGCGGTAATGCAAAGAATTCTTACTCTGCCGGTGCCTTTTTTCAGGCAGTACAGTGCAGGTGAGCTCTCCAGCAGATCCGGCAGTATCAATTCAATATGTGAGATCATAATTGAGGATGTCTTTTCTCTTGGCCTGTCGGCTATGGCTTCTCTGATCTATATCATCCAGATCATGAGATATGCGTCGGCACTGGTGCTGCCGTCAATAGTGATCATCTTGCTGAGTCTTTTCCTGTCTGTGATCGCGACAGTGATGCAGATGAAGATCACCAGGCAGAGAATGGAGCATATGGCTAAGGAGAACGGTCTTAGCTATGCGATGATCAACGGAATTCAGAAGATAAAGCTTGCAGGAGCGGAGAAGAGAATTTTCGCAAAATGGGCGAACCAATATGCTGAAGGGGCAGCACTGGCATATAATCCGCCGTTTTTCCTAAAAATAAGCAGCGTGCTAAATACAGCGGTTTCACTGATAGGAACAATCGTACTCTATGAGATGGCAATCGAATCAGGCGTTTCACCGTCGAAATATTTTGCCTTTAATATTGCCTACGCAGCATTGTTTGCGGCATTTTCTCAGCTGTCATCAACCTCCCTGTCAGTTGCAAGGATCAAGCCTGTACTTGATATGGCGGAGCCAATCCTTAAGACAGAGCCTGAGAAGACGCTTAAAAAGGATATCGTTACAAGGCTGAACGGAAGCATTGAACTTGGAGGCGTGTACTTTAGATACAATGAGCAGGACCCATATATCCTTGAGAACTTCAACCTTAAGATCAGAGCGGGAGAATATGTTGCCATCGTAGGTAAGACCGGATGCGGCAAGTCCACTCTGGTAAGGCTTCTTCTGGGATTTGAGAAGCCCAACAAGGGTGTGGTTTTCTATGACGGCAAGGATATAGAGAGAATTGACCTTAAGTCTTTAAGGCGCAAGATAGGCTCGGTTATTCAGGACGGTAAGCTGTTCTTTGGAGATATTTTCCACAATATCGCTATTGCTTCGGAGAAGCTGACTCAGGAGGAAGCCTGGGAAGCAGCCGAGATGGCTGGAATTGCGGATGATATCCGTGCGATGCCTATGGGAATGCACACCATCATCGCCGAAGGCCAGGGAGGAATCTCCGGAGGTCAGAAGCAGAGACTCCTTATAGCAAGGGCAGTGGCATCAAAACCCAGGATACTGATCTTTGATGAGGCCACCAGCGCGCTGGATAACATAACCCAGAGACAGATATCTGAGGCATTGGACGGACTTAAATGCACAAGGATCGTCATCGCCCACAGGCTTTCCACTATTAAGAACTGCGACAGGATCCTGGTCATGGACAGCGGCCGGATCATTGAGGAAGGTAAGTACCAGGAGCTGATAGATAAGAAGGGCTTTTTCTACGAGCTGGTGGAGCGGCAGCAGCTGTGA